>NZ_JBFRDR010000005.1:0-334555 GCF_052113885.1 Lysobacter sp. TAB13 | reverse complement strand
CGGCAACACCGCCCGCCCGAACGGCCCGCGTCCCGGCGGCCCGCGCGGCGGCGGACGTCCCGGCGGCGGCCGCGGCCCGCGCGGCTGAGTCGGCGACGACACGATCCGGTCCGCGGTCAGCGGCCGGATCGGTAGCGAACAAAGGGCGCTTCGGCGCCCTTTTGTTTTTCGTGGGATCGCCCTTGTGCGGCCTCGTCACCGTCATCCCCGCGCAGGCGGGGATCCAGGGCTTCACCGAGGCATGACGCTGAAGTCTTTGTATCCCCGCCTTCGCGGGGATGACGGCTGGGGGAACTCGGCACGGTCCGGGAAGGCGCGGCCCGGCTTCGCGCATACGAAACCACATCGGCACAGCCGCTGACCCGATCCGGACAGGTTCGCCGCCGTTCGCGCCGCGCCGGCCTCGAACCGCTCGGCAAGGCAATCCGATCACGGCATCGCAGTGTTTCACCCCGGTCACTTGTGCACTGCATCATTAGCGCCCAGCTTGCACGCACCTAACCGAAGGCACAGGCAATCCCCATGAATCTGCCCGTTCTCGAGTCCGTCGCCGCGACCGCCATCGCCGAACATCCCGCGCCGACCGCCTTGCGCGACCGCGTCGATGACGCGATCGACCGCGCCATCGCCGAACGCCGTCTGGTCGGCGCCGTGGTGCTGATCGCCCGCGACGGCCAGCTGGTCTACCGCCGCGCCGCCGGTCTGGCCGATCGCGAATCCGACCGCCTGATGCGTGAAGACGCGATCTTCCTGCTCGCCTCGGTGACCAAGCCCATCGTCGCCGCCGCGGCGATGAAGCTGGCCGAACAAGGCCGCATCGACCTGGACGCGCCGGTGACGCGTTACCTGCCGCAGTTCCGCCCGCGTCTGGCCGACGGCAGCGAACCGCAGATCACCCTGCGCCAGTTGCTGAGCCACACCTCCGGCCTGAGCTATCGCTTCGTCGAGCCGACCGGCAGCGATTACGACCAGTTGAACGTCTCCGACGGCTTCGATCAGCCCGGCCTGGGCATCGATGAGAACCTGCGGCGCCTGAGCCGGGCGCAGTTGCGTTTTCCGCCCGGCCAGGGCTTCAAGTATTCGATCGGCCTGGACGTGCTCGGCGAAGCGATGGCGCGCGCCACCGATACGCCGTTGCCGGCGTTGATCGAAGAATTGATCGCCGCGCCGCTGGCGATGAAGGACACCGCGTTTCGCATCGTCGACCACAAACGCACCGCCACGCCCTACAGCGACGGCCTCGCCGCCGACGGCTCGCGGCGCCCGGCGCGCATGCACGACGAAACCGTGCTGCCGTTTTTCGATGGCGCGCTGCGCTACGCGCCCAACCGTCTGGAGAACGCGGCTTCGTATCCCTCCGGCGGCGCCGGCCTGGCCGGCACCGCCGGCGACGTGCTGAGCCTGCTGGAAACGCTGCGCCGGGGCGGCGGCGAGATTCTGCAGGCCGAGTCGGTGGCGACGATGATGCGCGAGCACGTGCCCGCCCCGCTCGACGGCCTCGACCCGGGTTGGGGTTATGGCTACGGCTGGGCGGTGCTGAGCGATCCGGCCGCGAGCGGCACGCCGCAGTCGCGCGGCACCATCGCCTGGGGCGGCGTGTACGGACACTCGTGGTTCGTCGATGCGCAGCGCGGGCTCAGCGTGGTCGCGCTGACCAACACCGCGATCGAAGGAATGGACGGCGAGTTCACCTTCGATCTGCGCGACGCGGTGTATGCGGGATTGGCCGCGGCGAAGTGATCCGCAGCGATGTATCGGTGTACGGCACAAGGGCGCTTCGGCGCCCTTGTTCGTTTACGGCGTCGTAATTTCTGCGGGAACGGTGCGAGCCGCGATCGCGATGCAGCCATGATTTCACACCGCTCGCGCCGTCAAAGCCCCAGTTCGCTCAGCCCCGGATGTTCGTCCGGACGCCGTCCTTGCGGCCAATGGAACTTGCGCTCGCTTTCGGCGATGGGCTTGTCGTTGATGCTCGCCAGCCGCAGCGACATCAAACCGTCGTCGCCGAATTCCCAGTTCTCGTTGCCGTAGCTGCGGTACCACTGGCCGGAATCGTCGCGCCATTCGTAGGCGAAACGCACGGCGATGCGATGGCTTTCGAAGGTCCACAATTCCTTGATCAGGCGGTACTCGATCTCACGGCTCCACTTGCGCTGCAAGAACGCCACCGCCTGCTCGCGGCCCTGGACGAACTCGGCGCGGTTGCGCCAGCGCGTGTCCAGCGAATAGGCCTGGCCGACGCGGGCCGGATCGCGCGAATTCCACGCGTCTTCGGCCAGCCGGACTTTCTGCACGGCGCTGTCCCGGGTGAACGGCGGCAACGGTGGACGGGTTTCCATGAGCGGCTCCAAAGTAAGTAGACCGATCTGTCTACACGAATAAATTAACGCCGGTAGACCGATCTGTCTACATCGATGGCGAAGCTGCGCGAACCGATCTACCATCGCGCCATGAACGGCAAAACCGACCCGGTCCCGAGCGCCCGCGAACGCATCCTGCACACCGCGCACGACCTGTTCTACCTGCAGGGCATCCGCGCGACCGGCATCGACCAGGTGATCGCCGAATCCGGCGTGACCAAGGTGACGCTGTACCGGCACTACCCGAGCAAGAACGAGCTGATCCTGGCCTTTCTCGACTACCGACACGAACGCTGGATGAGTTGGTTCGACAGCGCCCTGCTCCGCTTCGGCTCAAACCCCGCGGCGCTGGTCGCGGCGATGGGCGAATGGTTMGCGCATCCGCAGTTCCGCGGCTGCGCGTTCATCAACGCGGTGGCCGAGATCGGCCCGGTCCTGCCCGAAGCGGTGGCGCGTTCGCGCGAGCACAAGCGGCAGATGCAGGCGCGCATCGCCGGATTGCTGCCGCCCGGCAGCCGGCGCGAGGCACGCGCGGGCGCGCTGGCGATCGCGGTGGACGGAGCGATCGTGCGCGCGGCTTGCGAGGCGACGCCGCGGGCCGCGCTCGATGGCCTGGAGACCGCGGTCGAAGCCATTTGTGCGCCCGCGGCCTCTCGACAGGCCGCAAAGCCCCGGGCCTGAATCCGTCGCTCAAGCGCTCTCGACGCCATCGAAGTCTTTTGTGGGAGGGCCTTCAGGCCCGATGCTCTCCGGTCAGATCGCGGCGTTGGAACGAAAAGCATCGGGCCTGAAGGCCTCAGGCCTGCGCCGGCACTTCACACAGCCGCCATACGCCCTTCGCGCAACGCGCCGACACTGTGCGCAACCCCCAACGCACAGGTCCGCCCATGAACCAGGACACCGCTCACTACGATTGCGATCTGGTCGTCGTCGGCGCCAGTTTCGCCGGCGCCGCCTGCGCGCTGGCGGCGGCGCGCGCGGGCCTGCGCGTGGTCGTGCTCGAACGCAAGCGCGATCCGGGCGACAAGCTGCGCACCACCGGTATCGTGGTCAAGGAAGCGGCCGAGCAGACCTGGCTCAGCCGCGCGCCGGCCGGCTGTCTGCACCGGGTCGAACGGGTGCGGCTGTACTCGCCCAAGCTGCGCAGCATGGCGCTGAGCGCGCCGGGCTATTACTTCCTGACCACCGACACGCCGCGGCTGATGCGCTGGCTGGCGCAGGAACTGGTGCGGCATGAGGTCGATCTGCGCCTGGGCGCGTCGTTCACTCAGGCCGAGCGCGACGGCGAGGGCTGGCGCATCGAAGGCGTGGGACGCACGCGTTTCCTGGTCGGCGCCGACGGCGCGAAATCGCGCGTCGCCGAGCGCACCGGGCTCGGCCGCACGCATGAGTTCCTGTACGGCATCGAATACGAATTCCCGCAGGCCACCCTGCCCGAGTCGGGCGCCCTGCACTGCTTCGTCAGCAAGCGCTACGCGCCGGGCTACATCGGCTGGGTCGCGCAGAATCCGACCGGCGTGCAGGCCGGGCTGGCGCTGCGGCACGATCCCGAGCGCGCGCGCGTGCCGGATATCGACGGCTTCCTCGCCCGCGTCCGCGACGTGGTCGGCCTGGGCGCGCAACTGCAATCCACCGCGACCCGCGCCGGCCTGATTCCCTGCGGCGGGCCGGTGTTCCCGCTCGCGCGCGACGGCGTGATGCTGACCGGCGACGCCGCCGGCATCGTCTCGCCGGTGACCGCCGGCGGCATCCATTCGGCCTGGGCGCACGGCGAAACCCTGGGCCAGGCGATCGCCCTGCACGCGCGCGGCATCGGTCCGGCGCCGGAATCCATCGCCCAGGACGCGGCGCCGAAATTCCGCCGCAAGCGCGCGCTGCGCTGGGCCTTCGACCGCTTCCAGTTCGACTGGCCGTTCGACCTGCTGCTGCACTCCGCGCCGCTGCGCTGGGCCGCCGAACAGGTGTATTTCCACAAGCGCGGCGTCAGCGAGGCCGACATCGAAGCCGGCGCGGTGCGTTCGCGCGCCGGGGAAGATTACTGAGCGTCGCTGCGCGCGTAAGCGCGGATCACAGCAACTCGAACCGGTCCGCGTCGAGCATCGCCGGGAAACGCTCGCGATGCGCCGCCAGCTCGGCCGCTTGCAAGGTCGTGGTGACGACAACTTCCTCGTCGGTGCATTCGCTGATCGGATGGCCGAGGAAATCGATGACCGCGCTGTCGCCGGCATAGTGCAGGCCGTTGCCGTCGTCGCCGACGCGGTTCAGGCCGGCGACGTAGCACAGGTTTTCGATCGCCCGCGCGCGCAGCAGCGTCTTCCACGGATAGGCGCGCGCCGACGGCCAGTTGGCCACGTACAGCAGCAGATCGAAGTCGGCCTCGCCGGGCCGCTCGACATCGAAGCGGTTGCGCGAAAACACCGGGAAACGCAGGTCGTAGCAGACCATCGGGCAGATCCGCCAGCCCTTCCACTCCACCGTCAGGCGGTCGCGGCCGGCGGCGTAGCGCTCGTGCTCCTTGGCGAAGCGGAACAGGTGGCGTTTGTCGTAGGTCTGAAGCTCGCCGTCGGGCGTGGCGAACAGCAGGCGGTTGAACACGCCTTCGTCGGTGCGCAGCTGCACGCTGCCGGTCACCGCCGCGCCGAGCTTGGCGGCCTGCTCGCGGATCCAGGCGACTGTAGGGCCGTCCATGGTCTCGGCGCTGCCGATGGCTTCGTTGCTGAAACCGCTGGTGAAGGTCTCCGGCAGCAGCACCAGATCGGTGATGCCGTGCAGCGAGGCGATCAGATCGCCGTAGTACTCGCGATTGCCGGCGGGGTCGTGCCAGCGGGTGGCGCCTTGAACGAGGGATACGCGGAGGTCTTTCATGACGGTTCGGCCTGACGTGCGTGCTGCCGCCATTATGACGCGCGAGCGCCGCGGCAGATCGCGTCGCCGGTTCAAAATTTGGGCGGGTTCGTCCTGTCGTCAGAACTCGCGGGCATGGCGCGGCAGCCGTGACAAAACCGCATCATTCCTTCTCCCTCTCCCGCTTGCCACCCAAGGTGACTTCCTTTGGGGCGCGGGAGAGGGCTGGGGTGAGGAATGAGTGCCGTAGGCACGAAATGCTTTTTCTGCGACGGCTCGCGCCCTCACCCCAACCCCTCTCCCGCGAGCGGGAGAGGGGCTCCGGGACTTACCGGCTTGCCCACAAACAAAAACGCCACCGCGATCGGCGATCGCGGTGGCGCCTGGGACCGGCCAATCGGGTCGGTCAGACCTTCACATCCAGCATCGGCACCGTCACCTTCGGCAGCAGACGCTGGGTGAACAGCTTGTCCTGGTAGTACTTGATCTTGTCGCACTTCACCGGATGCGGGATGCCTTCGTACAGGAACACCTCGGTGTCGAAGCCCATCGCCTTGAGTTCCTGCGGCAGCATCAGCGCGCGGCGCTCTTCCGACTCGCTGCGCGAGATTTCCTTGCCGCGGGTGATGTTCTGCTTGCGCACGGTGGTGTAGCCGAGCATGTCGGAGTAGTCGTTGGCGTCCTGCTGCTCGCGCGGCGCGTAGATGATCTGCAGCGCGTGGTTGGTGATGATGGTGCGCGAGATGTCCTTGCCGTAGGTCGCATCCAGCTGCGACATGCTCTGGATGATCGGCAGCAGGCGGATGTTGTAACCGGCCATGTACGACACCGCCGAGGCGATGATGTCCACCTTGCCGATCGAGGTGAATTCGTCCATCAGCAACAGGCACTGATGCTTGAGTTCCTTGTTGTTCTGCGGCAGTTCGCGGGTGTTGAGGTTGATGATCTGGCTGAAGAACAGATTCACGATCAAGCGGCTTTCGGCCAGCTTGTTGGGCTGGATGCCGACGTAGATCGTCATCTTCTTCTTGCGCAGGTCGGTCAGCAGGAAATCGTCGGTCGCCGTGGCCGCGTCCAGCACCGGGTTGATCCAGGCGTTGAGCGGCTCCTTGAACGTGCCCAGGATCGAGGCGAAGGTTTCGTCCGCCTGCGACAGCATGTTGCCGAACGCGGCGCGGGCGTTGCTGCTCAGGAACGGCCGCTCCGACAGGCCCTTGAGGAAGGGCTTGAGCTCGCTCTTGCCGTCGCCCGAGGACAAGCGGTAGACCGCGCCCAGGGTCGGCAGCGTGCCGAACGGGAAGCCGACTTTCTTCGCGTCTTCGTAGGCTTCGAACAGGTACAGGGTGAAGGCCATGAAGCAGTTACGCGCCTGGCTGACCCAGAATTTCTGATCGTCCGAGCCGTCCGGATACAGCATCGCGGCGATGCTCATCAGGTCGGAGACGCGGAAGGCCGGATCGGCCGACACATAAGTCAGCGGATTCCAGCGATGGGTGCGGCGGTCTTCGGCGAAGGGATTGAACAGGAAGATTTCCTGCCCCTGCTGCGAACGCCAGCCGCTGGTCAGGTCGAAGTTTTCCTGCTTGATGTCCAGCACCACCATCGAGGCCTGGTAGTTGAGCAGGTTCGGAATCACGATGCCCACGCCCTTGCCCGAACGGGTCGGCGCGGCCAGGATCACGAACTGCTGGCCGCTGAGCTGGACCAGCCGGCCGTTGTACTTGCCGACCACGATGCTGGTCGGGGTGGACTTGAACATGTCCTTCTTGCTCAAGTCGCCGGCGGTGGCGAAACGCGCGTCGCCGTGCATCGACTGCTTCTTCGGCATGAACATCACATACAGCAGGCCGCAGTACGCGGCCAGCGGCAGGCCGAAGCCGATGAAGCCGCCGGCCTTGATCTTGCCCACATACGGCCGGACCTGCGGCAGATGCAAGGCCTTGACGTACTCAAGGTACGTATTCCATTTGACGGCGGCTTCGACTTTCAGCAACAACAACGTTACGTATCCGGACAGATACGCGCCCGCGGCAATGAACAACAGCAATGCCACCAGGGCAACAATCGGCTTCCCTTTCACGTTTTGTTTCCTGCTTTGTTTCCCCGACCCCGCTGTCGGTCAGCTTCGCTTCCGGCCACTGCGGAGCCCTGAACGCTCCACCCGGCGCGATGGGGACATCATATCCGGCGAAACGTCGCTGCTGTCGATCAAATCTTTGAGGATGCGGTCGTCCAGCCAGATCTGGGCCTCGCTGAGGGTGACCTCCTGGTGCAGCTTGACGCCGGCCGAGGACATGATCGCGTAGGCGTAGACGTCGTCTTGTTCGTACTCCGAGTCCCGGGTCAGGGCGACGATCTGATAGTGGCCCCGGGTCTGGATGTGATGGCGATATTCGTTCATTGCGGGCCTCCGATGCCTGCGCGGGCCGGACCTGGGTCCGGCGGGCTCGATCAGCGGGGGCTGACCGGATGTGGATTCAGTCCAGTCCGCCGCGCTCGGCGACGGACCGGGGCGATCAGTCTTTGTCCTTGAACAGGTTGCGCAGCAGCGAGGGCTGCTCGCGCTCGGTGCTGCGCGCGGCGGCCTGCCCGTCCGGGTCCTGCTGTTCGCGCTCGCGCCTGCGCTCGGCGTCGCGCTGGCGTTCGAGTTCGCGCTGGCGGTCCTGCAGTTCCTGCTCGCGCGCGAGCTGGGCGAACTGCTCGCTGCTGCGCTGGATCGATTGCTGCGCGGCCTGGCCGGCATCGACGTAGCTGACCTGACGGCTCGGCGAATCCAGTTCGCCCTCGACCGCGAACGCGCGCGCGCCGTCGTGGCTGAAGACCACGTGGTCCACGCCGTGACGGCCGCGCGCGGCTTCCAGGGCCAGCGCCGCGGCCAGGTTGTCGCGTTCGCCCGGGCTGTAGGAACGCGCCATTTCCTGCTTGTCCAGGCACACGCGAACCTGCGAGAACTGGTCGTGCTGCGGATGGTTCGGGCTGCTGAGCAAATTGCGCTGCTGCGCCCGGCGCATGTCGTCCAGGGTGTGGCTGGCGTCGTCGGCGCTGACGCGAAGCTGTTGATCCGGTGGATTGGAGCTCATCGCTGCCTCCGTCCGGACATTCCGGTCCGGTGATGTTGTGCCCCGGATGCCGGCCGGAGCGGTGTCGCCGCCACGCATGCGGCGTGCGGCTGTCGCGTGTCGCCCGACCCGATGCGGTCCCGGCCGCAGCCGGGCGCGTTCCTTGTCGAGCCTACCCCGGGCCCGGGCCCGGGTCGAACCGGCCGTCGCGCAACGCCGCGAGCGGCGCGCATGCCCGAAGGCAAGTAAGCGGCAGCGGCAGGTTCGGCCTCCCTAGTGACCGAACCTGCCGTGCCCCTCCGCCCTTGCGGGCGAAGCATCGACCTCCATGTCGCGAACCCCGCAGCGACTGCTTAACCGTCCCTGGCCTGCGAGGCACTCCAATCCGAACCGCCGTTCCACCTCCACCGAAGACGCGGTCGCCGGTCCGGATCAGCCTGTGGAAACACCGCCGCGTCCCAGCGGCGGCCTCCCCTGCATCCTGTCTTGCCGCGACGCTTCCATGCGCCGCCTCGCCCGGCCGAAGCCGGACTCAACCCATCGTCATGCGTTGCTGCTGTTGATGTTGCTGCTGTTGCGTGTGCTGCTCGGCCTGCTGCGCCAAGGCCGGCACGTCCTGCGCCAAACGCTGCGAAGACTGTTCGACCGTCTGACTCATCGCCTGCTGCTTGTCGGCGAACACGCGGTGATGGGCCGGATCGTTGAGCGCGCCCTGCACGGCGAACACACCGGTGCCGTTGACGTTCGGAACCACGTGATCGATCTGCTTCATGCCGCTGACGCGCGCCTCGTAGGTGAGCGTCGCGGCGGCGCGTTCCAGATCCTGATGGGTCTTGAAACCGGCCTGCGGGCCCAGCCGTTCCAGGCCGTCCAGCGCCTGCCGGTACATGGCGTTGTCGGGATGGCTCGGATTCGACAGCAGGCCGCTGCTGCGATCGTCCTGGCGCGGCCCGGCGTGCTTGATCGCGTCCAGGCTGCGCGGACCGGCGACGCCGTCGTCCTTGAGGCCGTGCTCGCGCTGGAACGATTGCAGCGCCTGACGGGTGCGGTCGCCGAAGTTGCCGTCTGCGTTCAAGGGCTGGCCGTGTTCGTCGCGATAGCCCAGGCGATTGAGATCCTCCTGCAGCTTGCGCACCTCCGCGCCGTTCTCGCCCTTGCGCAGCACGCCGTCGTCGGCCTGCGCCGCGGTGCGGCCGCCGACGCTCTGGCGCTGATTCCAGAATTCTTCCGGATTGATGCTGCGGCCCTGCGCGTCTTTCATCTGGTAATGCACGTGCTGGGCGTATTGCTCCTCGCCGCGCGGGCCGCGTCCGCCCATCGTGCCGATCTCGCTGCCGGCCTCCACGCGCTGGCCGACCACCACCGACTGGCTCTGCGTGTGCAGCAGCTGATGGCTGTTGCCCTCGGCATCGCGGATGGTGATGGTGCCGTAGCGGCCGCCGACGAATTCCACCGTGCCGCCGATCGGCGAATGGATGGTGGGATGGGTCAGATTCACCCCGGCCTGGCCGCCCTGGTAATTGAAATCCGAGCCGCCGTGCGCGCCGTTTTCGCGATGCTCGCCGTAGTGGCCGGTGATGTGCGCCTCACGGCCCTGCTGCTGCGGCAGGATCGTGTTCATGACGTCTTGGTAGGACATTGCGATCTCCTGAAGGGAATGCGGGGCTGGGTGGCGCTGCCGTCAGAGCGAGTCGTCGCGCATCCGGTACAGCGTCCAGCACTCGCCCTTGCGGAAGAAGAACGACAGCTGGTAGTCGGTGTCGGGCTTGGCCAGCATCACTTCCTTGTCGCCGTTGAGCTCGGTCTGGCTCAGCACCAGGCCGTCAGCCTGTTGCTTGGCCGCGCTGGGCATCAGCGGAAAATGCAGCGCGTCGCCGTCGAGCATCGCGGTCACCGGCTTGGGCTCGGGATCGGCGTTGGCGTCGATGGTCTCGCTTTGCAGCGGCCGCTGGGTGTAGGCCTGCTGGATCTGCGCGTCGTCGGCGAAGGCCTTCAGGAACACGTCGAAATCCTGCGACGGGCAGGCCTGGGCCGGCGGCGCCGGCGCGGCCGCGGCCGGCTTCGCGTTCTTGTCGCCCGCGGCCGATGCGGGCTGGCTGTTGGAAGCGAGTTCGCACCCGCCCAACGCCATCGCCATCGCGAGCGCCGCTGTCCATACACCGATCTGCTTGAATTTCATCGTTCGATTTCCCTGCTGAAACTTCGCACTCTCGCAGCAAGCCCGGACCGCGTCTGGGCAGCGCGCCACGCCATCGCAACCTGCCGCCGCGGCCGGYCGATCGGGCCGGCCGCGGCGGGGATCACGCGACCTGGACCCGGGTCTTTTCCGGCTCGGGCGCCGCCACCGTCGCCGTCTGCGGCACGTCCTGCTGCAGCTGCTGGCTGGAACGCTCCAGCGGCTGGCCCGCGGCCTGCGCCTTGTCAGCGTGCACGCGCTTGTTGGCCGGATCGGTCAGCTCGCCCTGCACCGCGAACAGGCCGTTGCCGTTGGCGCTCAGCGAGACGTGATCGATCTTGGTCAGACCGCTCACCCGCGCCTCGTAGGTCAGGGTGCCGGCGGCGCGTTCGAGCTCTTCGCGGTTCTTGAAACCGGCCTGCGGGCCGAGTTTCTCCAGACCTTGCAGCGCCTGCTGGTACATGCCGTTATCGCGGTTGGCCGGATCCGACAGCAGCGTCGTCTGCCCGGCCTTCTTCAGCGCGTCGAGCGTCTTGGCGCCGGCCACGCCATCGTCGTCGAGACCGTGCGCGCGCTGGAACGCCTGCACCGCGTGCTTGGTGTTGGCGCCGAAATCGCCGTCGGGCTTGAGCGGCTGGCCCTTGGCGTCGCGGAAGCCCAGTTCGTTCAAGCGCTCCTGCAGCGCCGTCACCGCCTTGCCTTCTTCGCCCAGCTTGAGCTTGCCGTCGGCCATCGCATCGACCGGCTTGGCCGGTGCGGGCTTGGCGTCGGCCGGCTTGGGTTCGACATGGTCCGGGCCGCCGTGGTCGCGGCCGTTGGCCAGGGCGATGCCGCGGCGCATGGTCGGGCCGTTGAACACTTCGCCCAGCTGCTTGGCGTAACCCGGGTCGGTGGCGTAGCCGGCCTTCTGCAGCGCCTTGGCTTCCTTCTCCAGATTGCCCAGCGTGCCTTCGTCGAACAGCCCGGCCTTGGCGTAACGGCCGTTCTCTTTCAGGAACTTGACGCGGTCGGTCAGCGCTTCGTCGATGGAACCGTAGACGCGGAAATCCTGGTCCTTCCAGACCTTCTTGCCGCCTTCGATTTCCCACACGTTGAAGGTCTTGGTCGGGCCGTCCCAGCCCTTGCTGTCCTTGATGTTGAAGATGTTGTTGGTGCCCGGCAGGACTTTCTCGCCCCAGCCGGTTTCCAGCGCGGCCTGCGCCAGGATCAGCTCGGCCGACATGCCGGTCTGCTTGGACACGCGCATCGCGGCCGGGTACAGGTCGGCGATGAATTCTTCTTTCTTACCCATGATCAAACTCCTTCTGATTGGATCGACACAGCGATCGATCCGGGATGAAAAACCGGTTGCGCGCGATGCGCGTCAATGCGTGAGGTCGGCCTTGAGCGTGGCGTGGAAATCGCTGCGCTTGTCCGGATCGCTGAGGCTGAAGTACTGGCCCGTGACCTGCAGCGCGCCGTTGTCCCAGCGCAGGTGCTGCGCGCCTTCTTCGACGAAGGCCGAGTACGCGCCCTGCGCGCCGGGCACGGCGACATCGCCGCTGGCCTGCACCGCGCCGTTGCTCAGGCTGAGCTTCACCACCTTGAGCAAGGTCTGCGACAAGCTTTGCTCAGGCTGGGTGTCGGATTGCAGCAACACATAGACCGCATCGCCTTCGCGCACGCAGTGGGTGGCGCGGCTTTGGTAGGTGTCGGCCGGCAGATCCAGCGACTTGGTCCACACCGGCTTGCCCGCGGTCTGCGCGACGTAGGCGACCGGACGCTGGTTCATGCCGTCCTCGTCGCGGGTCGCGCCGGCCACGCACTGCTTGCCGTCGCCGATGGATTCGGATGCGTAGGAAGAAAAGCCTTGAGGAATTTCGGTAGTCATCGGTGCGGTATCCGTAGGGGCGGGAGTGCTGGCGACGGGTGCGGTCGCAGGCGCGGCCGCGGGGGTTGCGGGCGCTGCCGCCGCGGGCGCGGCCGGCGCGGCGTCGGGCGCGGCGCCCTGCTTCTGGCAGGCCAGCAACGCCAGCGACAAAGCGCATACAGCGATCAACGGGGCATAGCGGTTCGTAGTCATCGGCCGGTTCCAACTGTCGAGTGGTGATGAAGCGCAAACACGGAACAACTGCGCCCCTGCGAGGGGCCGGGATGGTGCGCCCGCCGGATCGACCGGCGGACGCACCATCCCCAACACATCCGCCCGCCCTGGCCTCCTGCCGGGGCGAGCGGTCTTACCCTTACGCCGCCATCGTCCGCGGCTGCTGCTGGCGCTCTTCCTGCGCCGGCTGCTGTTGAGGCTGTTGCGGCTGCGGCACGTCCTGGCGCAGTTGCGCGCTGGTCTGCTCGACCGAATGGCCGATCGCCTGCTGCTTGTCGGTCAGCACGCGCTGATGGGCCGGATCGTTCAAGCCGCCCTGCACCGCGAAAAAGCCGCTGCGATCGGCGTTGGGCACGACGTGATCGATCTTGGTCATGCCGTGGACGCGCGATTCGTAGGTCAGCGTGGCGGCGGCGCGTTCCATCTCGCCGTGATTCTTGAAGCCGCCGTTGGGACCGAGCTTCTGCAAGCCGTCCAGGGCCTGCTGGTACATCGCGTGATCGCGATTGGCCGGATCGGCCAGCGACGGCGCGCGCGCAGGCTCGGCGTGCTGCGGCGCCTGACCCGGCGCCTGCGCGTGCTGCTTCACCGCTTCCTTCAATTTGTCCAGCGTGGCCGGGCCGGCGACGCCATCGTCCTTGAGGCCCTGATCGCGCTGGAATTGCTTGAGCGCATCCTCGCTCTTCTTGCCGAAGTGGCCGTCGGGGTTGAGCTCGCCGCCCTTCGCGTCGCGATAGCCCAGCGCCTTCAGCGATTCCTGCATGTGCTGCACCGCTTCGCCGCGCTCGTTGAGCTTGAGCTTGCCATCGGCCATCGGATCGTGGCCGCCGACACTCTTGGGCAGCTTCACTTCGCCGTGCGCCAGGCGCTCCATCACTTCCGGCGTCAGCATCTTTTCCCACTGCGCGGCGGCGGCGCGGCGCTCGGGCAAATGCTTTTCGCCGCCGTTGATGTCGTGGGTGGAACCCTTGACGTCGTGCTGATGGCCGTGCGGCACCACGCGGCTCTGCCAGTAGTGCACGGCGACCTTCGCGGCGGTGTCGCGATCGGCGGCCAGACCCGGATTGGCGGTGAAATCCAGCCCGAGTTCCTTGCCGGCGGCGGCGTAGTTGCTGCGGCCGGTCAGCTGCACGTAGCCGCGGCCGTGGAAGTTCCAGCCGTCGCCTTCCTGCGTGTTGCCGAGATTCTTCGCGCCCCACTTGCCGCCGTAGATCGCGTTGGCGACCGCTTCCTGGCCGCCGGCGGCGATCGCATCGGCCTCGGCCTGCGTGTCCATGCCGTTGCGGCCGTTGAAGTTCTTCATCAGACCCGCGCCGCTGTAGTGCAGGTTCTCGTTCATGCTCTTGAAGCCGCCGGACTCGATCTGCATCTGGCCCATGAAAACGGCGAGTTCTTTCGGTTCGCGGATGCCCGACTCGTAGGCCTTGAGCAGCAGGAAATCGCGGTTGTTCGGTGTAGACATGAAAATCCTTCCTTGATTGATTAGGTAATAAGCGGGCTGGAACGCAGCCGGTCAGTTCTTGGGCGGCAGCCCGTTCTTTTCGATGGCTTCGTCCTTGGGCCAGCTCATCGTGTATTTGAACAACGCGTCGTCCTCGTCTTCGATCACGCTGCCCTTCTCGCAGGCCAGCGCGGAATCGGCTTTCGCCAGGTCCTGCGCCGCGGCCACGATCACGCCCTGGTCTTCCAGGCCTTCGCCGGAGATCGAATAAACGATGTGCTTGCGGCCGGCGTCTTCGAACGAATACGCGAAGCCGCCGCTGCCGCCGCCGAAGCCCAGATGGCTGCGCTTGAAGCGGCCGGCCGGCGCGGATTTGTCCGCGGGATAAACGAAGTCGGCATGTCCGGCCGCGCCTTGCGCGAAGTAGACATAACCGGCCTGATCGCTGACGCCCTTGGACGCGCACAGCGAGGCGAACTTCTTGTCGCCGGACAAGGTGCACGAGAACACCACGCTCTCGCCTGCAGCGCACAGCGAGCGGCCGTCGCCGGCCGCTGCCGGTGCCGGCTCAGTCGCCGCCGGCGTCGATGCAGGCGCGGCGGCGGTAGGCGAAGCGACCGTGGCTTGCGTCGTCTTCGTCGCATCGCCGGCCGGCGCGTCGGCGGCCTTGCAACCGACCAGGGCCGTGAGCAGAGCGATGGCTAACAAATTCGCAGATTTCATGACGTTCCTTGACTGATCTGAACGGGTTGTTGCGGATAGGCACTGAGCGATGTCGATGCACGCCGATACGCTGCGTGCGCGCCGGGGGCGGATCGAATGGCCGTGCCGATGTCGTCGAAGACGCGTGCCCGTCCGATACGCCCCGTAGCGGTACCGCTGCGCGATTCGCGGCCGAGGCGGATCGCGAGGATCCGATTCGATCGCGCGCGCGGCGGCGCCGCCCGGTCAGGCGCTTTGGGTTCTGGGCTTGTTGTCTGGGGTGGGAGCGGCGAGTTGCGGAGCGTCCTGCGCGGCCTGGAACGTCGATTGCTCGACCGGCTGTTCGGCCGCCTGGCTCTTGCTGACGTGGATGCGCTTATGCCCCGGATCGTCCAGACCGCCCTGCACCGCGAACAGGCCTGCGCCGTTGGCGGTGGGAACGACGTGATCGATCTTGCTCAGGCCGCTGACCTTGGCCTCGAACGCCAGCGTCGCCGCCGTGCGTTCGAGTTCGTCGCGATTCTTGAACGCTTGCGGGCCCATTTTTTCCAGGCCTTCGAGCGCGCCCTTGTACATCGCGTGGTCGGGATGCGCGGGATTGGACAGCAACGGCGTCTGCGCCGCGTGCTTGAGCGCCTGCAACGTGTCCGGACCGGCGATGCCGTCGTCCTTGAGCCCGTGCGCGCGCTGGAACGACTGCACCGTTTCGCGGGTGCGATCGCCGTAGTCGGCATCGGCGCGCGGCGCATGGCCTTGCGCGTCGCGATAGCCGAGCTTGGCGAGGGTTTCCTGCAACGCGCGCACGTCCTGGCCGCGCTCGCCGTGCTTGAGCACGCCGTCGGCCATCGCATTGGCCTGCGCCGGTTCGCTGCGCGACTCGTCCATGCGCGCATGCGTCTTCGGATCGCGCGCCATCAACTGATTGAGGCCGTCGCGATTGCGGGTGATGTCGTGCAGGTAATCGTAATTGCTGGTGCCGTTGGCATCGCGGCTGACGCGGCCGCCGGTGACCGCGGCCTTGGCGCCGCCGTAGCCGGCGATGTGGCGCGCCTTGAGGAAACCGGCAACGGTCTCGGCCTTGTCGTCGGCGTGCAGCACGCCGTCCTTCAGCGCCTGGCGATAGGCCTGGTCGCTGTTGGTCTTGAAGGCTTTGTCCTGCAGTTCCGGCGAGGCCTTGTACTGGTCCAGGCTCAGGCCCTGGTTCCAGTTCGACTTGTCTTCAAGGAAGCGCGTCATGCCGCCGCTGCTCGCCCACTTCCACTCCGCCCCGCGGGTTTTCTCGGGGTCGAAGCCGTCGTGTTTCATCGCAGCGTCGAGCTTGTGCTTGTCGACATAGCCGGCATCGGCCAGCCAACCGGCTCCCGCCTGGTAGCGACCGACATAGCCTTGTTTGTTGGTGATCCCTAAATCACCGCCGTTGCTCTCGGTCAGGACCGTGGAAGCAACCAGACGTCGGGTCATCGCAGCGTCCAAGCTCGCGATCGTACCCTGGTGGTACTCATGGGCAGTGGCCACTGCCTTTTCTCGTCTATCAGCCATAACGCTGTTCCTTTTGGATAGGACGAATCAAGTTGTGAGGGTCTGCGAGAGACCGCGTGTCGCACCAGCTAAGGGTCTTATGACTCCTTGCAACGCATCGACGCGATCTTCTGCGCCGGTTTGTCGGGGGTGAATTCGAAGGTGGTCGTGCCGGGGCCTTGGTTGCCGCCGTCGTCCACGTAGACTTCAGCATACACGATTTTCGAGCCCGTCAAGGACAGCTCGAAGAACTGATTGGCCTGGGTGTTTTCCGAGGTGGTGCCGTAGTCGAGCTCGCACTGGCCCGCGATCGGCTTCAACGACGCGCCCGGCCCCAGCTGTTTTTGCAGGATGCCCTGGTAATCGTCGCTGGCGTAAAACTTGACGAGCGACACAGAATGCACGTTCTGTGCATCGCCATTGAGCGTCACCCCGACCTCGCCTTCGTTGGCCTGCCGCGTCCCCGCCTCGGCGCCGGCCTTGCCGTCTGGCACCTGGACCATGCCGAAGCCGGCGAGCAACAAGGTGCCGCTGCGATAGCGCGCGTTGCGCGGCGAGTTCGAATCGGGGTTGTCCTGCGGCGCGGGATCGCGCCACTGCACGCCGACCGCGTGGTCGAAGGCCGACCAGGCCGCGCCGTCTTTGGCGCCGAGTACATCCAGCAGACCTTGCAGCGAACCCATTTCCTGCTTTCCTTGCTGAGCTTGCGCCGCCGCAGCGACCGCCGGAGCCGCCGGCGCGGCGGCCGCCGAAGTCTGAGCAGACGACGGGGCCGAAGCAGGCTTACAGCCTACCATCAGCACGGCGGCGAGCATCATTGCGCAATGTGGTGAGTACTTCATCGTGGCTACCGGGATTCGGCGCGGGGTGCGGGGAGTTGTAGCACAGCCGTCTGCCACGGGGATTTGAAAGCAGAGTGCCGCGAGCGGCCGCGCGAGATGTGCGCTGTCGACACAGGGACCGCGGCTGTGGCCGCGGTCATCGCAAGGGCTTCCACGATTGACGTGCAATCTTGACGATTAGAACGTGCTTGCGTCGGTCTGGCGCGCCCTGCCTCCCTGCCGAGGTTCCTCGTCAATAGGCCGTTGCCTCGCTGCATCCGGAATAGAAGATCTCGCACTTGCCCGTGGCCGAGCGCGGCTCGCATTGTCCCTTCGCGCTCACAGCGGCCGCGGCAAAGGTGTCTGCGGTCATGGTGTCCATGACGAATCCCTGCCCCGTCGGCGACGGACCCCAAACGACAGCAGCGCACTGGTTGCGGTAGCTCAAGACCTCTTTGCAATCCTTGCCGCCCTTGGACTTGCAATGTTCCAGTGCGGCTTTTCTAGCCCGGCTGCGATTCTTCTCGCCTTCGCCGATACCGACGATCGAATTTTCGGAATCAAAAAAGATCGAACCCCAGGCGCTCTTCCAGCCACTGGGACCGTAATTGCCGCCGCTGTTGGGCCTGCTCAGCCCCGGTATCGGGATGCACTGATTCTGCCCCGCAGTACCAACCGGCGCAGCGTTAGGAGTGAATCCATCGGGGCATCCCTGTTCTGCCGCCGCAGTGCCACAGCACATGGACAACGCTAAAAACAATAAGCTGCCAGCACCGCTTTTGATATCCATATATCCATCTCCATTGCAGTTTTTCGATACCGAGCCTCTACAACACGTCGCGGTGAACCCACCTATCCGACACTGTCAAAAGCATCGATCTCATGTTGCGCCAACCCTCTTTCGCAGATATCGACTAACGCACTCGCTGCGCATAGCTGCAGTCAGAGAAAAATACTTCGCATTCTGAAGAATCCTTACTGCAACCTTTGAGTGCCATTTCCGAAGCCTCGCCCAAAGTCTCAGCGCTGGCCGTGGCCATAAAACCGCCGCCCCAAGCAAGAACGCCGCACGCATTGCGATAACTAAGTTTGACCTTGCAGTCAGCCCCGCCCTTGGTCTGGCATTGGCTCACGGCGGCCTTCTCTGCCGCTTTCTTGGTTAGCGCATTTCCGGCTATGCCCGTATTCCCCGACGGGTCCGTCGCAATCGCCCCCCAACGCGACTGCCACTGTTCAGAGGGAGTCTCTCCGCCGCCAGAAGTCCCATATCCAGGGATCGGGACGCAGGTCTGCCCTCCTGGCTGGGTACCTCCAGGATAGAAGCCATCCGAACATCCTTGCTCCGCATGAGCGGGGATCGAGGCGATGCTACCTAAACCCAGCAAAAGCCATCCAACCGTTTTCACTGCAAAGCCTCCACCTAACTTGGCATCCCTGCCTGTAGGACAACTTATTCCTGGCAAGCGATCGCTGTTATCGGCCTAATCTTGCCAAGGCATCGCGCAATCCGAATAGGCGGCCTTGCATACCGGCGAACCGGCAGCCTTACAACGCTGCTCCGCGTCGCTCTGCGCGTCGTCGATGCTCGGACCCTTACCGACATAAATGGTGACCTTGGCATTCTTGCTATCGGTCGCTCCCAGAACTGCCGCTGCGCATTCGTTCTCGAACGTTGCGATGATCTTGCAGTCGGCTCCGCCATTTTTCTTGCAGCTTCTAAGCGCGGACCATTTGGCCTGCCACGAACGCGCGAAAGCCGTCTTAATATCGCTGGCACCTACCGCCATCGCCGCCGGATCGAAGGCGAATGCCCCATGTCCGTCATGGTGGCTCGCCCCTGATGAATATCCGTTTCCGCTGTCGTATCCCTGTGGAGGGCCTGGTATGCATTGGTTTTGCCCGGGGATACCGGTCGGCGCGGCATTCGGAACAAATCCGTCAGGACATCCCTGCTCTGCCTTGACGGCTGAAGAGTAAATCGAAGAGGTCGCGAGCAGCGCGATCATGGCGAGGACGGCCGAGGATCTTTCGACGTTCATGTCATTGGACTCCGTTGGCATTAGATTTACGCGAATTATAACCGAAGCAATATCTCTTCCGATGCGCTTTTTATTGTTCCACCGATGTGGAATTAAAGTGCAGGCCCAGCACATTAAGCATGCAAAAAGACGTCAGAGACTTCGCAGGCGCTGCCCCCTACGAGCACAAAAGAAATGTCAATCTGATGAGAGATTTCAGTTCATTATCTGCAGTGCGCTAAAGCATCATTGACAGCTTTTTGTTTACTGGTCATACCGCTAGCAACCCCGCCATGCTCGTGGTCGGATCGTATGCGATGGCGCCCCAACGTTTAGCTCACTGGGCAGAGGGTGCAGACGGAGCGCTCGTAACTCCAGGTCCGCAGAAGTCCGGCATCGGTATGCATTGATGATTCTACCCAAGGGTGCCGGCTGTTGCCGCCTTGAGGACAAATCTGTCAGGACAACCCCGTTCGGCAGCCGCAATGCCGCAGCACATAAACAACACCAAAAACAGCAAGCCAAAAGCAATTCTTTTGATATCTATATACCAATCCCTGCTGCAGTTGACGCAGTGCCTCATGACGCGCCGACCAGCTCTATGCTCCCAACTCGCGCCAGTGCAAAAAAATCGGCGCCCCAAGGCGCCGATCCTATGCTTCGCCAAACCAGGCAGAAACTCTCTAGCAGTTACCAACTAACGCACACGCTGTGCATAGCTGCAGTCGGAGAAAAACACTTCGCATTCCGGAGAGTCCTTGCTGCAACCCTTGAGCGCCATTTCCGACGCTTCGCCTAAAGTCGCCGCGCTGGCAGTGGCCATGAATCCACCGCCCCAGGCAAGAACACCACATGCGTTGCGATAGCTAAGTTTGACTCTGCAGTCAGACCCGCCCTTGCCCTGGCATTGGCTTACTGCGGCCTTCTCTGCTTTTTTCTTACTTAAGGCATTACCGGCTATGCCCGTTTTCCCTGAAGGATCCGTCGCAATCGCTCCCCAACGCGACTGCCACTGCTCAGAAGGGGTGGTTTCCCCGCCGCCAGAGGTTCCGTATCCGGGAATCGGCACGCAGATCTGTCCTCCTGGCTGAGTACCGCCAGGATAAAAGCCATCTGAGCACCCTTGCTCAGCGCGAACGACACCCGAAGCAACGAGAGCCATACCGAGCAAAAGCCATCCGATCGTTCTCATAACAGAACCTCCACCAGCAATCGCTCACGCGAGTTTACGTTTTCATCGCGGCAGCAAAGCAATCTTTACTGCGGACGTCCCAAAGCCTCATTAGGGTGAATCTGTCGGGTAGGAGCTGCCTGGGACGCCTGCCCGCCACTCGCAGACTTGCCAAAATGCTCACCCTGACCCTGCAGTGCGTTGTAAGTACTGTATTGACCCAGCACGCCATTGAAGAAAGCTCCTGCCATGGGAGGGGCTGAAATTATCAATGTCGATAGGATCACGCCTAAACCGCCTTGCTGCAGCGCCAAGCTCATCAAGCTTTCTTTACTACTACCCAGCCCGAGCAAGTCAGCCGCCCAGAACGCCCCGCCTACTGCTATTACCAGATCGATGGCAATCGTGGTCATAACTATCAAGACGGCCATCGACATCATGGTCGCTATACCGTAGAACAGCCATTTCTGGAACAAGGCTTTGGTTTGATCGAACATCAAGCACAGGATGAAGAATGGACCTGTGCCTATGAACAGAGCCATAGCGATCTTGTTCAACATCATCGCGATCATCGCCATGATGACTGGACCGCCAAGTCCCACACCCAGCATATTCATTGCTTTATCTTTGGTCTCTTGGGCCTCCGGGTCTTGGCCGTCATCGACCGAGCCGACCAGTTGCAGGCCGGCCTGCATGATTCCGAGCACTTCGTCCATGTCCGCGTACGGGCCATCGTCGTCGCGCCCGGTCACGGTCTGGCGAATCACGTGAGACAAACCATCGGTCAGTTTTTCGTAGGACTTGTCCGCAGTCATGGCCGCCGACAACGCGATGCCCACGATCAGCACCGACTTCAACGAATTCACGACCAGGTTCATCATCGGCTCACGCGACTGACCGGTGACGATGCGAAAGCCCTGCACGATGATCCACAACGTCACCACCGTCGCTGCGACCGCGCCGATCAACTGACCTACGCGCTTAAGCAGATTCCCCTGAAATTTCAAGATCATCTTGTCCAGATGCTCTTTGATCAGGGTGAAAAACTGCATGTTCTGCAGACCGCCGGCCACGTGCAGGTCCAGCCAGTTCAGCAGACCGCTCACGTGTAAATCCATCCAGCCCGACAGCGAACTGGCTCCCAGCGATACGATGTGGATGTCCATACGTCTTTCCGTCTCCATCGGCGGGCCCCTAGGCCCGCCTGGTGTTATGCATTAGCTGTCGCCGCGCTTGCCGCGCGGGCAGTCGGAATCAAAGGTCTCGAGTACGCGCGCCGGCGAGCGCGGCCTTCAGCGCAAGACCTTGCAAGGCCGTACCCACGATCGGCGGCAGGCTGAACGGCGAATCCTTCTTGACGCCGCCCTTGCCGGTCAGGACTTGCTTGGCCGTCGCGGCCATGTCCTCGTTCAAGGTGGTCAGGATCACCGTATAGGTATCCAAGGTGTACTTGCCGTTCTGAATATCGTTTTCCATCTGCGCCTGCAGACGGGCGATGTCGTTGGTGTTCGCGTCCAGCTGACCCTTATCCTTCGCCGCGGTCAGGGTCTTGCGCTTGTCCAGCAGCTTCTTGATTTCGCCGTCGCGCGTCTTCACGTCCTTGAGCATCTTGACCATCGCATTGAAGCGACGGTTGCGAATTTCCACCGCCTTGGTGCAGATCTGCTTCTGCTGCGTCGCCGCATCGTTGCGGGCGTTATCGCAGACTTCATCGCCGTAATTAAGCGCGCGCTCCTTGAATTCGGCGTTGTTGTCGCGGAAGCCGGTGATTGCGCCGAGATTGAAGTTGCCCGGATTCAGCTGGTCGTACTGCTTCTGCAGCGTATTGAGCTGATCCATGAGGCTGTCGTACTGATCCTTGAGCTTCTTCGTCGAAGCTACCAGCTCGGCATTGTTCATGCCCTGGGTGATTTCGGACGCCCAGATCGCATGCGCCGGCATCGGCGTCAACGCGATCAGGCCGAACGATGCGGCCACGGCCAGGCTCAACGCCAGAGAGTGGAAGGACTGAGAGGAAGTGTGCTTCATGATCGAAATCCTTGAATATGAAAGACGGTAATCCGGTATCGCCCGGCGTTCAGAGGTCTCGGGACCTGGCAGCGGCCAAGGCGACTTTCAAAGTCAGCCCCTGCGCTACCGAGCTCACGATAGGCGGCAAATTGAACGGCCCTTTCTTGTCGGCGCCTTTGCCCGTCAGCGCCTTCTCCGCACTCCTCGCGATCTCCTCGTCGAGCGCGGCGATCATCGATGTATAGAGCTCCATCGTCATTATGTAATTCTGCGAATCGTTCTTGGTCGACGCGCGCATCTGCATATTGGCGTTGGTGTTGCCGATCAGCCGGCCGCTGTCCTTGGCGCCGCTGATGCCGCTGCGGTTGGAACGGATGTCCTGAATCTTCTTGTCGCGGGTCTCCGCATCCTTGAACATCTTCACCAGCACGTTGAAGCGCTTGTTCACCAATCGCTGCCGGGCCTGGCAAAGCAGGTATTGCTCATCGGCGACGTAGCTCCTGCCCTTGTTCTTTCCGCACACGTCTTCGACGCCGTCTTCCTCACCGCGTTCCTTGAGGCCGTCGATCTTGTCCCGATTGCCGGCCAGCTCGGTGATTTGCGAGGCGCCCGAACGCAACTGCTCGAAGCGCTCGTTCTGCTTCTTCAGTTGGTCCTGCCACGAGGTGTACTTCTGGACCTGGGTCATCGTGTCGGTGACCCATTCGATATTGTTCAGCCCCTGGGTGACCTGGGTCATGCACGCGCCGTAGAACGTCTGCGTATACGTGAAGTCGTACCAGCACTGGGCCGCCGCCGGACGCGGCGCCAACAGCGCGCAAACGCCGAGCAGCAGCGAACAGAGCAAGGGCCAGGCGGATGATTTGAAGTGCATCGTTCGACTCTCCTTGAGTGGCCGCCCCGGCATCCCAGCCTGGAACGGTTTACAGCGATACAGTCAGTGCCTTGCTATCTCTAGGAACGGATCCCGACCCCATCGAGGGTCAGGCCCGCTCCGTCCGTGCGTCCGCGGAGACCGCCTTGCCCTTGCCCGAGCCCTTGCGGTTGGCGTAGAAATCGGCCAGCCACTGCTCGGGGGTCAGGTTGTCCTGGGTGACGCCCGCCTTGGCGGCGGCCTTTTCCAGGACGGAATGCATGATTTCGATGTTGTCCGTCGAAGCCGAGATCACCGCCAGGGCGTCGTCCATGCCGCGCAGGTTGAGCTGGCACACCGTCGCCGCATGGCCCTGCTTGACCAGGAAGCAGCGCGAGCGCTCGTCCAGGCTGCGCACCACTTCGAACTCGGCATCGGTGAGCTTGAGGCCCTCGATGTAGTCGTCGCGGCTTGCGTTGGGGTTCGGCAACAGGATCAGCGTCGCGGTCTGTTCGATCAGCGAAGCGGAGATGTCGCTGGCCAGCGCATCTTCCGGGCTCTGCGTGGCGAAAATGCCCAGGCCGTTCTGCTTACGGATGGTCTTCTGCTTGTTCTTGGCGAAATCCTTGAGGGCGCCGCCGCCGTCGAGGATCTTCCAGAACTCGTCCATGACGTAGATTAGCGGGCGGCCGTCGATCAATTGCTCCAGACGGTGCAGCAAATAGTTGATGACCGGGACGCGGACTTCGGCGTTGTCTAGCACCTCGGTGTAGTCGAACCCGATGATGTTCGCCTTTTCCAGGTTGATCGTGTCCACCGGGTTGTCGAACACCCAGCCCAGCGAATTGCCCGCGGTCCACTTGCGCAGGCGCGCATACAGGCCGTCGTCGCCCATGTTGGGCAGGCTCTTCTGCAGGTTGGTCATGCTGCGCAGGTGCACCGGCGTGTCGAGGATGTTCTCGACCGCGCGATGGATGTCTTCGTCCTCGCGCGCCGAATACTGGGTCTTGGCGGCCAGCACTTTGATCAGGTCGGAGAGGAACTGGACGTTTTCCTCGGTGTTCTCGCACTGGAACGGGTTGAAGCCGGTCGGCTGGCCGTTGTCGAGGGCGAGATAATTGCCGCCGCAGGCGCGCACGAAGATCTCGGCGCCGCGGTCTTTGTCGAAGAAGAAAATGGTCGGCGTCGGCTTGAGCTTCTGCACCTGGCTGAGCAGGAAGTTGATCAGCGCGGTCTTACCGGTACCGGACTTACCGATCACCATGGTGTTGGCGATGGCTTTCTCACCGAGCGAATTCTCGGCCGGATGAGTGGCGTGGAAGTTGAAGTAGTACGGCTGGCCGTTGGTGGTCTGCAGCGTGGTGACGCTGTCGCCCCAGGGGTTGTTGTGCTGCTTGCCGGTGGCGAAGTTATGCAGCGGCGACAGGCCGAGGAAGTTAAGCGAGCTGACGTTGGCCAGGCGGGTGCGGTACTTCCAGTTGCCCGGGAACTGCGAGTAGAACGACGCGGTGACCGCAAGGTCTTCCTTGGCCGAGACGAAGCCGGCGTTGGACAGTTCGGCGCGCGCGGAGGCGATCTGCGCCGAGAGCTTTTCCTGGCTTTCGGCATAGACGGCGAAGGTGAAGTGGTACTCGCCGAGCACGAAGTTGCCCGACGCCAACTGGTCCATCGCGTAGTCGAGTTCGACGATCTGGCTGACCGCCTTGTCGCCGGAGGAGACCATCATGCCCTTGGTGCGGTCGAGCGCCTTGAGCGCGTCCTGACGGCCCATCGGACTGAAGGAATGGGTAATGACGTACTCGAAATCGAGATACTTCAAACCGTTGAGAATGCCGGGATAAGTACCCTCGGCAAACTCCTTGATATTGAGGATCGCGCCGAAGTGATTGGTGCCGGTCGGCGTGGTCACGACGAAGTCGCCGCTCTTGGCCGAGAAGGTCAGGCGACTGACCGGCAGATAGTTGTAGACCGGTGCGCTCAGCACCGGCACCGGCTCGTCCAGGCGGTTGAGCAGATAGCCGAAGAACTCCAGGGCCTCGGAGAAGACGATGCCGTTCTTGGCTTCGTACATGCTCAGGCGGACCGGCGCATAGTCCTTGATCACCGCCTCGACGTTGCCGGCGAGTTCCTGGATCTTGTTGATCGCCTCGTCCTGCTGGTCCTGCAGCCGTTGCGTGCTGGTGGACTTCTCGACGAAACGCTTGCTGCCGACGATCGGGCGGAAAATCATCGTCAGGTACAGCTCGTTCTGCATCAGCTTCTGCGCCGACAACGAGGCGAAGTACCCGTCGGACAAGTCCTGGTTGAAAAGCTGATCGAACTTGTTTTCGGTCTTGATGCGGCGGCGGCGGCGCAGGTCGTGCACCCAGAACGCCACGTTGGTGAAATCCGGCGCGCGCAGGGTCTGCAGCAACCGGTTGAAGGTGTTGTGGCGGTGTTCGAGCTCCCACTCTTCACGGCCGACGAACGGCAGACCGCCCAGACGCCACACCATCAGGAAATCGCCACCGGTGGTCTTGAGCACGGTGGGCGCCACATGCGTGGACAGCGGGATGAATTCGCTGATGGGGGTATCGGGTGTGAACATGAAGAGGCTGGCGTATCCGTTGAGGTGGGAAACGAATCGGGTGTCGCGGCCGATGACGGAACCTAGGCTAATGCGCGGTCCCGAGCTGGCCGCAGCCACCATGCGCGAACGCATGGCGGCTACGGTCATCATCAGCTTTTCTTGTCGCCCGGATTGCGATAGTAGTTAGGCGTGAACACCCACATGCCCTGATGCTGCTGCAGGTTCCGCATTCTGAAACGGAACTGCAGACGCAAGCCGAGCAGGCGGAAGATCATTTCGTCGCGACGCGCCATCTGACGCATGATGAAGATCACGACTGGCAGCAAAACTATGAAATACATATTCGCGTAGAACGTGATCAGCAGGCAGCTGCCCGCTCCGAACACGAACGGGACGTACGGCACGCCCAGGAACATGGGCGGGCGCGTACAACCCCGGAAGAGCACGTTTTTATGCATAGTTCTGCAGGATCATCATGATGGCGGCGCCGCCTTCATTGAGCTTGGAGTCGTCCGGAATGACCATCTTGGCCAGCTGGGCCGAAGCGCCGATCAGGAAGCCGCCGATCAGAACCGGGGCGACGTCGGAGATCTTGCTGTGCGCGAAGGCGATCTTGTAGCCGGCGAAGATCACCGCGATGGTGACGACGGCGATCGAGGCGATGTTCAGCAGCGAGTTCAGATTGGTGAAGAAGCTGCTGACACGGCTCTTCGCGTCGGTCTGAGCGAAGCCGACTTCCGGCAGCATCAGCAGGACGACGAAAGCGGTGGCCATGGCGAAGGCCGACAGGAAGTTCTTGAAATAAATGTTGGAGTTCATGAGATATCCCTTCTGTTCGTTGTGGGCGTAGTCGAGCTAGGTACGTGGGTGATGCAGTCGGTGGAGGCGAAACTGGTTCGGATCGATGCGGATTCAAATGCTGGAAACGGATTCAACCGGAAGCGGATCGACTACTAAAAGACGAAAGCCTGGTCGCCCTGCGAAGGCGGTTTTTGCGCCGACGCGTTGCTGGTCACGCCCGGCCTTACCAGCGAGACGGTGACCGGTTGCTGCGGTTGAGGCACGGCAGCGGCCACGGGCGCGATCGGCGCCGGCGGGGCCGCCATCGGCATCGCCGCGGCAAGGTTGGAAGGTTGGGCGGACGCGGCCACCAGCGCCGAAGCGGCGGCCTGGGTCGCGGCGGTGTCCGGCTCGCGTACGCGCGAGGCGATCAGGGCATCCATGCGCGAGGAACCGCTGCGACGGGCCGGCGCATAAATCGCGGCCGCGGCCGGCGCCATCGCCGCCGCCTTCATGCCGCTGGAAGGCGGCTTGGGATCGCCGATCACCGCGATGGCTTCGACACCGGCCCCGAGGGCCTGGTTGTCGCGCATCGATGCGTAGATCTTCTGCACGTAGCCGTGGCGGAAACCGGTGACGAAATTGCCGGAGTAGTAACAGCTGAAGGATTTACCCCAGTCCTGCGAGCGCTGATAGCACTCGGCCAGAATGCGCGAGCCGGCTTGCAGATTGGGGCAGACCTCGAAGGCCTTCTCGTAGGAGTCCAGGCCGTACTTGCCGAGGTTGTAGCGATTGACCTGGGCGACGCCGAGGGAAAAGTTGTAGCCGCGGCGCTCGAGCATGCGCACGGTGGCGACGGCTTCGGGCAGAGTCTTGGGCTGGCGCACCAGACGGCCGCCCACCACGCCGATGGCATAGGGATTGAAGGACGACTCCACGCGCACGACGTGATGCATCACTTCGTGCGGAACCGCCAAGCCCGTGCAATTTGTCAGTTCTATACCGGGCAACATTCCCTAGTCCCCCCCTGCGCCAATCCTGGCAACAATTCCTTTCACTATTAAACGGATACCGGCGGGGCTGCGAACCCAAGTCGCCGACATTATCATTCACGCGGCAGCCAGCTTTGTCAACGAAACCCCTGCCCGGCTGTCGTCAATTCGCTGCCAGTTGGCGCTCCGGACTGAAGTCGATGCCGGTGATATAGCGCTGCCCCGCATGGGCCTTGATGTGCACGACGATATCGATCGTCAGCTGCAACAAACGCTTGATCACCGCGAACTCCAGGCCGGACCCCTCGGCCGAGGCCTTCACCATCAGCGACAGCTGGTCCCAGGTCTGCGCCGTGCTGCCAGCGTGACAGCTGGTGATGGAACCTGGATGACCGGACGCACAGTTTCGGATGAAGTAGAAAGACTCGTCGCCGCGCAACTCGGCCAGGATGATCCGGTCCGGCTTCATGCGCAGGCACGCTTCCATACAACTCTTGGCCGTGACGTTGCTGGTGCTTTGTCCACCTTTCGAGTAGAGCAAGTGCACGACATTCGGCTGCGTGATGAATAGTTCGCGCGCGTCTTCGATCGTGACCAGTCGCTCATAGTCAGGAATGTGACCGACTAGCGATTTCATGAACGTGGTCTTGCCGCTGCCGGTGGCGCCGGCGACGACGATGTTCTTCTTGTACTGCACCGCTTTCTTGAAGAATTCGGCGTAGTTGCGCTGGGCGCGGATTTCCAGCAGCTCGCGGTCGTGCTCGCTGACCGATGCGGTGGTCTCCAGGATCTGCTCGAAGAAGCCGTCTTCCTGGTACTGCTGCAGGGTCTTGCTGTGCTTGGACGGCAGACGGATCGTGATCGAGACCTTGCCCGAGTCGCAGGCCGGCGGGATCACGAACTGGGCGCGCTGGCCGGTCGGGAAGGTCAGAGAGACCACCGGGTCGGCATCGGTGATGCGCTGCCCGGTGTTGCTCTCGTTGACCACCGCGGTGCAGAACTGCCGGGCCCGATCGTAGGTCAGGCTCGGCACGTCCAGACGCTCCCAACCGGCGCGGGTTTCCAGGTACAGCTCGCCCGGCCGGTTGATGCAGATTTCCGTGACGTCCGGAGAACTCATGTACTCCAGGATGCCGAGCACCTGGTACTGATACTCCAGGAAGTCGTTGGAAACCTGTGCGATCGGTGAATTATCTGAATCCATCTCAGCGCAGTACCGAGGAGAAGTCCACGTCCTTGGCGACGTAGATATTCACCACCGAACCCTGGTTCACGGTGACGGTCGCGGGACGGTTGACGCTCTTGTCCAGCGCCTGATTGGCCAGACGTTCCATCGCCCGCGCCGTGTTGCTCTCGTAGGGCTGGGTGATCACGGTACCGCCCTGGGTGACGGTGGTGCTTTCCGGACCGTTGTCCGCCGCCGCGTACTTGAACGCGTCGCTGATCAGGCTGATCAGCAGCGCCGAGGCGATACGGCTGCCCCAGTGCGCGTCGTACTGGCCCGGGATGCCCGCGCCGCCGAGACCGTCGATGCCCGGGCTGGCCATGTTCACGTCCAGGCCGGTCGGGGTGGTGATGCGATCCCACAGCACGGCCACGCGCTTGAGGTCGCCGGCGTTGCCCTGGTAACGGCCCGACACCTTCGAGCCCTTCGGCAGCAGCAGGCGACGGCCGTTGACGGAATACACAGGCTCAGTCACCACGCACGAGGAGAAGCCCGGGATGTCGGTGATGATGCGGGTTTCCATGATGCAGCGGATGTACGTGCCGCGCAGCAACAGCGTGTCGGGGTTGTACAGCGGCTGCGCCGATGCGACTTCCGGCTTCTCCGGCTGCGCGGCCTGACCGCCCTGCCCGTTCTGCGCCGCGACCATCGCCAGATACTGCTGGCTGGGCGTCATCGCCGAATTTTCGCCACCCTGGCCGCCACCGGAGGAACCCACCTCGCCCGCCATGCGGCGTTCGAGCAGGCTCGGACCGCGATCGCGCTGCTCGGCTTCGACGACGTTGCCCTGCGATTCCTGCTGTTCCGGCGGCAGCGGCGGCACCATGCCGATCGGTTCGGCCTGCACGGTCGGCGGCGGCAGCGGCGGCAGCGCCGTGGACTGCGCGCCCACCGGTGCGTCCGGCACGTTGACGACTTCTTCGTCGACTTTCTTAGGCTCTTCGTTACCGGAGGTGGCGCTCTTGAGCAGGAAGAACGCGGCCGCCAGCAACAGCAGCACGATGGCGCCGAGGAACAGCAGCGCCTTGCGGTTCAACCGCTGCACATCGGCGCTCTTGAGCATGGGCGCGTTGGCGTCCAGGTCCGGCGCGGCGGCTCCGCCGCCCTGCTGACCGTAGTAGGGATTGGCGCCGGCGTAGCCGTAGCTGCCGCCTTCCTGCGGAGTGCCGTTGTTTCCTTCGGGCTGACCCGGCTGATTGGGAGGCATGTTCTGGCTCATTTCTGCTTCTTCCTGCGCAGACCGACGACGTTGTTGCCGTGACGGATGATCAAGTAGGGGTACGTGCCGTGGACCACGATGGTGTTGCCCTCGACCGTGGTGTTGACGACGAAGTCTTCACCGCTTTCGCGCTCGCGTCCGAACACCGCCGGGAAGTTGCCGGTCGGCAGGTTCTTGAGCCCGCTGATCTTGATGTAGGTGAACTGGCCGTCGTCGTACACGTTGCTGGGCACCAGCCAGGATTGCTTCTTGCGGCTGGAGTATTGGTACTCGAAGTTGTACAGGCGGTTCTTGTCGAGCCGCGTGTTCAACTCCGTCATCGGCTGGTCTTCTTCGCTGGCTTCCTTGGCCGCGGAGAATTCGGTGCCGTTGGGGTACACGAACTTGATCTTGTACTGCACGCCGGCCTGCTTGGCCTGCTCGAGCACGCGCCAGTCGGTCGCCACCACCTTCAGTTCCAGGATGTACGAGTGAGTCGTCGTCCGGATCATCATGTTGGTGTCGACGTCAACGTTCTTCGGCTTCAAGTAGAAGATGTTGTCGCGACGGCTCAGATCCCAGCCGCTGCTGAAACCGGTGCTGTAGTCGAGGATGTTCTCGCTCGGACTCAGTTCGATCTGGGTGGTGATGCCCAGGCCGGTGCGCACTTGGTAGATGCGGTTGGATTCGTACTCATATTCCTGCACCACCTGCGCTGAGGCAGGCAGGGCCAGACCGGAGACCGCCAACAAAAACAGGGCGATCAGACTGTGTTTACGCAAGCAGTTCATCGGGTGCTGACTCCATTCGCAGTACCGGTCGGTGCGGGTGCAGGTGCCGTCGGCGCGCCGGCCGGACTGGCGGGATTCGGGGCCGGCGCCACGCCGGGTTGCGGCGCGACGCCTGGCTGCGGCGCAACGCCTGGTTGCGGCGCGACACCGGGCTGTTGGGGTGGGACGGTACCCGGCGGATACGCGGCCGGAGCCGGTGCCGCGCCCGGGATGGGCTGACCGGTGGCCGGATCGATCGCCGGCGCGGCCGCAGCCGGGACGCCGCCCGCGGCGGGCGGCGAGCCAACCGGGAATTCCGGAGCGGCCGGCGGCGACGGCGCGTAATCGTTGTCCACGCGGTAGCTGGTGACCTGGAAGCCCAACGGATTGAGGACGCGGTTGGTCTCGTCCATCTTCAGGTTGGACTTGTAGGTGTATTCGATCGCCGCGATCTTGCTGTCGATCGGAAGCTGGGTGCCGCTTTCCTTGTTGAACAAGCTGCGCTGGAAGCGGACCGAAGCGGTCTTGACCGCGCTGTCGCCGCCGGCGGCATGCAGCTGGATGCTGAGGATGCGTACGCGGATCGTCTTGCTCTTGCCGAACAAGGTGATCGGGTTCTGCGGGTTCGAGCCCAGGTACACGTTCTCGTAGGACTTGGTCACGTAGGGCGAGCCCATCGCGAACACCGTCGCCCAGTCGCGGTCGCCGATCTGCGAGTAATCGTAGGATTCGCGCGCCATCACGAAGTGCGAGATGTTGCTCTTGTTGATCGCCTCGCTGGAGGTGACGCTGTTCTTGCTGAAGTCGTCGCGCAGCCGCGCGACCGTGACCGTGCCGGTGTAGGCGTCCGCCATGACCAGGTACGGGACCTTTTCCTTCAAGGGCAGGAAGTAGAAATAGCCGCCTGCGAGGATCAGCGCCATCACGATGGACGTAAACGCGACGACCCATGCGCGCTTCTCGCTGCGCCGGGCCATATCGGCGACGGTGACCTCGAAGTTGGCCGCCTTGGCGATGGCGTTTTCCACCTGCGGAGTTACGTTCTTTTTTCCGAACATCTATGCTGCATCCATATCGATGGAAATTCGCTGCGCACCGATCGGATCCGGATCCGATCGGTGCGATGTCTTCGCCTGAGTGCGACGACGGCCGGTCAGGGCGTAGGCGCCGCGACGGTGGCGTGCGAGGAGGCGTCGGGGCCGCCGGAAGAAGCAGACGGAGCGGCCGGCGCGGACACCGCCGAGCGCACCACGATCTGGTCGCCTTCGCGGGCGATCACCACACCATGGCCGGCGTACGCGGTGTTCAACTGCGCGACCGCGTCCGGCAGGCTGGTGGTGTTGATCTGGGCCACGCCCTGATGCAGGGTGAAGTCCGAGTAATGCTGGTAGTCCAGCTTCAGGTTCGAATCCTTCGCCCAGCGCGTCAGCATGTTCTTCAACGTGCCGTCCATCGGCGACGGATAGAACACGTACGACTTGTGCAGCGGAATTTCGTCGGGCACCTCGGCGTAACGATTCACCGGTTTCCAACGGCCGCCGAAGTCGGGCGCCGGGCGAGTGGCGCAGCCCGTCAGCGCGACCGCCAGCAGAATCGCGGTCCACAGACGCGGGCTGATTGCAATTGAATTTCTCACGCTTTCCCCTGCCATAGGTTGATCTTGTGCGCGCAGTCGTCCGGACGGTGCCGTGACGCCGGACCTATTCGGCCACAAGCGCATGGCACCGTGTTTGCGGTGTTATCGGAATTGAGGCGGCCAGACTAAGGCCGACCAAACTGAGACAAAGGACACGCTTCTTGCATGCGGGCGCATAGCGTCTGCCCGCGCTGCATCAGGCGGCGACTGCATGACCGTGCCGGACGCACGGTTCACGATGATCGTTCTGTCCATGAACTCCCCCTACTGACGACTAACTCTTTCCGAGCGTTAGCGACACTCGTACCCAAAGAGTAGACCGAACCTGAAGCTTACGACAAGAGTGTATGAGATATCCATCTCAAGAATGCAATTAAAGTGCGACCAACCTCTTGATAGCGGCATCCAATGTGGCCCGATTCTTGGCGAAGCACAGCCGCGCCAATCGTTGCCCTTGCGGCGGCGACTCGTAGAACGGCGACAGCGGGATCGCCGCCACGCCCTTCTCCACGGTCAGCCAGCGGCAGAACTCGGCATCGGTCAGATCGCTGACTTCGGAGTAGTCGACCAACTGGAAGTACCCGCCCGGTACCGGCAACGGCTTGAGCCGGGTGGTCAATAGTTGCTCGCGGAAACTATCGCGCTTGTCCTGATAGAACGCGCCGAGCCCCAGATAGTGCTCCGGCTCGGCTTCGATCATCTCCGCGAAGGCCCACTGTGCCGGGGCGAAACTGCAGAAACTATTGTACTGATGGACTTTACGCAGTTCGGCCGACAAAGCGGCCGGTGCGATGCAGTACCCAATTTTCCAGCCCGTGCAGTGATAGGTCTTGCCGAAGCTGGACACCACGAAGGCACGCTCGCGCAGCTGCGGATAGCGCAGCACCGACTCGTGGCGGCGGCCGTCGAAGACGATGTGCTCGTAGACCTCGTCGGACAGCAGCCAGATGCCGGTGTCGTTCAACAATTCGCTGAGCCGGGCGATGTCGTCGGCATCGAACATGGCGCCAGACGGGTTGTGCGGCGAGTTGATCATCAGCATGCGGGTCTTGGGCGTCACCGCCGCGCGCACGCGATCCCAATCCACGGCGAAGGTGCGCGGGTCCAGCGGCACGTGCACGGCGACGCCGCCGGCCAGATCGATCGCCGGCTCGTAACTGTCGTAACAAGGATCGAGCACGATCACTTCTTCGCCCGGACGCACGACCGCATGAATCGCGTCAAATATCGCTTCACTGGCGCCAGACACCACGGTGATGTCGCTGTCGGCGTCGGGACGGTAGCCATAGCAGGCTTCCGTCTTCGCCGCGATGGCCTGACGCAACGCCGGAATGCCGGTCATCGGCGCGTACTGATTCTTGCCCTCGCGCATGGCGCGGTTGAGGGCTTCGATCAGGCGCTCGGGGACATCGAAATCCGGGAAGCCCTGGCCGAGGTTCACGGCCTGGTGCTCGAGTGCGAGCTGCGACATCACGGTGAAAATGGTGGTGCCGACTTTCGGCAACTTGGTGGCTAGCGTCATGAGCTGGAAACGGGAGGCCTGCGAGGAGGCCGAGTGTACGGAATGTGGGTTGCGGTTCGTTAGACCGGCCGCGGCGGCGGCGATGACGCCCGGACATATCCATATGTCGCCGCCACGGTGGACAGACCGGCCGCTCAGGGTCCAGCGTCGGCACGACGCCCGCTTGTCGGCGCCGTTTGCACTGCCGTAATCGTCCCGGGAGACTGCTGACATGCGCCAATTGCAGGTCGTCGATGCCGCCGAACTCGCGCTCGCCTACGCCGCGGCGGAATACGCGGTGGCCCTGGACGGCGACGCGCTGCCGCTGCGGGTCGGCCGTCCGGCGCGGGATCTTGAAGCGTACTGGCCGGCCGCGCGCTATGTGTTCGTGAGCGCCTGGAACCCGGCTTCGCAGCCGCATTCCGACAGCGTCAACCAGGCCGCCGATGAGCGCCTGGTCGCGCGCCTGGACGCCGCCGGCGTGCAGCGTCACGCCGCCTGGGCCCAGGATCAGGCCGGCCAGTGGCGCGAACCGGGCTGGCTGCTGGCCGATCTCGACGACGCCCCCGCCAACGCCCTGGCCCGCGACTTCGGCCAGGCCGGCGTGCTGGTCTGGCGGCGCGGCGAACCGGTGCGGCTGCGGATGCTGATCGCGCGGCCGCAGGACGCGGAGCCGGCCGAACACACCGACTGGGTCGAAGACTGACCGGCCGCCGCGGCCGCTACATATATATGTGTCGCCCGCCCGGCGGCCGCCCCGATCGCCCCCCGCCCCCCCCGCCGCCCCGCCGCGACGCCCCGCCACGGTTATGGGCCCGGCGACTCGCATAAAATGCCGGTCCCGCGGCCCCGTCGGCCGTATGTCCCTGACTGATGCCCCCTTCCGAACACCACGCTCCGCCGCTGCTGCAGGCCCGCGGTCTGCGCTTCACGCGCAACGACGATCCCGTGTTCGGGCCGCTGGACTTCGCCGTCGATGCCGGCGAGGCTCTGCTGGTGCAGGGCGACAACGGCGCCGGCAAGACCACGCTGCTGCGGGTCCTGGCCGGATTGCTGCGGGCCGAGGAAGGCGCGATCGAACTCGACGGCCACCCCTCCGACCCGGCCCGGCGCGCGCGCGCGATCACCTACCTGGGCCACCTGCCCGGGCTCAAGGCCGACCTGAGCGCGATGGAGAACCTGGATTTCCTCTGCGGCCTGCAGGGCCGCCGGCGCAGCCAGCTGCCGTCCAACGCCCTGGCCATCGTCGGCCTGGCCGGCTATGAAGACGCCCTCGCCCGCCAATTGTCGGCCGGGCAGAAAAAACGCCTGTCGCTGGCCCGGCTGTGGATGTCGCCGGCGCCGCTGTGGCTGCTGGACGAGCCCTACGCCAACCTGGACCTGGAAGGCATCGAGCTGGTCAACCGCATGGTCCAGGCGCATCTGCGCGAAGGCGGCGCGGCGCTGGTGACCACCCACGGCGCCTATGCGGCGCCGCCGGTGCGCACGCGGCTGCTGGTGATGGAGAAGGCCGCATGAACACGCAGATCAAGTCGTTCGCGCAGACGCCCAGCGACGGCGCGGCCATGCCCGGCCTGATCGGCTCGGCGCGCGCCCTGCTCGCGCGCGACCTGCGCCTGCTCTGGCGCCGCCGCGGCGACGCGCTGCAGCCGGCGCTGTTCGCGCTGCTGATGGTGGTGCTGTTCGCGCTGGCCCTGGGCGGCGAGAAACAGGCCTTGTCCCGGGTCGCGGCCGGAGTGCTGTGGCTGGCCTCGCTGCTGGCCGGGCTGTTGTCGCTGGACACCTTGTTCCGTGGCGATGCCGAGGACGGCTCGCTGGAGCAATGGATGCTGGCGCCGGTGCCGCTGGGCTGGCTGGTCGCGGTGCGCACCTTCATGCACTGGGCCACCACCGCGCTGCCGCTGCTGATCGCGACCCCGTTCCTGGGCGAGTTGCTGTACCTGCCGCACGAGCAACTGCCGGTGCTGCTGGCCTCGCTGGCGCTGGGCACGCCGCTGCTGAGCCTGCTCGGCGCGGTGGTCGCGGCGCTGACGGTCGGGATGCGGCGCTCTGGTATCCTGGTCGCCTTGTTGGCGCTTCCGTTGTACGTTCCAGTGCTGGTGTTCGGTGCAGGCAGCGTGGCCCGCTCGGCCCAGGGACTGGACCCGGTCGGCGCCCTGTTGTTGCTGGCCGCCGGCCTGGTGGTGGCGCTGCTGCTGGCTCCGCTGGCGGCGGCTGCGGCGATTCGCATCGCGCTGAACTGACGGCGCGGTTGCACAGTCGGAACTCAATGCGATCGAACCCGCGCGGCAGCCCGGCTGGCGCGCTCCAACCGTCCAGGCCGCCCAGCGACCCAGATGCCGAACACCTTCGAACGAACCACTGAATGAATCCACTCGTCCGCTGGTTCCACAAACTCGGCTCGCCGCCTTACTTCGACCGCTTCGCCGCGCGTTGGGCGGTGTGGGGCTACGTGCTGGGCCTGCTGGTCATGGCCTGGGGCCTGTACGGCGCCTTGTTCCAGGTGCCGGCCGATTACCAGCAAAAGGACAGCTTCCGCATCATCTACATCCATGTGCCCAGCGCCTGGATGAGCATGGCGGTGTTCGGGCTGATGGCGCTGTACGCCGCGATCGCGCTGATCTGGCGGATCAAGCTGTGCGAAATCCTGGCCATGGCCTGCGCGCCGATCGGCGCCGGCTTTACTTTGATCACCCTGGCCACCGGTTCGATCTGGGGCAAGCCGATGTGGGGCACGTGGTGGGACTGGGACCCGCGCCTGACCACCGAGCTGATCCTGCTGTTCCTGTACCTGGGCGTGATCGGCCTGTATCACGCCATCGACGACCGTCGCGCCGCAGCGCGCGCGGCCGGGCTGCTGGCCATCGTCGGCGTCGCCCTGTTGCCGGTGATCCGTTATTCGGTGGTGTGGTGGAACTCGCTGCACCAGGGCCAGACCATCAGCCTGTTCGGCAAATCGACGATGGACCCGAGCATGCTGGCGCCGCTGATCTGGATGATCGTCGGCACCAAGCTGTGGTTCATCGGCGCGCTGCTGACCCGCGCGCGCGCCGACAACCTGCGCCGCGAACAGGGCAAGGCCTGGGTGGCCGAACTCGCCGGCGTCCCGCCGACCCGATCCAGCACGCAGGACGCACGGTGATGGAATACCGGAACTACATCATTGCCGCTTACGCGGTCTTCGCCATCGTGCTGGGCTGGGATTTCCTCGCCAGCCGGCTGCAGATCCGCCGCGAGTTGCGCAACGCGCGCCAGCGCGCGGCACGCGGCGCGGCGCGCAGCACCAACAGTGATCTGAGCCGATGAATCCAACCCGCCGCCGCCGTCTGCTCTGGGTGATCGGCCTGGTCGCCGCCGCCGGTATCGCCACCGCGCTGGTCGCCACCGCCTTGCAGCGCAATGTCGCTTATCTGTACACGCCGGCTGAAATCCTGCGCGGCGAAGCCGGCGAACGCGCGCGTTTCCGCCTCGGCGGCATGGTCGCGGCCGGATCGTTCCAGCGCGCGCCCGGTTCGATGGACGCCAGTTTCCGCGTCACCGACGGCGACGCCGAACTGCCGGTGAAGTACACCGGCATCCTGCCGGATCTGTTCCGCGAGAAGCAGGCGGTGGTCGCGACCGGGCGCATGCAGGGCGGTACGTTCGTCGCGGAGGAAATCCTCGCCAAGCACGACGAGACTTATATGCCGAAGGAAGTCGCGGACAAGATGGGGCAGGCGCATAAGAAGCATGATGTCGCCGCGCCTGGTGGCGCGGAGGCGGCGCGTTGATTTCTGTCTGTCTTGGAGTAAGAGCGAATCCCCCCTACCCCCCTTTTTCAAAGGGGGGAACAGCACGGGGTGATTTGGGTGGCTCGCTTAAGTCGGGAGCCCGTATTGGTATCCGCACTTTGATTTCATCAGCGAAGCCCGCTTGTCTTCCCCCTTTGCAAAAGGGGGACCGAGGGGGATTTGCTCTTCGCTCCACCCGCGACAAGGCGACCCGACATGCTGCCTGAACTCGGCCAGATCGCCCTCATCCTCGCCCTGCTGATCTCGATCGTGCAGGCCACATTGCCGATGCTCGGCGCTCATCGCGGCATCGAATCGTGGATGGCGATCGCGCGGCCGGCGGCGTATTCGCAGTTGCTGCTGGTCGGCTTCGCCTTCGTGATCCTGACCCAGGCCTTCGTCGCGCAGGATTTCTCGCTGCGCTATGTCGCCGAAAACAGCAACACGCTGCTGCCGATGGCCTATCGCTATTCGGCCGTGTGGGGCGCGCACGAAGGCTCGCTGCTGCTGTGGGCGCTGGTGCTGGCGCTGTGGACGGGCGCGGTGGCGAAGTTCTCCAAGGCGTTGCCGCCGCAGGTGATCGCGCGCGTGCTCGCGGTGATGGGCGTGATCAGCGTCGGCTTCCTCGCCTTCCTGATCTTCACCAGCAATCCGTTCGCGCGGCTGCTGCCGGCGGTGGCGCAAGGCCGCGACCTCAATCCGCTGCTGCAAGACCCGGGCCTGATCATCCATCCGCCGATGCTCTACACCGGCTATGTCGGTTTCAGCGTGCCGTTCGCCTTCGCCATCGCCGCGCTGCTCGACGGCAAGGTCGATGCGCGCTGGCTGCGCTGGACACGGCCGTGGACCAATGTCGCCTGGGCGTTTTTGACTCTCGGCATCGCCCTGGGTTCGTGGTGGGCGTACTACGAACTGGGCTGGGGCGGCTGGTGGTTCTGGGACCCGGTCGAGAACGCCAGCTTCATGCCGTGGCTGGCCGGCGCGGCGTTGCTGCATTCGCAGGCGGTCACGGAAAAACGCGGCAGCTTCCGCGGCTGGACCTTGCTGCTGGCGATCGCCGCGTTCTCGCTGTCGCTGCTGGGCACTTTCCTGGTCCGCTCCGGCGTGTTGACCAGCGTGCACGCCTTCGCCGCCGATCCGACCCGCGGCTTGTTCGTGCTGATCTTCCTCGGCATCGTCATCGGCGGCTCGCTGCTGCTGTACGCGCTGCGCGCGCCGTCGGGCGAGGACGCCGCCGGCAAGCCGTTCGAACTGGCTTCGCGCGAAACCCTGCTGCTGACCAACAACCTGCTGCTGACCACCGCCTGCGCGATGGTGTTGCTCGGCACGCTGTACCCGCTGCTGGCCGATGCGCTGGAACTGGGCAAGATTTCGGTCGGCCCGCCCTACTTCGCGCTGATGTTCGTGTTGCTGATGACGCCGCTGGTGTTGCTGCTGCCGTTCGGGCCGCTGTTCCGCTGGCAGCGCGAGCAAGTGTCGCGGCCGTTGGCGATGCTGGTGCCGTGGGCCGGGCTCGCGCTCGGCGCGGCCATCGCCGCGTATTTCCTCGCGCCGCAAGGGCCGTGGAAAGTCGCCGCCGGCGTCGGCGGCGCGGTCTGGGTCGCGGCCGGCACCGCGCGCTTCGTGTGGACGCGCGTTCGCGGCAACGGCGCTGCATTCACCGCCGAGATGCTCGGCATGACTCTGGCTCACTTGGGCGTCGCCGTGTTCCTGATCGGCGCCTTGCTGGTCGAAGGCCTGAGCGTGCAGCGCGAAGTCGCGCTGGCGCCGGGCAAGAGCCTGGACCTGGGCCGGTATTCGTTCCGCTTCGACAACGTCAAGCACAGCGTCGGCCCAAACTACGAGGCCGATTACGGCACCGTCACCGTCTTCGACGGCGATGAAGTGCTGACCGTGCTGCATCCGGAAAAACGCGCCTACGCCAGCGGCGGCCAGGTGCTGACCGAGGCGGCGATCGCGCGTGGCATCACCCGCGATCTGTACGTCGCCCTCGGCGAGCCGCTGGGCGACGGCGCCTGGGCGGTGCGCGTGCACGTCAAGCCGTTCGTGCGCTGGATCTGGCTGGGCGCCTTGCTGATGATGCTCGGCGGTTTCGTCGCCGCGGCCGACCGGCGTTTCCGGGTCAAGGCCGATGCGCGCGTGGATGAGCGCGAGCCCTTATCGCATCCGGACATGCTGGAGACGCCGAACCACGCAAGCGCGGCACGCAACATCGCTGGAGAGCAGCACGCATGAACACCCCGACTCCGAAAAGCGGCAAAGGCCGCTGGTTTCCGCTGGCGAGTTTCGTCCTGCTCGCCATCCTGCTCGCCAACGGTTTGTGGCTCGCGCGCAACCCCGATCGCGAAAAACTGCCCTCGCCGCTGATCGGCAAGCCCGCCCCGCAGTTCTCGCTGCCGGTGCTGCACGAAGCCGGCCGCCTGTTGTCGACCAACGAACTGCGCGGCGCGCCGTACCTGCTCAACGTCTGGGGCAGTTGGTGCCCGGCCTGCCGCGACGAACACCCGGTGCTGACCCGTTTCGCCGAGACCAAGCGCCTGCGCGTGATCGGTTTCAACTGGAAGGACGAACACGCCGACGCGCTGCGCTGGCTGGAAGAGTTCGGCAATCCGTATTTCGTCGTGGTCGCCGATTACGAAGGCAAGGCGGCGATCGACTGGGGCATCTACGGCGCGCCGGAAACCTTTCTGGTCGATGGGCAGGGCATCGTGCGATGGAAGTTCGTCGGGCCGTTGACCGATAAGGTCATCGTTGAGGAATTGCTGCCGGTGTTGGACAAGATCGAGAAGGGTCGATGAGGGGTCTCGGCAACGGGAAAAGCAAATCCCCCCTGCCCCCCTTTTTCAAAGGGGGGAACAGCACAGGCTTTCCGATCGTTTCGCCTCCCGCCGAAGCGCCCCCCCCTTTGAAAAAGGGGGGCCGGGGGGGATTTGCTCTTCCCCGCACGCTCCTGGCCACCTCGGCCCTCATCCTGTCGTTAGCGCTCCCCCTGACCAAGCCAGCGATCGCCCAACCCGCCAGCGACCCCGCACCGCTGAGCTTCAACGACAACACCGAAGAACGCCGCTTCCACGCCCTGGTCGCCGAGCTGCGCTGCGTGATGTGCCAGAACCAGTCGCTGGCCGATTCCAACGCTCAGATCGCCCACGACCTGCGCCGCGAAGTGCTGGTGCTGATGCGCCAGGGCAAGAGCGACGGCGAGATCAAGGATTTCCTGGTCGCGCGCTACGGCGAGTTCGTGCTGTACCGACCGCAGATGGAATCCAAGACCTGGCTGCTATGGTTCGGCCCGGCGCTGGTGCTGCTGGCCGGCGGCTTCGTGGTCGCGCGGGTGATCCGCGCGCGCGGCGCCAACGCGCACGACGGCTCCGCGCGCAACGACGAGGAACAAGAGTGGTGATGGCGGTGACGATGGGTTCGGCCCCGATGGCCGTGTTCGTGGCGTCCGGCGCGGCGCTGGTGGTATTCGCGCTGGGCTACGCGCTGCGTCCGCTGTGGCAGGCGCGTCCGCTGCTGGGCGGCGGATTGGGCATCGCCCTCGCCTCGGCCACAGTCGCCTTGTACCTGCTGGTCGGCACGCCGAACGCGTTCAACCCGCAACAACAACGCGGACCCGAGACGCTGGCCGAGGCGGTCACCCAACTGGAAGCCGAACTCGAACGCGATCCGAATCAGATCGAAGGCTGGCGCCTGCTCGCCAGCGCCTACACCGCCGAAGGCCTGAGCGCGAAAGCGCGCGACGCCTACGCGCGCGCGGTGAAGCTCGCGCCGGACAATCCCGACCTGCTGGCCGAAGCCGCCGAAGCGCGCGCGCTGGCCACCCGCGACCGCCGCTTCGATGCCGACGCGGTCGCCATGCTCAAGCACGCGATCGAAAAACAACCCATGCATCAGCGTGCGCGCTGGTTCCTCGGCATCGCCCAGCGCCAGGCCGAGCAACCGGCCGAAGCGGCGCAGACCTGGGAGCCGCTGCTGAGCGTGGTCGATGCCGGCACCGCCCACAGCCTGCTCGAACAGATCAACGGCGCGCGCCAGGAAGCGGGCCTGGAACCGCTGGCGCCGCCGGCGCCGATCGCCGCTGCCAATGCAAGCGGTGGGCTCAAGATCAAGGTCGAGCTGTCGGCGGCGATGAAAGCCAAGCTGCCGGCGAACGCGAGCGTGTTCGTGATCGCGCGCCAGGTCGCCGGCCCGCCGATGCCGGTCGCGGTCGAGAAGCACGCGGCCGGTAAATTCCCGCTCGAAGTCGTCCTCGACGACGGCGACAGCCCGATGCCGACGATGAAGCTGTCGCAGCTCGAACAGGTGCAGGTGCTCGCGCGCGTGTCGGCTTCGGGCAATGCGATTCCGCAGCCCGGCGATCTGGCTTCGCAGCCGGTCAGCGTGCGTACCGACAGCAAGGATCAGGTCGTCGTCGTTATCGATCGCGTGGTCGAGTAGGGTCTGCCGGAACTGGGACAAGAGCGTCGGGCCTGAAGGGCCCTCCCACAAAAGACTTCGCCGGTTCGCGGCGACCGTGATCCGAAGCGCTGCTTCGAAAACTTTTGTGGGAGGGCCTTTCAGGCCCGACGCTTTCGTCCACGCACCACTGAACCCACACCCCAGACATGTGCCGATAACGCAATTGCAATTCCGATCCCGACCGCGAACAGCGACGATGGTTTAGGCTGCAACGCGACCCTCGCGCCGCTCATCGCGGCGCCGCTTCCACCCGACGCAAGGACACCGGCTTCGCCGGCCACACGAGCAAGGCATGACCGAATTCATCCCGCCCGGCACCCGCCACATCGACCTGCCCTCGCCGTTCCCGATGAAACGCGGCGGCGCCCTCACCGGCGCGCGCGTGGCGTATGAAACCTGGGGCGAGCTCAACGCCCGACGCGACAACGCCATCCTGATCGTCACCGGCCTGTCGCCCGACGCGCACGCCGCGGCCAACGCGGGCAATCCAGAACCGGGCTGGTGGGAAGCCATGCTCGGCCCGGGCAAGCCGATCGACAGCGAACAGTGGTTCGTGATCTGCGTGAACTCGCTGGGCAGTTGCAAAGGCTCCACCGGCCCGGCCTCGATCGACACCGCCAGCGGTGAGCTCTATCGGCTGAGTTTCCCCGAACTGTCGGTCGAAGACGGCGCTGACGCGGCCGCGCACGTGGTGCGCGCGCTCGGCATCGAACGGCTGGCCTGCGTGATCGGCAACTCGATGGGCGGCATGACCGCGCTGGCGCTGCTGGTGCGCCATCCGGGCCTGGCGCGCAACCACATCAACATCTCCGGCGCGGCGCGCGCGCTGCCGTTCTCGATCGCGATCCGCTCGCTGCAGCGCGAAGCGATCCGCCTGGACCCGCAGTGGAACCAGGGCGAGTACGACGACGCCCACTACCCCGAATCGGGCATGCGCATGGCGCGCAAGCTCGGCGTGATCACCTACCGCTCGGCGCTGGAGTGGGACGGCCGCTTCGGCCGCGTGCGCCTGGATTCCGATCGCGCCGACGAGGAACCCTTCGGCCTGGAGTTCGAGGTCGAAAGCTACCTGGAAGGTCACGCCCGCCGTTTCGTGCGCCGCTTCGATCCCAATTGCTACCTGTACCTGAGCCGCTCGATGGACTGGTTCGACCTCGGCGATTACTGTGGCGGCAGCGACGGTCTCGACAATGATGAACAGGTGCATCGCGGCCTGGCCTCGATCCGGGTCGAGAAGGCCCTGGCGATCGGCGTGCACACCGACATCCTGTTCCCGCTGCAGCAACAGCAGGAAATCGCCGACGGCCTGCGCGCCGGCGGCGCCGATTCGCGCTTCCTGCCGCTGGAATCGCCGCAGGGCCACGACGCGTTCCTGGTCGATATCGGCCGTTTCGGCCCGGCGGTGGCGGGATTTCTCGCCGAGCTGCGGACGGGCGTAGAATCTGTGGCATGAACGCCACCGACACCCTGCCCGACTTCGACTTCCCCGGCCACGACAAACTGGTCGCCGCGATCGACGCCGCCGTCGCCGCCGGCGACGAGCACGCCGTCACCGCGGCCTTGCGCAACACCCTGTGCAAGATGATCCGCGACCGCGACGTCAACCTGCCCGACTGCGTGTTCGACCCGATCCRGGACCACTACGCGCGCCGCGAGCTCTACCGCAGCCCGCAACTGGGCTACAGCGTGGTGGCGATGACCTGGGGCCCGGGCCAGGGCACGCCGATGCACGATCACAGCGGCCTGTGGTGCGTGGAAGGCGTGTGGGACGGCGAGCTGGAAATCACCCAGTTCGAACTGCTGGAACGCAACGGCGAGAACTTCCGCTTCCGCGCCGCCGGCGGCATGCACGCCGGCCCCGGCAGCGCCGGCAGCCTGATTCCGCCGCACGAGTACCACACCATCCGCAACGCCAGCGAAGACTCGGTGGCGGTGTCGCTGCACATCTACAAGGCGCCGATGGAGTGCTGCTCGATGTTCGTGCCCAACGACGGCGAGTGGTTCCGCCGCGTGGACAAGGCGCTGGAAACCGACGAAGCCGCCTGAGCCTCGCCCCGGCGCCACCCGCCCGGCCCAGGCCGGGCCCGCCGAGGGATTCAGCGCCGCGCGCTGACATCGGTCAGTACGCAAAGCCGGCTGTGGCCTGGATACTCGGCCCGAGCCCGCGCCCTTCATCAGCGACGGGCCGCAAGCGCCAGCTACGGACGCATTGCGCACCCGCACCAGCGCCCGCCCGCCGATCCCCACCATCGCACTCGCAGTCCCCTCCCAGCCGCCGCCCGGAGTTCCGCCGATGCTGACCGATCTGTTGCTCGCCTCCGCCCACCACCTGCTGGTGTTCGCCCTGATCGCGATGCTGGTGGCCGAATCGGTGCTGCTGCGCGGCCCCATCGACGCGGCGGTGCTGCGCCGCCTGGCCGGGCTCGACTCCGGCTACGGCACCAGCGCGATACTGTTGCTGGTGGTCGGCCTGTCGCGTCTGAAGTTCGGCGTCAAAGGCCTCGACTTCTACGAGCACAACCCCTGGTTCCACGCCAAGTTCGGCGCCTTCATCCTGATCGCGCTGCTGTCGATCCTGCCGACCGTGCGTTTCCTGCGCTGGCGCAAGGCGCTCAAGGCCGATCCGAACTTCCTGCCGGCCGCGGGCGAAGTGCGCACCCTGCGCCTGCTGATCCGCTTCGAGCTGATCCTGGTCGCGGTGATCCTGGTCTGCGCCGCGGCGATGGCGCGCTTCGGCGGCTTCTGAGCGCACCGCCGCGATCCGCGACGCCGCCCCGATCGGGCGGCGCCGCGGCCTGAGCCGAAGACTCAGGGCGTAACCAGGGTCAATCCGTACTGCTGCAGGATCGGGTTCACCGGCTGGAACCAGCTCGCCTGAAAGATCCCCGTGCCGCAGTTGTTCTGCGCGCCCGCCGCGATGCTGGCCAGCGACAGCACGCCTTGCGCCTGCTCATAGACATCGATCCAGCCGCCGCCGGAATCGCCGAAGCCGGCGCAGGCATTGGTCTGGGTCAGACCGAACACAAGGCCGCGGGTGCTGTTGACGGTAACGTTCTGCCCGGTGATGTAGCCGCACTGGTAGCCGGTTCTGTAACCCGAGCGGCACACTATCGCGGAATAGCCCGCCTCGACGCTGCCGCGCACGGCGAAAAAGCCGCCGGCGTAATTGGTGATCAGCGGAAACACCTCGTGATTGGCATTCAAGACGACCCAGGCACGGTCGGTCCCGGGGAATTCCGACGCGGCGAAGTAGCCGGCCGGCGCGCCGTCGAGACCGATCGCCTCGCCCGCCGTCCCGCAATGGCCGGCGGTGACGAAGCCCTTGGTCGCGCCTTGCATGACCGCGAATCCGACCGAACACGAGAGCGCACCGTTCTTCTCGTAAGAACGGCCGGCGTACACCGACGCGGTCGGCTGCGGCACGCCCGGCGTTTGCTGGAAACGCAGCAGACCGCTGTCGGCGCCGCTGACCGCGGCCAGATCGATCGCGCGCTCCATGGCATCGGGCGCGACGCTGACCAGCACCGAATTGCTGGCCGGATCGACGTACCACGAATGCACGCCGTCGATCCGCCGGCTGATGCCGGACACGCGCGCACGCACGCTGCGATCCAGGCGCGCCTTCGCCGCTTCCAGCTCGCTCAGGCTGTAGCGGACCTGGCGCAACTGCACGCCTTCGAGCTTGAGCGGGCCGCGCGGGTCCGAAGATCCGACCACGAACCGATAACGGCCGTCGCTCGCGCGTTCGACCCAGGCGCCGCCGAAATAGGCGCCCAGACGGCGCCGCGCCAGCGCCTCTTGCGCGGGCGCATCGCGCTGCACCTGCAGCAGTTGATCGACCTGCGCCGACGACAGGCCCAGATCGTGCTGGGCGGCCTGATGAAGCGTCGCACTGACTTGCAGGTCCGCGGCCGCCGCCGCATCGAAAGCGACCATGCACAGCAGGGACAAAGCGCAAGCGTGAGCGCCGGAGCGGCGCGAGGAAAAACCGGTGGATTGCATACAAAACCTCCTGGATTGGATGCGATGAGAAAATCCGCGAGCGCGCACGGACGCGATCGCGACCCGCCGCGAAGTCCTTCCTGATGAACCGTTCGACGGGCGCGCATAGCTAAGCGCGTCGATCGGATCGGCGCGCTTGCCTGGATCACAGGCGCAGGCGCGATCGCGTCACAAAGGCGCGCGCCGCGGCCACGGGCATTCGCGCAAAGCGCCGCCCGGCGGACATTTCACGGCGGATCGGCAGGCGCGGCGCCGCGCCCTCTGCGCGGTGCGTCGAGGACTCCAGGCCAACCGGGAAGTGGCGTCTCGTGGCGCGGACGCGTCGGCCGGGCGGGATGCCCGGTCGCGCTCAGGATTCCTCGACGTCCACGTGCATCTGCTGCGCGAACACCAGCCGGTGCCCGTCGGGCGTGCGCACGATCATCTCGCGCATGCCCCAGGGCTGGTCCTGCGGCGGCGCGAGCGAGCTCAGGCCGCGCGCGCGGGCCTCTTCGAACAGGGCGTCGATCGCATCGACCAGGACCACGCCGAAATAGTTGTGATCGCCGGTCTCATGCGGCGCCAGCGCGTCGGGACAACTGCCCAGGCGCAGATCGCAGACGCCGCGGCGCACGAACACCCAGCCCGGCGGCTCCAGCCAGCGCTCGAAGCCGAACATGCTCTGCCACCACCGCGCCGTCGCTTCCGCGTCGGGAACGGCCAGAACGTAGGCGCTGTGCAGCGGTTGGGCGAGGTTGGCCATGGGATGGCTCCGGGGCGGCGGGTACTCACTCTAGACCGCCGCGCATTCGCCGGAGGTCACGACCGCAAAGGGGGCAGACTCGCGGCCCCGAGCTGGGTATACTGCCTGCCCGCTGCCGGAGTGGCGGAATCGGTAGACGCAGCGGACTCAAAATCCGCCGCCCTTAAAAGCGTGTGGGTTCGAGTCCCACCTCCGGCACCAGTAACATCAATGGCTTAGCGAAAACGCTAAGCCATTTTGCTTTCGGCTACTTGCGCGTGTACGAATAACCTGGCGGGAGCACATATCACACACTCTCGCCCATGGCGGCTTTGCCGGAGGATCAGCTAGGACCAGCAGTCGGCGCCGCCCCTGTTTCCTCTTTTTCGCGATCCTCATACAGTTACTGTGTCCATTTTTCGGACACATTTCGTACATGATGCATCACGCCTCCTATCGAGCAGGAATTGGCAGGCCTTCTAGGAGATTTCCGGCGGATTGCCGATCAGGGCCATTCTGGCGGAGCAGAAGTTGGTTAGCTAAAAACGGAGAGCGTTCTACTAGTGGCTAACATCTTGCTGCCGAGCCTGTGGTGCGTGCCCACCTTCAATCCGCCATGCGTTGGCTCTCGTTAGATCTCAACCGACTGGCGGCATCGAGGCCAACTGTGACGATTGCAAGCTCCAATGAAGAGACGACACGCGCCCAGCTCGTAGATTCGCAGCTTTCGCGAGCCGGTTGGAGCAAATCTCGCCGAAGCCTAATCGAAGAGTTTGCGCTTGAAACGCAAGAGCTACTGGGGCTTTCCAAAGGCCAACAGTTTGCGGACTACGTCTTACTCGGCAGCGACGGCAAGCCATTGGCGGTGGTTGAAGCAAAGCGCACTTCGCGTGACGAAATTGCAGGCAAACGCCAGGCGGCCAACTACGCTGACGCTATCAAGTCGAAATACGGCCAAGACCCTTTCATCTTCCTTACGAACGGCAAAGAGATTCAGTTCTGGGATCGCGAACGCTACGCACCCCGTAAGGTGTCTGGCTTCTGTACCCGGGACGATCTGGAGCGACTGCGACATCAGCGCCAGTTCGCTCAGCCACTGCACGGTGTCGCCGTCAATGCCGATATCGCTGGTCGCGACTATCAGAACGAGGCCATTCGACGCGTCACTGAGGGCGTGACCGCCGCCAAACGTAAATTCCTGCTAGTGATGGCTACAGGCACTGGCAAGACGAGGACGACCATTGCCCTTATCGATACCCTGCTGCGCTCAAAGCGCGCGCAACGCGTGCTCTTCCTCGCCGATCGCCGCGAACTCGTGCGGCAGGCCATGTCGGAATTCAAGTCTCATCTGCCGAATGAAAGCCTGGCTCGCATTGAGTCCGGCGAGACCTCTGGCGCGCGCATTCAGTTTTCCACCTATCCCAGCATGATGCAGGTGTACTCGCGCCTGTCGGTAGGCTACTACGACCTGATCGTGGCAGACGAAAGCCACCGGTCCATCTACCAACGCTATAAGGCCATCTTCGACCACTTCGATGCCATTCAGCTCGGCCTGACAGCAACGCCAACAGACTACATCGACCACAACACTTTCGAACTGTTCGATTGCGGAGCTGGCGCTCCCAGCTACTACTATAGCTACGAACAGGCAATTGCCGACCGCAACCTCGTGAACTATCGAGTGCTGGACGCACAGACCAATTTCCAGCTGAAGGGCATTCAAGGTGATGCTCTGCCACAACCACTTCAACAGATGGCCCGCGATCAGGGCGTGGAGATCGACGAGCTCAACTTCGAAGGCACTGACATCGAAAAGGGAGTCATCAACCAAGGTACCAACGATGCCATGGTGCGCGAGTTCATGGACAAGAGCCGTAAGGACGCTCGTGGTCTACCCCACAAGTCCATCATCTTTGCCGTTAGCCACGCGCACGCCAAGCGGGTTTACGAGAGCTTCAATCGTTTGTATCCAGAACTACAACGTCAGGGTATGGCCGAAATCATCGACAGCCACATGGAGCGCGCCGATGCCACGCTGGATGACTTCAAGTTCCGCACCATGCCTCGCGTGGCCATTTCGGTGGACATGCTAGACACAGGGATTGACGTGCCTGCTATCCAGAACCTGGTGTTCGCCAAGCCCATCTTCAGCAAGGTCAAGTTTTGGCAGATGATCGGTCGCGGTACGCGCTTGCATACGGACAAGGCCACTGGCGCGATTAAGAAGGACTTCCTGATCATCGACCACTGGAAGAACTTCGCCTACTTCAAGCTCAAGCCCGACGGTGAGGTCGATCATCCGAGTGAGCCGTTGCCCGTACGCCTTTTCCGCTTACGGCTTGGGGTGTGGCAACTGCTCCACGGCCAGGAGCCGGGAGCCCAAAGCACGCTCGATGCCATCGCGACTCTGCAATCCATGTTGCAGACACTGCCACGCCAAAGCATCAACGTAAGGCCGCACTGGGACGAACTCGACACACTGGCCCTTCAGTGGCCGGCACCCAGCCCCCGCACGCTCGAAGACCTCTCGAAGACGATTGCCCCGCTGCTGCGCCTGGCGCCATTGGAGGGCCTGGACGAGTTGCAGTTCCGCGTATGGTGCGAGCGGCTCACCATGGGTTGGCTCAAGGGTGATGCCAATGAACAGGCCACGGTGCGTGAACGCATCGAGACTGCCATAGCTAGCCTGGCAGACAATATTCCCGATGTGCAACGTGTCGTTGAGCAGCGAGCCTGGGCCCAGTCGCCCGGTTTCTGGCAGCACTTGGACATGGGCCGGCTTGCCACGTTGCAGGCCGTATTCGCGCCCCTAATGCATTACCGCACCAGTGCGCTCGGCCACACATTAGAAATCAACCTGCCCGACAGCATCACGCAGCGAAGCTGGATCATCTACGGCCCTACCGGTGAAGGTGCCTTTGCCGAAAGTTACCGCCAACAGGTTGAAGCCTTGGTGCGTCGCCTAGCAGATCAACTTCCCGAGTTGGCAAAGCTCAAGAATGGTGAAGACCTGAGCAATGAGGAGCTGGAGCGTATAGGCACCACGCTGAACCAAGCCGATCTGTTCGTCACCGAAGACAACCTGCGCAAAGCATTCGAAGCGCCGACTGCTTCGCTAGCCAATTTTCTACGCCACATACTGTGCGAAGGCGTTCAGCTGCCTAATCGCGAACAGCGCATCAACGCTGCATTTGACGCATTCATTGCCAGCCACGGCTACCTGCGCGCCAACCAGCTCAACTTCCTACGTGCGGTGAAAGCTGCCGTGCAAAGCCATGGCCGCATCACCCTGGCGGCACTAAACACCCCCCCGCTGTCGCGAGTCGGCCGCGTGGAATCTCTGTTTCCGCCTCAGGAGATCAACGAACTCATTGCCTTGACCATCCAGTTGTTGGACGAGGCCGCCTGACTTCTTTAGGACAAATCTGAATGCTTGCTCCGCACATTAAGAAAAAAGTCGACGAACTCTGGAATCGCTTCTGGGCTGCTGGCCTCACCAATCCCTTGGTGGCCGTGGAGCAAATCACCTACCTCCTGTTTCTCAAGCGACTGGAGGACATCGATCTCAAGCGCCAACAGCGTGGATTCCCGTCGATCTACATTGCGAATGAAGAGTGCAAGTGGAGCTACATCCGTCAGGAGAAGACCAACCCCACGCACCTAATTGACGTGGTATTCCCGTGGCTTCGCGAACTAGATAAGCACTTTACTAACGCTACTGCTGACGGCACCGAGCTGGCCAGCCTCAGCAACCGAATGGCCGATGCCTACTTTCAGCTCGATCCCAATAAGGGGAAAGTGCTGAGCGACGCCATCGATGCCATCGACCAGCTCTTTGCCCGCGCGGGTGAAGGCAATGCTGCGCAGGACATCATGGGCGACACCTTCGAGTACCTACTCAGCGAGGTAGCCACGGCAGGCAAGAACGGTCAGTTCCGCACCCCGCGCCACCTGATCCGCTTCATGGTGGAACTACTGGACCCTGAGCCCGGCCAGCGCGTGATTGACCCCGCTGCCGGTACAGGTGGCTTCCTCTTCAGCACCCAGCAGCACCTGATGCGCAAGTACTCGGCGCAAGACAACTTGGTGCTGGAGTGGGACGGCACCCCGCATCGCACTGATGGCGCTGCAGCCACGCGCGAGCAATACTCGGCCATCCACAGTGGTGTCAACTTCGTCGGCCTAGACAACGACCGCACCATGGCCCGCATCGGCTGGATGAACTTGGTGCTGCATGACTTGAACGAGCCGCACCTGGTGCAAGGAGACTCGCTAAGCAAGCGTGAAGGCAAGGCCCAACTAAAGCAGCTACTTGAGCCGGAGACCTACGACTTCGTGCTGGCCAACCCGCCCTTCACTGGCACCGTGGACAGCGGCGACCTGGAGCCTGATTCTTTGCTGTTCCCCCGCGTTGGCGGCGGCGGCAAGAAGAAGGACGACGCCATCACCAACAAGAGCGAATTGCTCTTTCTGTGGCTGATGCTCGACTTATTGACCGTCGGCGGCCGATGCGCAGTGATCATTCCCGAGGGCGTGCTGTTCGGCAACACTGATGCGCACGTTCGCCTGCGCCGAGAACTGCTCACAGAACACGTGGTGGAAGGTGTCATTTCGTTGCCAGGTGGCGTGTTCCAGCCCTACACCGGTGTGAAGACCTCGGTGCTCATCTTCCGCAAGGAAACCCGGCGAGACAATCGTGCCAACTTCACGGGCGCCGTGGCCCCGCGCACCGAGCATGTCTGGTTCTACGAGGTGGAGGAAGACGGCTACACGAGAGACGCCAAGCGCAATGCTCGCCCCGGCCAGCAGAACGACCTGTGGGATGCACTGGAGAAGTTCAAAGCCTGGATCGCCGAGGGCCGCCTGGGCGCGCAGCATCATGAGAAAACGCTACTGCAACCGAGCTTCCATGTCGAACGCTGGCGCCAGGCCATGCTGCGAGACACCGCAGATCAACTGACACCCGCAGGGCAAGCATTTGCGGGGCTGCCGGACACCACCATGTGGGACGGCCAGGCGTGGGCCATCCACGAGCTGTTTCCTGAGTTGCCGGCTGATCCCAAGGCCGCTGAGACGAGCGTGCGAGCCGCCGCCGCCAATGCACTACTGGAACTTGCCATTCAGGCGCTCATACCTGCCGCGCAAAAGGTCTGGGAAGAGACCCTTGGTGCCCGGATGGCTGATAAGATCACCGATGCCGAATTGCTGGACGCGTGGAGGAAGGCGGCCAAGTCCGCAGAGGCAGATTTCAGAAAGTTAGCCCGCGAGAAAGAGCCCTTCTTCGAAAAGGAAGCGTCGCCTTCGTTGCCAATGTGGAAGGACTTGCTGAAGACGGCGGTCGCAGAGGCCCAAGCCGAGCCGTATGTGCTGGGCCTTCTTAGAGCTAACCAGCCCCCACAGTGCCTGACGGCGCACAATATCGATCAGAAGCTGACAGATGTGGCCCGCGAGGTCGGCAAGCTCGACGGCTTCGACGTCACGCTACGCAGTCTGGCCGTAGATCAGGCCACCGACCTCAAAGCGGCCAAGCACTGGGTGGCGCCTGTGCGCGCGTGGATCCGTAACGACGAATGGCAGAACGGGGAAGGCACGCCGATTGGCTCACACGACGCCGACGGCATGGTGCGGCCCACCTACGTGCAAACCATGCTGGCGGCGGGCCTGTACGACGACAAGGGCACGCTCAAGGATGGTTTGCTCGACCCTGACTGCATCGAGGCTCGTGAGTGGAACCTGTCCGCCGCGCAATACAAGCCATTCGACTTCACGCAGCTTAAGAGCGACAAGAGCGTGGCTGAGTTGATCGATGCGCTAAAGGCCACGGAGCAAGACATCATCAATAGGTTGGACAAATTGCTGGCGATGGTTGAGGGACGGGAATGATCTGGCCGCAAGTCCAACTGGCACCGTCGCTGGCTCGTGTAGTTAGAGGCGTGACCTTTTCTCAAGCTGACGCGGCAGGCGCCCCCTTCGAGGGGGGGGTTCCGGTACTGCGCGCAGGGAATATTCAGCAACAGCTGATCACTGACCGCGACTTAGTTTGGGTCAACCGCGCGTTTGTCGGCGGTGACCAGTACCTGCAGCGAAACGACATCGTTGTCTGTACATCTTCTGGTAGCGCAACCCTTGTCGGCAAGTCTGCGATCCTGAAGGAAGAATTTGAAGGAACTTGGGGGGCCTTCAACGCCGTCGTCAGGAGCAGACCAGAACTGCTGCTGCCTCAATACTTCTCATTTTGGCTGTCTTCAGAGGGCTTTCGTTTTTGGAAGGACCGGCAGGTCCAAGGCGCCAACATTCAGAACATTCGGCAGTCCGCCATTGAGTCAATCCGGCTCCCACTCCCGACCCTTCCCGAACAACAGCGCATCGTCGATGTACTACAGGAGGTGGACGCACTTCGCGAGGCCAAGCAACGTGCGATCAGCCTATGCGATAGCTTGGGAAAAGCTCTCTTCGAAGAGCACTTCGGAATTGCCGGGGCATCGACGCAGTGGCCCATGGAGCCCTTCGGCAAGCACACGACTTATAGCAAGTACGGCCCACGCTTTCCCGACCAATCGTACAGCGACACTGGCATTCATGTGCTACGCACGACTGACATGAACGCTGATGGCACAATTAGGTGGTGGGAAGCACCAAAGCTGGCGCTGACGGAAAAGCAGATTCGAGAGCATGCGCTGAAACCTGGCACGCTCGTCATCAGTCGCAGCGGAACCATTGGCCCCTTCGCACTCTTTGACGGGAAAGAGGATCAGTGTGTTGCTGGTGCTTATTTAATCGAATTCGGATTAGCCGACTCGATCGAGCCCGAATACGTCCGCGCGCTCTTCTCCACGCCCTACGTTCAGCAGATGCTCCGAAAAGCGGTACGAAGTGTTGCGCAGCCTAACATCAACGCACCAAATATTCAGGCTATCCAGATTCCGGTACCCCCCCGTGACCGACAAGTTGTATTTTCTAAGCATGTACGTCTGCTTCGTGAGTGGACCAAGCAAGTAATAGACTCCGCCCGTGCCTTTGATTCCTTCGGCCAAGCAGTCGTGGGAGAAGCCTTCTCTGGAGATCTGACCTCGCAGTGGAGGCAGATGCATTCGGAAGAAATTGCGGAGGCTGCGCGCGCCCGCGACACCTTGCTTCGCGAGCGCGGCAGCGGGATCGCACTGAGTGTGAAACCCGTTGCAACGACCAGCGTCCAAGCCGATCCGACGGTGCACCCGGCACGCCATTGGCTGCTGGGTGAACTGAGTGAGTTCCAGCGCCAGGTCTTGGCCGCCTTCACCACGTACTGCCAGACCAGCGGAGAGTCACTGCTGGTCGAGGACCCAGACGTATTCGCCCGCTTCTGCGACGACGCGATGGTGACCGAGCGCCTGCAACCTTTCGGTACGTCGCACGGCAACCGCATCCGACGCTCGCTCAGCCAACTGGCCGCCGTGGGCTTGATCGCCAAAGTTACTTTGCCAAAGGACGATCCCGAGACCGGCGAACGCGACTATCTCAAGGCGTTTCGTCCCCTACGAGCGGAGGAGTTCACACGCATGGCTGATATGCAAACACTGCACAAGGTCTTGTCGACACCGGCGAATGCGCAGCGATACTACTTTCAAGTCCAGGTGGACCATGAAGCTTCCGAACGCGCCGGCGCGGACGGCATGTTTCAGGTTATCTCGCTTGAAGATGGCGACGGCAAGGACTTCACTCACCTAATAGACCAAGGTCGACACTACGCCTCCATCGATCAACTGAATTTGGACCTTGCCGCTGCTCTCAAGGTGCCCGCTGCGCATATCGAGTTGGAGGCTGAGTAATGCGCCTGCGTTACTTGCACCTGCAGAACTACCCGCCCATATCCAACATCAAGGTCTGCTTTGCTAATGACTCACCGTTGGATCGCGAGTGCGCCATTCGGTTTGTGGTTGGTGTTAACGGCAGCGGCAAGTCGAACCTACTGCGAGCGGTGGCCGAGGTGTTCTTGGCTCTGGCCGATCTTCGCGTGCCTGCCTTCCCGGTGAGTCTGGTGTACGAGCTGGGTGAGCGGGGCTCACCAAACCACCGCACGCTGCTGCTGCACTGCCCGGGGGATCGCCATTTGGCCAGCCTGTGGCTCCAAGAGCGCTTCGCGTTTGATGACCATGGTGGCCAGGAGATTTTTGAGGATTGCATTGAGCATTTGGCGCTGAACGGTGCCCCCGCCGTGCCTGGCTTCACGGCCTTGATTGAGCCTGGCAGGTGGCCTCAACGCGACAGCACGCCACCGCAAATTGCACTGCCGTCGGCGCTATTGGCCTACACCACGGGCGATCTACGCCCGTGGCGATCGGTGTGGAATCGTAATCAGCGGGCGGAGGGTTTACTGGACACCGGCGACGACCCACAGAGCGAAGAGCGACCGGCAGGTTGGACCGCGGAACAGGAGAGCACCTTGCAAGCCTTGCGCCGAACCGAGGCAGAGCCTGCGCTGCCGGTCGTAAATGCCAGCCCCTCCGAGACCGACCGCTTTCGTCGGCCCATATTGCTGGATGCCACCCTGCTCAAATGTGCGCTGCTGGCGGTGGCACTGCCGCAAGCCATTGTGGAAACGACAACCTACCCGGATCACGCGAATGTTGATGCGTCCGTGGACCAGCTTCGGCGTCGGGCCACCAACGAGACCCCGCTGCAGGAGTTACTGGAACGTGGCGGCTGGCACCATTTGGTGGCGGTGACGTTCCGTTCACGCTTGCTTGCGTCTCGATGGGATCAGAGGCTTTGCGAGACCGCGCACGACTGGTGGTTGTGCGCCAGCGATGTGATCGCTGAGCCGCACCCGGCGGAAACCCGCCGCACCCTATTGTTTGACTTGAAGGGTCCGTTCGATGCTCAAAGCCGAAGCTTCGCCTCGGCGGCCCGCGACGAACTGATGACTTGCAATACGCCGGGCGAGGCACTATGGGCATTGTTGGGCGGTTCCAAGGATGCAAGCGCTTTCGACGTGTTCACCCGTTTGTTGGAACTGAACCAAACCGGACTGTTCGACGATGTACTGCTGCGGTTGCGCCGTGCGCAGGCGCCTGTTGATGGCGACACCCCCGATGTCGGCGACATCGGCGTACTGAGGTACGAGGAGTTGTCGGATGGCGAACAGATGGTGCTAGGCCGCATGGCACTCTTTCACCTACTGCAGGGTCAGCAAGACGCTTTGTTGCTGCTCGACGAACCTGAGACCCACTTCAACGACAAATGGAAGCGCGAGATTGTCGACATCATCGACGACGCCATCGGCCATACTAGCAATGATGTGCTGATCTCTACTCATTCGGCTATCGTGCTGTCGGATGTTTTCAACAACGAGATCGTGATGGTGCAGAAGACCGCGCAGGGCTCGAATGTGCGCGCCGTCAACGAGCCCACATTCGGCACGGACCCAAGTGCTTTGATGATGACGGTGTTTGGTGCCGACGACAGCATTGGCAAGCGTGCTCAGGAGTTCATCGAAGACAAGTTGAGTCAGACGACCGGTACGGTCGAGGAGATCGCCGACCTGGAGCGACTGATTGCTCGGATGGGATCGGGCTTCTACCGCAGCGAATTGCGCACGTTGCTGCACAAGTGGCGGGGTGGCGATGCTTAAGCTCATCCATCGCGTGGAATGCTCCCCGGCGCTCGCTGCCTGCCAGCAATTGATTCGAACGTTCTCGCTATGGCTTTGCAATCCGGGGACCACGGCAGCCAATCTGACCCAAGCAGACTTGCAGCCGCCTGTGTTGCCAAGTGCTATTGAAGCGGATTGGCTCTGGGCGTTCCTTCAACGTATTGATGTCGGCCGGCAGCTGCTGGACCATGCACGTCAGCTGGCCAGCATGCCGATCGCTGAGAAGGCTGCGCTAATGGGTTGGGTGCAGTCTGTCTCAGCACTCGGAGCGCAGTTCCAACCGGCGCCTACCGCATGGCCGGTGACTTGCCCGCTTGCGACTGGGACGAATTGGGGTGCATTTAAAACGCTGATTGAGGCGTTCTACGAGAAGGGATTTCGCGCTGGGCTGCCCTATTTGCCGGATGGCACCCCAATCGCGGCAGGTGGGGTTACGTATGCGAATTTCGTCGATACATTTCGCTTTGCGCACCGTCTGAGCAATGACCCCAATGCTCGACAAGTGTGCGTACTCTGCAGCGGACCGCTGGGTGATACGCCGCACGTAGACCATTGGGTCACCAAGAGCGCGTTCCCTTTGCTAAGTGTGTGCCAGGACAACCTGACGGTTATCTGTAGTACCTGTAACGAAGCACCCAATAAGGGCAATAAGCCCGTGCATAGTGCTGGCAACTTTGCTGACTGGTTCCATCCGTACTTACGCCCGGCTAATGGCGTCTTGCAGCTTGATTATGACTCTCATGCAGCGACTGTACGATGCTCGGCAATCGGATCAGATGATCACCCCAAGGCGGCAAATCTCGACGGACTACTCAACCTAGCTGCCCGATGGACCCGAGAGTTCAAGGCAGAGTACGCCAAGCATCAAGACATTCTCAGACGCAGCGAGAGCCGAAGAGTCAAGGAGGCACAGGCGAGGCACACTCTGACAGAGCTCATCGCGTACGTGCAGCATTGGTCCACGGCCCTCTCGCCTACCGAGCCGCACCATGAAGTTCACGACCTTCTTGGGCGATCGATACTCGAGCCTGAACGAGCGCAGGCCTGGCTTGAAGAGTTGGCGACGGTCCAATAGTACAAGTGAGAAAGTCATCTGACTTTGACCGTCGCCAAAAGCTTCAAATGACTAAAACAGCGCTGGAATTGCGGTTTTTACTCGTTCGCAAAAAACTTTTAAACCCTATTAAATAACAACGAAAGAACAGTGAAATGCGCAAACTTTAAGTTTGCGCATTGACTACTGGCCAGCTGCAACGGCCTGTACACGCACTTCCTCGTGCAGCGTCGTCCCTGATGGACGCTTCCACTCGACCCACCCGTTCGTTGCTCGACCTGTCACGCAGTCGCTGGCCCCACTGGGCGTATTGAATAGGTGATCGCGGTCGAAACGAATGCGGTCGCCTTCCACTTTGATTACACCCTGTTGTATAAGCTTTTCGCGACCCCGGTATGTGTACGACGGAGTCGTATCGAGACGACCAGTTGCCCCCTTCAACACCACGAAGCCCTCCTCTGTGTACAGTCCTCGTGCGTCAGCATCGCGACTTCGACAGTAATAGAAATTCGAATCATTTACTTCGACCGCAGAACCTCCAGGGGATACGGAGATCTTCGCAACAGCATCAAACAATGGATGTCCGAGGGTTGCGAGCAACACACGTAGCGTGTCGTGAATCTCAGTGCAATCGGCTTGGAGCGGCGCCGGCGCATGGGGCCGACCTCCCCCGTTCCCGTTGTCCAGGACATAACGACCAGCTTGGTTCGCGCGCTGAATAGACATCCACTCCAAATAGCTCCCATGGGTATTGGTTAGGCTGTTTGTGAGCGATACCGCAACTAGGGCCCTGCTCCAGAACGCCTTGCTCGCGTTGTGCTGTGCCAATCGCGCCCTGAGGGATCCGGTCTGTCCTATATAGGCCTTTGGCGAGCCGTCCTCTTCGTCCTCTCCGAACAGAAAATATACGCACACCTGCTCCGCTTCGGACATTCGCATGAAGTCAGCTAGCAGACTCCGCGGAACCTCGATCACACGGACAATTCGGGTAGTAATTTCCGCCACGCGAATACCTTGGGGATCGCCGGCAGGCAGGAAAATCTGAATCGTCTGTGGGTGACTTGTCATTCTTTTATCTTCTAAATGGTCTCTTACGTAGACGCTCACACAACGTGCGTAATTGCGCCGTCGCTAGGTGTTGCCGACGTCTATCTCAGCTGCAACTTCCTTGATCAACTGGTCAAGATCGCGCTTACCCAAATCCTGCAGCGCCTGGGTCAATTCCCACTTCAAGCTGCTTGATTCCTGGGCCTCGGCCTCAACGATCCCCTGATGCAGCTCAAAGGACTGATTATAGACAAGGTGCATCTTTTCGACGAGCACCCCAGAGAGATACGCATGGGCGGGCAGAACCGCTCTCACGTAGAACCCCTGAATCTCCTCGTCAGTAGGTTGCAAGTCTATATCCACAAACTGTCGTCGAAAGTTGAACAGCGTTGGGTTCGAGTCCCACCTCCGGCACCAAGAAAAAAGGCCCGCGAGCGATCGCGGGCTTTTTTGTGCTTGTTCGGGCTGGGCACAGGCTTTGATGCCGGCCAGAGGCTCCGCGACGGCCGGCCTCTCCGCGCTCGTCTGGACATCGTTCAACTCGCAAGCGCCTTCCCCGCTGACGGCGGATTATCCGTCAACCGGCGCGGACCGACATGCCGACCGCGCCGGAAACCGGCCCCGGAGTCACAGCATGGTTCGATTGAAATAAGTCGCCCGCTCGAACTCGTCGATATTCACGGCAATGCGCGGAAGCAGCGGAAACATCCCGGTCAGCTCGCTGACGATGGCCTTCGCCAAGACGGCGCGTTGCTCGACACTGCGCCCCTGCATGATCCAGGCGAAGGTATGGATGAAATCCTCTCGCCCGCCGCCGACGGCATAGGTGCCGAACGGGTGTATGCGGACCTTGATGTCCGATTCTTCGAACAACCCCGTTGAACTCACCACTCGATGCAGCCGGGCGATGATCGATTCCTCATCGTGAATCTGAAGCAGTCCCTGAGAACAATCGACTACGAAATGCGGCATGACGGCTCCATCGCTTGCAGGGTGGATACGGAGGACGCGACCGCCTCCGAACGCGCTGAGGAAAGGTTTAATCGAGCCTGCGCCACACGGAAACCGGGATGCTTCCGTCCGCCCGCGGCGGCACCTCGTAACGCAGCTGCGCGCCGTCGAGCTTGTACCGGCGCTTCTGGGTCGTGCCCTCCCAGTTGGGAAAGGACGAACCTTCGATCGAGAACACCAACAATCCTGCCGGCTGGTCGATCGTCACCGTGCCGTAGTGGGCACTGCTGCCCAAGACCGCGGACTTGAATTCGTCGGCGCTGCCGTCGGGCTTGTTGTCGCTGGCGAACCGCTGGCGTTCGGACTTGAATATCTGCAGCGAATACCGCCCCTTCTCATCGACCACGAGCCGGCCTTTCGGATTCTCGCCGTAGTCCCGCGTCGTCTGCCCATCCGGCAGGATCTTGTCCGCGGCGACCAGGCCCCAGGTGCCTTGCAGTGGAAACGCGCGTGCCGGCATTTGCGCGTCGGGCGCGGCCAGCCCCGCCAGCACTGCGACGAATGCGCCGCTCAATAGTTTCATCGCGGTGAGTCCTTGTGTTTGGGATCGACCGGTTCATCCTAAGCCGCTTGATAGATATGAAAAATGCATCTACAAAGATATCTGCCATTTAAAAATCGAATCTATCCAGATGAAAGCCATGGACGTGGACGCGGTCAGGGCGTTCCTGCTGGCGGCCGACCTGCACAGCTTCACCCGCGCCGCCGACGTGCTGGGCACCACCCAGTCCGCGATCAGCATCAAGCTGCGGCGCCTGGAGGAACAACTCGGCCGCCGCCTGCTGGAACGCACGCCGCGGCATGTCCGCCTGTCGGCCGAGGGGCTGGCCTTTCTCGGCGTGGCGCGCGAACTGGTGTCGTCCCACGATCGCGCGGCCGCCGCCTTCGAGACCGAACAGCGCCGCTTGGCGATCGGCATCAACCAGTTGCTGGTCGGCAGCGAACTGCCGTATTTGTTGCGGCAGATGCGCGACCACGATCCGAACCTGCTGGTCGAGATGCGCATCGCCGGCACCAACGAACTGTTGCAAAGCCAGGAACGCGGGGAACTCGACGCCGTGCTGGTGCTGCGCCCCGAGGATCGCGGCAAGCGCGGAAAAATCGCATTCGCGGAAACCTTTTCATGGTTCGCGGCGGCCGGCTGGCAGCCGCGCGCCGGCCAGCCGTTGCCGCTGGCGACGCAAGGCGAGTCGTGCCGCATCCGCATGGAGGCGGTACGCGCGCTCGACCGGGCCGGCATCGAATGGCGCGAAGTCTTCCTCGGCAAGGGCGCCGCGATCCTGGGCGCCGCCGCGGTCGCCGGCCTTGCGGTGGCGGTGCTGGCGCGGCGCGCGGCGCCGCCGGGCGCGGTCGATGTCAGCGGACTGCTGTCGCTGCCGCCGATTCGCTCGCAGGACGTGATGCTCTACAGCAACCTCAGCGACCGGCGCACGCGCGATGCCTTGCGCGTTCTCACGCTGGCGTTCCAGTGAAGGCACTGCGTCTCGGGACAGCAGAGGGTTGTGCCGGCAATATTGCGTGGCGCGATTCGAAGAGACGTAACTGTTCGCTTCTGGCCGATAGCGGGCGCCCCCGAAACACATCGCAGCCTTGCGCCGTGTTGATTCAAGCGGATAGCCCGCCTGGAAGCGGGCTCTTTCGTTTCCGGGGCTAACGGCTGAGAGCATCCGCCCGGACGCATGGCCGCCACGATCAATGCCGGAGTGGGCTGGAAGATTTCGCGCCGAACCGACTCGCCCGCGTCATGGAACACCCCAACCGCAGCTCAGTGCGACTCTTCTCCATCCTCGCCATCGGGGTACGCAACCGACGCCGCATGGCCGGCCTGCTCATCGCCCTCGCCCGCCTCGTCCCGCCATGCGCGCTCCGCCGGCGCGCTGCGCGCAAGGTTCGGCCATGCGGCGACGATGCAGCGGATGGCGGCGGCGGTTGCGAGCATGATCAGTTCTCCGGGTGAGGTCGCCTGCAGCCCAGGCAGCGGCGAGCGCGGCCGCCGCGACCGCTGACCGGTCGCGACAACAGGCCGCCGCAGGGACACTGCGGCTCCATGCCGCGTTCCCATCGCCATAAACGCCACAACGAGTACATCGTCATCATTACGCCGGCGCCGGCGCTGCCGAATTGCAGCCATCGCGCGATCCGCGCGTATTCGTCCGTCGCCGACGCCAAATCGGCGGATGCGACGCCTGTCTGCAGCAATAACGCACCGGCCGCCATGCCGCCCGCGGCCACGACCAACGCCGGCGCGAACAGCTGCAACAACATCCTGGCACCACGATTCATCGCTTACCCTCCCATCTGCGCCGGCTAGCAGACAGTGGAGCGATCTCATCTGTTGAGACGGTGGCCAGATTATGGCCAGCCTCGCGGCGCTGCATCTGCCATTGGTCCTGGCGTATTTGCGCCGCCTGTCGGTTGCGCGCCGGCGCGGCTTGTGAACAATTTCCGTCCTCGCGCGGACGCTGCGGACGGCGACGGCCGTCGCGTCATCCTGGCCGGGGTTGGTTAGAATCGCCGCATGTGTCTGATCGCTCTCGCCTGGCAACACCATCCGCGTTACCGGCTGGCGCTGATCGCCAACCGCGACGAAGCCCATCAACGCCCCACCGCGCCGGCCGCGGCCGATCCCGACGACGCGCACGCCTTCGGCGGCCGCGATCTGCTGCAAGGCGGCAGTTGGCTGATGATTTCCGATCGCGGCCGCCTGGCCGCGGTGACCAATGTGCGCGACGGACTCAATCCCGACGCCGCGCCGCGTTCGCGCGGCGCCCTGGTGCGCGACTTCATCCACGGCGCGATGACCGCGTCGGAATATCTGCAGACCCTGCGCCCCGAAGCGATGCGATTCGGCCGTTTCAATCTGCTGTTGTGGGACGGCGGCGAGTTGATGTTCGGCAGCAACCATCCCTACTTCCAGGCGCACGCGGTCGAACCGGGCGTGCACGCGATGTCCAACGGCGCCTTCGACGCGCCCTGGCCCAAGAGCGGCCTGGCCACGCGCGCGCTGTCGGCGTGGCTGGAATCGCCGGCCTCGCAACAAGCCGATCACAAGCAGCCGCCGAACAGCCATGACGCGGGACTGGCGATGCTGCTCGCGGCGATGGCCGACACCACTCTCGCGCCCGACACCGCCCTGCCCGACACCGGCGTCGGCCTGGAACTGGAGCGCATGCTGTCGCCGCCGTTCGTGCTCGGCGAACGCTACGGCACGCGTTGCAGCAGCATCGTGCTGATCGGCGAGGATTCGATCGGTTTTATCGAACGGCGCTACGGGCCCAATGGCGCGGCCGGCGGCGAAACGGCGGTGGAGTTGCCGTTGCGGCGCGGTTGAGGCGAGAGGAGTTTCGCCGCGTTTTCACGCTCATGGAAAGCGAGAGCGCATCCAACGGCCGGATCGCCCGACGCGCGTCATGAACAAACGCTGCTAAATCCAATGACATCGCGCATACGAAACAGCCCGCAGGTCGTCCGACCTGCGGGCTGCTTTCATCTTGTGCAATGAACCGCACAGGCCATCGCTAATGACGGCGGCGATCAGTAGCAGGTACGAGGCGGCGCGGGCGGCCCGAAGCCCGGGAAGAGGTAGCTGAACTTGTAGTAGTTGAAGCCGCCGCGACGGCTGTAATCGCCCGTACACTTCAGCAAGAACACCTGCGCCCTGCGCGTGGGCGTGGCGAACGGGCGGACCAGTTGGTTGTCGAGGTAGATGTCGGTGTCGGCCAAGGCCGGACGGGTGCCGACGCCGGTGTCGAACTGGTCGATCAGCCAATCTAGCCGGGTGGAGCCATCGAGCGTGCTGTTGCAGCGCGCACGCACGTCCTGGGTGAGTTCGCACAAGTAGTACGGCGCGACCATCGCCGGGCCGAAGCCGGTGGGCTTGTCGTAGACCTTGCGGCCGTTGAGGAACACTTCGGTGACCATGCCGCTGGTGTTGTTGGCGTTCCACCACGCCACCAGCGCTTGTTCGTTGGCGAACGGGCCGGCGGGGATGGTGAACTGCGCCTGCGCCGGACTGACCGCGGCAAGCCCGAGCACAGCGGCGGCGACTAATGAGATTGCTTTCATAAGACTCCCTGTGAGTGGTGATTTCCATGCATCACCGCGCGTCGGCTGTCGCGCGATGCCCGATCGCTTTGGTGATCACGTTGAAGCATTCGCTTCGCCGTGCGACCGCGCTTTCGGGTTCACGTATTTAACCAAACGCATGTCGCCGCGAAAGCGACAAGCCCGCTCCAATGGAGTCCGATCGCGCGCGAATGCGTAGCTCGCTTACACAACAATCGAGTGCATTCGCGTCGTCATAAGTAAGGAGTACAGATCGCTTACTCAGCAAACACATATTTCGTCACTACACACTGCGAACATCCGTCAAAGTTCAAACGAAAAATGCGCCATCACAAGATGTGCAGGACACAAATAAGAAGGCCCAGGCCTCGAAGATGTTCTTCGGGTGTCCGGGCCTTCCGTCGTCGGAGCGATTGCATCGAACTTGCGTCCGTTGGTTTTTCTCCGACGCGTGCAGGCTAACGCCGCCGGCGTTAGGCAAGGATCAAAATTTCGTGATCGGATTCGTATGCGCAATCGCTGAATCCGCGTGCCGCCGTATTCAGTCGGCGCGGCCGCGCGGCGGCGGCGCGGTCACTTCGCCCACGGCCACCAGCCGCGGCCGGTCTGCGCATAACGATCGGCCGCGCGCTCGAAGCGGTTGCGCACGCTGATGCCGCCGCAAGCCAGATACAGCGGCAGAAACAACAGACCCAGCACCATGTACTGATAGACGTGCGCGCGTTCGTGATCGGCCAGGCGGATCGGCGGTTCTTCGCGATGGCCGGCGTCGTGGGCGTAGGTGCGGCAAGGCGAATCCAGATCGTCGCCGGTGTGCAGGATCACGTTGCCCAATGTCATCGCCCCGCCCGGCCCCCACGGCCAGTGGTGGAACACCAGGGCGAGGTCGTCGCCGCGCCAGCGCGGACGCGCGCCGAACGGCGTCGCCAGCAAGCCGGCGAGCAGGCCGAGCGCGGTGACCGGCGAGGTCCACACCGCGCCGACGATCGCAGCGGCGATTCGCAACCATGCGCTCAGTCAGCAGCCCTCTTCCGGCAATAGCAGCCACAGGATCAGATACGCCAGCGCCACCGGCAGGACGAAGGTCGCCAGGGCCAACACCACGAAGGCCGCGCGCACCAGCACCGGATTCCAGTGCAGGCGCAAGGCGATGCCGCCGGCTACGCCGGCCAGCATGCGGTCATGGCGCGAACGGCAGAGCGGTCGCGTGGCGCTGGTCATCGTGGCGCTCTCCGAGCGGCTCGGCGGCGAGGGTCGGCGCCAGTTTATCGCGTCACGGTGATGGCGGCGTCGCCCGCGCGGCGGCGCGCAGCTGAACGAGTCTGGCCTGCAGCCAGGACGCCGCGGTCATCGCCGGGCCCTTGCCGCAACGCACGTGGTAGGGCTTGCCGCTGAGGCTGCTCTGGCTGGCGCCGCGTTCGATGAACAACTCGGCGGTGTCGGCCAGATCCCGCTTGCGCAGGTAGGCCAGCTTCTTCTGCAAGTGTTCCTGGGCCTGGGCCGAGTCGTACCAGCTGCCGTTGCGTTCGAACTGGCAACCCGACTGCCCCAGCGCCTGCATCAGCTGCTGGATTTCGCGTTCGGCCGCCGCCGACGGCGCCGCCTGGGCCGCGCCCGCGGCCAGCAGGGCCAGGGCCAGCCAGGCCGAGGCGATCGGCCGGCGCGGGATGGTTGGAATCGAGGTCATGCGCCCGATTAAAGCTTGTCCAGCCAGGCGCCGACCACCCGCGTCCAGATCGCGTATCCCTCGGCGTTCATATGCAGGCGGTCGGCCACGAACAGCTCCGGCCGCGACTGGCCGGCGGGGTCCAGCATCGGCGTGAACACGTCCAGATAATCCACGCCGCGGGCGCCGCGGATGTAGTCGTGGATCAGCGCATTGGCCTGACGCACCTGCGGCAGCAAGGCGCTGCGCGAGGGGCTGGGCTTGATCGAGATGAAGGCGATCCGCGCCTTCGGCGTGCCGGCCTGGACGCGGCGCACGAAGGCGACGAAATCGTCGCGCACCTGGCGCGGCGTGCGGCCTTCGTTGAGATCGTTCTCGCCGGCGTAGAACACCACCGCGCGCGGCTGGTAGGCGTTGACAATGCGATCGGCGAAATACACCGAGTCGTAGACGCGCGAGCTGCCGTAGCCGCGGTTGATCGTGATCGTGCCGGGGAAGTCTTCGCTCAGCGTGGCCCACAGGCGGATCGAGGAACTGCCGACGAAGACCACCGCGCCGGGCATGCGGCGCACGCGCGCGTCCTGCGCTTCCCAGGCCTGCACCGTGTGCTCCCATTCGCGCGAATCGCGCGGCGCGGTGCCGGGCGGCGACGGGTCGGCCGCGACGGCGGCGCTTGCGGTGGCGGCGGCATCCTTGCCCGGAGCGACGGCGCAGGCCGTCAATACGGTGAACAGCAACGCGGTCAGGATGCGGCGCATGCCGGGTTCCCAATGGCAAAGGTGGGTCCAGCCTAACCCGAGCGGGATCGGGGGATCGAGACTCGATCGGGCGGCTTGCGCTGAAGCAGGCAGCTATCGACCGACTGCGCTTGCGAGCCCCTCTCCCGCTGCGCGGGAGAGGGGTTGGGGTGAGGGCCGTGGTCGCCGCGAGCCCCTCATCCGCCCTTCGGGCCACCTTCTCCTGCAAGCGGGAGAAGGATTCCAGCAGCGACCATAATCGCGATAAGCCAGCGCCCGCAGCGACGCCAGGACGACTCAGCGCGAACGCTCGCTCAGCCAGTCGTGAATCGCGCCGGGCACTTCGCGCTGGGCGCGGCCGGAGACGTAGATGCCGATGTGGCCGCCCTTGAACGACAGTTCGCTGTAGTCCTGCGTGCCGACCAGATCGGCCAGCGCCTTCGACGCCGCCGGCGGCACCAGATGATCCTGCTCGGCGTAGATGTTCAACACCGGCATCTGCACATAACCCAGGTCCACCGCGCGCCCGCCGATGTCGATGCCGCCGTTGACGAAGCCGTTGCCCTGGTAGAACTGCTTGATGAACTGGCGGAAGGCCTCGCCGGCCTGATCGGGCGAATCGAAGATCCACTTTTCCATGCGCAGGAAATCTTCCAGCGCGCGCTTGTCGTCGAGGATGTCGATCAGGCCCACGTACTTCTGCACGAACAAGCGCCACGGCTTGAGCGTGAGGTAGCACCAGTTCATGACATCGGCCGGAACATTGCCCAGCGTGTCCACGAACTGGTCGATGTCCAGCCCGCGCGTCCAGTTCGACAGCATGTTGTCGCTGGTGTGGAAATCCACCGGCGTGACCATGGTGATCAGGTTGCGCACCTTGCCCGGGTTGAGCGCCGAGTAGCACAACGAGAACGCCCCGCCCTGGCAGATGCCCAGCAGGTTGACCGAATCCATGCGGTATTCGCGGCGCAGATGATCGACCGCGCCGCCGAGGAAACGCTGAATGTAATCCTCCAGTTCCAGATAACGGTCGGAACGGTCCGGGTAACCCCAGTCGAGGATGTACACGTCCTGGCCGCGTTCGAGCAGGCCGCGCACGATGGATTTGTCCGCCTGCAGATCGACCATGTACGGGCGGTTGACCAGCGCGTAGGCGATCAGCAGCGGCACCTTCGCGGTCGGCGCCTTGTCGCCGCGGAAGCGGTACAGCACGACCTTGCCGTCGCGCCAGACTTCTTCGCGCTCGGTCGCGCCGTAATCGATGTCGCCGACCTCGCGCAGCGTGTCCAGGCCGGCGCGCAGTTTGCCCTGCGCGGCCGCCGCTTCTTGCGCCAGCGATTCGGCGCTGAAATTGATCGGTGCGGTCATCTCAGCGCGCTCCCTGCTTGGCCAGCTTGGCGGTCTTGGCGCGCTTGCCCGGCTTCGCCGCGGCGGCGAGCGGTTTCGACGGCGGCTGCGGCCGCGCGATCGCGGTCTTCTTCACTGCCTTCTTCGCCGCCGACGGCGCGGCGGCGGCGGACGGCACGGCCTTGAGCCGCGCCGGCGCGGCCGACTTGCTCGGCACCGCGGCGCTGGCCGCGGCGGTGCGCGCCTTGGCCGAGGCCTTGGTCGCGACTTTCTTCACCACCGCCTTGGCCGGCGGCTCGGCGGCGCGCGCCGGCTTGGCGTTGTGCAGTTCATCGCGCAGACGGCGCAGCTCGCGTTCGAGCTGGACGATCTTGCGATGCGCGGAGTCGATCTCGGTGCGGGTCGGAATGCCGAGGCTGCCGCTGGCCTGTTCGATCTCTTTCTGCACACCGGCGCGCAGACGCATCTGCGAATTCACCAGCGCGGCGTAAGCGTCGCGGAAACGCGGCGACAGCGCGATCTCGGCATAGGCTTCTTCCGCCGCGTCGATCCACAGATCGAACAGGCCGCGCGCGGAGGTGATCTGACGGCCCGGTTCGCTGCGCTCGGCGAGTTTGTCCTCGAAGCGCGAGAACGCCTCCTGCCCGGCTTCGGCCATCAGCGCGTTATAGGCCTGGCTTTGCTTCTGGTAATCGGCATTGGCCTGGGCCAGTTGCTGCACGCGCTCCTGATGCTCGCGCGCGAAACCGAACGCCGGCAGGCCGAGCAGCGACTGGCCTTCGTGCTGCGCGCGCTCCAGGAACGGCGCGATCTGCTCGGCCCAGCGGCTGAAATCCTGCTGGCCCGGACCGCGCATGGAACCGAACATGTCCGCGAACGGATTGGCGCCGCCCCCGCCCAGCGCCTGCTTCCAGGCACCGGCGATATCGCCGGCCGACGCGTTGCTGCCGGCGAATTGCGCGGCGAGTTTCTGGATTTCGCCGAACCAACCGCGCGCCTGGCTGTTGAAACGGTCCAGGGTGTCTTCGACTTGCGGATTGCCGCCCTTGGCCATCTGCGACCACCAGTTGATCGCCTCGTTCCAGCCCGGCACCGAAGGTTGCGCGGACTGCGGCGTGGCGCCGCGCATCATCTCGCCCCATGCGCCCCAGTATTGTCGCGCGAGCCGGTCGAAATCCTGCGCACTGACGCCTGCGCCGAAATCGCCGGGGTTGTTCGAGCCGAAACCGAAATTCGCCATCGCCGTCTCCAGGGTTTGCGCCGATCATAGCAATGGCGCGTTGCGCGGCGGTGGTGACGGCGTCGCAGAGAATCGGCGTGGTGCCTGGGTGTGCGTTGGTGGCGTATTCAGGGGGTGTGGCCGATACAACCACCGACGACACCCCTGCTGTTGCCCCCTTTAGAAAAGGGGGCGGCGCCTGCGAAGCAGGCGCGGGGGATTTGAGCTTTTGCTGTTGCTTTATTCAGCGCAAAAAGCAAATCCCCCCTACCCTCCGGCCCGCAGGCATAGCCTGCGTGCGTTCAGTGCCGCGCGAACCTGCGGTTCGCAAGCAGCGGCCCTTCACCCTTTTTCAAAGGGGGGAACAGCCATCAGGGCTTGGGAATACGCAACGTCTTGCTGATCATCAACGACCCCGACAACGCGAACATCAGCACCATCGGATGGAACAACCACGGTCCGATGCGCACACCGCCGAACCACAGGTCTGCGCCGATCGCGCCCTGCCATGCCGCGATCGCCAGCACGATCACCAGCGCCAGGCTGGTCGGAATCGGCGTGCCTTCGAAGTATTTGACTTTGCCTTCGTCGCCCGACAAAGCCTCGGCGGTGACGTTGTAACGCGCCAGGCGGCTGACGCCGCAGCCGACGAAGTAACTGAGCACCACCCAGTCCCAGCCGCCCTGCAGACCGCAGGCGTAGGCCAGCGCCGCGGGCGCGACGCCGAAGGAGATCACGTCGGCCAGCGAATCCAGTTCGCGCCCCAAGGTGGACGACGACTTGCGCCAACGCGCGACGCGGCCGTCGAGCGCATCGAAGATGAAGGCCAGCGGGATCAGCGCCATGCCGATCATCAGATCGCGCACGCCGCCTTCCTGCAGGAAACGCATCGCGGCGAAGATCGCGCCGGTGCCGCAGAAGGCGTTGGCGAGGGTGAACCAATCCGCGAGATGGAATTCGCGGAGCATCGAAAAATGACGCGGCATGCGGCGCTGCTCCGTGGCGAACGGCGCATGGGCCGTTCAAGGGGAGGTTCAGCGTGCCAAAGCAGGCGCGTGGGCCGCAAGGGGCCAAGGTCGCAAAGCCGGCGCGGGCTGGCGTCGAAAGGGTCGGAATGAATCGGCTCAGGCGCGCGCGCGGCGGCAGAAAATCAGCGGCGAGGTCGCTGCGACGGGGCTTCCGGCACAAAGCACCAGACCGATGCGCCTGCAAGGCCGCGAGCGTCGCCGACCGCGACGCCCGTTCGGCGTCACTCCGGAATCGCGAGATTCTCCGCCTTCAAACCCTGCCCCTGCGCGCGCGGCGTGGTCTCGATGACCGCATCGGCCGGCAGCGGCTCGCCGCGCTCCAGGTACGCGTCCACCCGGTCCAGCGCCGTATACACATACGGCAACAGCGGCAGATAGCGCGCGCCCAGCGCCGGCAGGCCCAGGAACGCGTCGAAGTGCTGAACGTTGCGCACCTGCCAGTAACTGAGCCGGGCGCCGGCCTTGCGCGCCATCGCCGCATAAGGCGCGCTGCTGAACGCAGGCGGGATCAGGCCGTCGTCCAGGCCGTGCACCACCACGATCGGCAGGCCCTTGCGCGGCGTGCCGGCGCGGGTTTCTTCGATGCCCTTGCGCACGCGTTCGTGCGCGCGCGTCAGCGTCTGCGCCGAGTCGGGCGCGATCGCCGGTTGCAGCAACTGCCCGCTCCACAATTCGCGCAGGCCCGCCAACGGCGCCAGGCGCTGCTGCGGATCGCTCGCGGCCGGGCCGAACAGTTGCACGCCCGCGCCCGGCGGGATACCGCTGGCGTCGGCCCACCAGGCCGCGCGTTCGTTGTCGTTGGCCGCGCGCGACGCCGCCGGCACGTCCTTGCTCGCCGGCGTGGCCGCGGCATAGACGTAGCGCACCCAGGGTTGATCCGGATCCTTGCTGCGCGCCTGCGCGGCCGGGGCGAACCGCCCGTAAGCCGAGGCATAAGTCGCGGCAACCGCGCGCCACAGATCGAAATTCACCGACAAGGCGCCGGCGCGCAGCGCATCGTCGCTCCAGCCGCTGTCGCGCATGCGCTCGTAGGCGGCCTGCGCGCGCGCCGGAGTGCCGGCCTGCTTGGCTTCATCGCCGAGCAAGCCCACCGACGCGGCGAAATCGCAATACGACTGCGCGCTGTCGCCGGTGATCGGCGCCACCGGCATCGCCGCCAGCGGTTTGTGCAGCAGCGCGCACGGCATCAGCAGCGCCGCCTGCGTGGTGTAGTCGTACAAAGGCCGCGCGCCTTGCACGTAGATGTTCGGCTCGCCGGCGACGACCGCGTCGAGCCAGCCGTCGGCGAGCGCGCCGTCGCCGCGCAGTTCGGCCGCGCGCAGCACCGCGCCGCCGCCGTTGGAAATGCCCACGGCGATGATGCGGGTGTTGGCCGCGGTGAACGGCGCCTGCTGCGGGAACGCCTGATCCAGCGACGCCAGCGCGAATTGCGCGGCCTGGCGCACGTGCCGGCCCCAGTCGGCCTCGGGGTTGTCCTGCGAATGCGCGTGCTTGAAGGCGATGCCGGCCCCGCCCTCGCGCTGGCCGGCCTTCGGCGTGAACGCAAGAGAGTCGTCGGCGCCGCCGAGGGTGCCGTCGGCGCGCACGCCGCGGCCGGCGTCGAGATCGAAATAATCCGTGCCCGCGCCCTTGTCGGTGTACGCGACCGCGCAGCCCTTCGGCAGGCCCCAGGCGCCGGCGACGGCGATCGAGCCGTAGATGCCGCGCGATCCCGACGACGCGGTGACCACGACGCAGCGCTTCTTCAGATCGAACCCATCGGGCACCTGCACCAGCACGCGATGCGGCTGGCGCGCGCCCGGCACGGTGGCGAAAGCGCTGAACTCGCGCCCCGGCACCGGCGCCAGACTGCCGTAGAGCTCGCCGTAACCGCCGCCGGGGGCGAGATCGGCGATGCCGCGCCAGTTCGCCCACAACGCGCGACGGCGCAGTTCGGCCGCGGTGGGATGGGTCGCGTCGGCGAACGCCGGCGGCACCATCGCGCGCAGACCGTCCAGGCCCAGGCCGGCGCTGAGCAGATCGTCGTGCTCGCCGCGATGCTCGGTCTGGCGTTGTTGAGTGAACATCGGCTTGGAATCCTTGACGGTGCCCGGTCCGGCCGGCCGGGCGGCGCGCGCGCTGGCCGCGGCGGCGTCGGGCGAGGCGATGCAGACCGACAGGACGAATGCGGCGCAAACCGCGGCGGTGCGTAGGCAATGGGCGCTCATGCCCGCAGGCTAACAAGTTCGCCGCCCCACCCTCATCGTACTTTCGTACAGCCTTGCCGGTCCTGGCGCGGAGCGGCCGCGACGGGCCTGCTAGGCTACCGCCGATGCCGACCCTGCTGATCGCCGACGACCATCCGCTGTTCCGCGCCGCGCTGCGCCAGGCCGCCGCCGATGCGGTACCCGACACCGTGGTGCGCGAGGCCGGCACGCTCGACGATGCGCTGGCGGCGCTGGAAGCCGAGCCCGGCATCGATCTGGTGCTGCTGGATCTGCACATGCCGGGCAATCACGGTCTGGCCGGGCTCGCGGCGATCCGCGCCCAGTACCCGGGCACCGCGGTCGCGGTGGTGTCGGCCAACGACGATCCGCGCGTGGTGCGGCGCGCGCTCGATCACGGCGCGGCCGGTTATCTGCCGAAGAGTTCCGGACTGGACGAACTGCGCGATGCGATCCGCGCGGTGCTGGCCTGCGAGCAATGGCTGCCGGCGTCGTTGCGCGCCGCGGTGGCGCGCACTCACAGCGATCGCGGCGACGCCGATCTGGCTTCGCGCCTGGCCAGTCTGTCGCCGCAGCAGTTCCGGGTGCTGAGCCTGGTCGCGCAAGGATTGCTGAACAAGCAGATCGCCGACCGCCTGGACGTGCAGGAGCGGACGGTGAAGGCGCATCTGTCCGCGATCTTCGACCGTCTCGGCGTGCGCAATCGCACTCAGGCCGGCGTGGTGTTGCGCGAATTGGAACTGTCGGACCCGGCGCGCCGGATCGAAGACTGAAACTCTCCGGCGGAACATCCCAGTCAGAAATTCACAATCGACGCCAACCTGGAGCGCGCACGCTCACGGTCGCTCACCGCAATCGCATTTTCGTTCACCTGCTTCATCAAACCGCCTGCTCAGGTTTGTCCACACAGCCTGTGGACAAACCTGCGGACAGATCGGGAAGAGTCCGCGCAATCCTTTATGACATAAGCATTGCAATAGGTTTGGCTAAAAAATCGCCACGGAATTTTCTTGACTTTGTCTTCACGACGCGCGTCCACCGAAACTTCGGCGCAATTATCCCGTCGTCACGCTTCCGCGCTCCACGCCGCCCGCCGCCAGCAAGCGGTCCAGCACCGATTTCAGCGCCAGCGGCTTGACCGGCTTGGCCAGCAGCGACAGCCCGGCCGCGTGTACGGCCTGGCGGACCTGCGCGCCGGTGTCGGCGCTGAGCAGCAGGCACGGCCGCGCGCCGAACTCCTCGCTCAGGCGCTGGGCCAAGGCCAGGCCGGTGTCGTCATGGTCCAGATGGAAGTCGAACAGCCACAAGGCCGCCGGCCGCGCCCGCATCGCCGCGCGCGCGTGTTCGCCGTCGGCGACGGCTTCGACCTCGCAGCCCCAGCGCCGCAACACCTCGCCCAGCGCCGACAGCGCCTGCGGATCGTTGTCCACGGTCAGCACGCGCAAGCCGCTCAGGCCGCGCTGCGGCGCCGCAACCGCGACGGAGGCGAGTAAACGCGGCGCATGCGCCATCGGCAAGCGCACACCGAACGCGGTGCCGCGGCCGATACGGCTGTGCAGCGTCAACGGCGCTTCCAGCAATTGCGCGATGCGGTCGGCGATCGACAGCCCCAGGCCCAGGCCCTGCCCCGGCGCGTCCGGGCCGCGGCGGAATTCTTCGAAGATCGCGCTGCGCTGCGCCGCTTCGATGCCCGGGCCGGTGTCGTGCACTTCGATCGCCAGCATGCCGTCGCGGCGGCGCACGCCGAGCAGCACCCGGCCATGCGCGGTGTAGCGCACCGCGTTGGCGAGGAAGTTCTGCAGCACCCGCCGCAGCAGTTGCGGATCGCTGCGGGTCCAGGCGCGCGTGGCGACGTAGCTCAGGCGCAGACCGCGCGCGGCGGCGATCGCGGCGAACTGCGCGGCCAGCGGTTCCAGCACTTCGCTCAGCGGAAACTCGCGCGGCTGCGGCACCAGGCCGCCGGCCTGCAGGCGCGACATGTCCAGCAGCCCGGTCAGCAGATCGCCGGTGGAATCCAGCGCGCCGCCGATCTGCGCGGCGGTCTCGCGTTGGGCCGGATCGTTGAGCTGTTGGCTCAGCGCATCGGTGAATAACTGCGCCGCGTGCAGCGGCTGCATCAGGTCGTGGCCGACCGCGGCGAGGAAGCGGCTCTTGGCTTCGTTGGCACGTTCGGCTTCGCGCGTGGCGACTTCCAGATCGGCGGTGCGTTCGGCGACGCGTTGTTCCAGAGTTTCGTTAGCCTGGATCAGCCCGGCCTGCGCGCGACGGAACGCGGTGACGTCGGTGAAGGTGGCGACGAAGCCGCCGCCGGGCATGGGATTGCCGCGGATTTCGATGATGCTGCCGTCGGCCAGCACGCGCTCGGACAAGTGTGGAGTGCCGGCGCGCATGAAGGCCAGGCGCCGTTCCAGCGCTTGCTCCAGATCGCCGGGCGGCGGTAGGCGCTGCATCGCCCAACGCGCGAGGTCGGCGATCGGCCGGCCGATCTGCAACAACTCCGGCGGATAGCCGAACAACTCCGCGTAGCGCCGGTTCCAGGCCACCAGATGCAGGCTCGCATCGACCACGCTGATGCCCTGGCTCATGTTCTGCAATGCCGCTTCCAGCACGCGCTGATTGAAGCGCAGATCGGCCGAGGCTTCGCCGACGATCGCCGCGACCGTGTCCAGATCGCGCCCGGCTTCGCGCCGCGCCGCGTCCAGCAGCACCCGCGCCGACGATGAGCCCAGCACCGCGGCCAGTTCGCGTTCGACGCCGGCTTCCACCGCCGCCTCGACCGGCGCGCCCAACGGCACGCCGTCGAGCAATTGCGCGACGCGTTCGCGCGGCAGGAAACGCAGGCCGGCATCGCGCAAGGTCTGTGCATCCAGACCCGGCTGCGCGCTGCGCGGCGACTCGCGCCGCCACATCGCCGCGAGCACCGTCGCCAGCGTGCCGACGAACAAGCTGGCGCCGACCGCGCGGCCCAGCCGGCTCCAGCCGGTCAGGCCGAACAGATTTTCCGGCGCCAGCGCTTGCAGGCCGAACGGCCCGCTGCGCAGCCATTCCGGCGACAGCCCGCGCGCCTCGAACAACAGCGGCAGCAGCAACACCCAGGCCCAGGCGGCGAAACCGGCGGCGATGCCGACGATCGCCGCGCGCGCCGGCGTCTGCGGCCGCCACACCGCGAACGCCAGCGCCGGCGACAGCGTCGCCAACGCCGAGAACGACACCGCGCCGACATCGGCCAGCGCTTCGCTACCGGCGATCAATCGGCTGTAGCCCCACGCCAGCAGCATGATCGCGACGATGCCGCCGCGCCGCAGCGCCAGCACCCGTCCGCGCAGATCGCGATTGCGCGACCACGCACCGCGCAGCAGGTTCGGCGCGAACCAGTGGTTGCCGATCATCAGGCTCAAGGTCAGCGTGCTGACCACGACCATGCCGGTGGCGGCGCTGAGGCCGCCGAGAAACGCGAACAGGGCCAGCGCTTCATGGCCCTGCGCCAACGGCAGCGCGAGCACGTACAGATCCGACGGCACCTGCGCACCGAGCACGGACTGGCCAACCTTGGCCAGCGGCAACACCGGCAAGGCGATCAACAACAGATACAGCGGGAACTGCCAGCGCGCGGTGCGCACGTCGCGCTCGTCGCGGCATTCGACCACCGCGACATGGAACTGGTGCGGCAGGATGAACATCGCCAGCGCGCCCAGCAGCACGAACGGCGCGAAGCCGCCGGCCGGCGGCGCGGGCACGGCGGCCACCGCGGCCTTCGGCATATCGTCCACGCCGAACCAGACGAACACGCCCAGCGCCAGCATCGCGGCGAGCTTGAACACCGACTCGAACGCCATCGCCAGCACCAGCCCGCGATTGTGTTCGGCCGCGCTGGCGCGGCGGGTGCCGAACAGCATCGCGAACAAGGCCATCGCCAGGGCGACGTAGAGCGCGCTGTCGCGCCAAGCCGGCAAGGCGGCGCCATCGGTGGCGCGCGTGGTCAGCATCGCGAAACTCATCGCCACGGCCTTGAGCTGCAGGGCGATGTAGGGAATCAGGCCGAGCGCGGCGACCAGGGTGACGGTCGCGGCCAGCCACGCGTCCTTGCCCAGGCGCGTGGCGATCAGATCCGCGAGCGAGGTCGCGTTGGTTTCGCGCGCCAGCTTGACCAGCTTGACCATGAAGGCCACGGCCAGGGCGTAGAGCAGGATCGAGCCAAGGAAAGTCGGCGGCAACGGCCAGCCGTAGCGCGCGGCCTGGGTGACGGTTCCGTAGAACGTCCACGAGGTGCAGTGCACCGCCAGCGACAGCGCGTAGATATGCCGCCAGTGCCGCGCCAGCACGCCCGGCCGGCGCTCGGCGTACAGGGCGGTGCCGAACATCAACGCCAGCCAGGCCAAGCTGGCCAGGGCTACGGTGGTGAGGCTCAGCATGGGCACGGACGGGGAGGCATCGGGGGAGGATAGCGTGCTGTTTGGTGGGAAGAGCAAAAGCGAATCCCCCCTGCCCCCCTTTTTTAAAGGGGGGGAACGGCAACGGCAAAGGCGATTGCTACAGCTATCGTCGCGACTGCAGCTCAAGCCACGGACCGCTACGCTGCATCAGCCTCCGTCCACCTACCTACCGGATCTCCCCCTTTGAAAAAGGGGGACTAAGGGGGATTTGCCTTTGCTCTAAAAAAAATGAGCCCCCGCCCAAAAGACGGAGGCTCACCGCGGCCCCCCAGCCGCGCTGCCCGCTCGCAGCCGATCAGAAGTCGTACTTCACCGACAAGGTGTACTGACGCGGCGGCCCGTAGAAGCCGGTGTAAACGCCCAGCGCCGAATTAAGGCTGTAACCGGTGGTGCGATATTCCTTGTCCGCCAGATTGCTGCCCTGCAACGCCACCGTCCACGGCCCACCGCTCTTCCAGGTCACGCCGGCGTTGACCAGGCCGTAGCCGTCCTGGGTGATCGGTTTGGCGCCGGTGCGCACGATCTCGGTCGTGGCGACCACGTCGCTCTGATAGCTGTAACCCACGCGCGCCGAGAGATTGCCGCCGCTGGACAGATCGATGCGGTACTCCACGTTCACCGCGCCGGAGAAATCCGGGGCGTTGGTGAACTCCTGCTCATTGGCGATGTTGACGCCGGCGTACATGAACTCGTCGTACTTCGCGTCCAGCCACGCCACGTTGCCGGACACCAGCCAATGCTCGTTCGGCAGCCACTGGTACTCCACCTCCAGGCCCTGCACGGTGCCGGAGCCGGCGTTGGTGAAATCACCGAAGAACGCATCGTTGGTGCCGTCGCCGTTGCTGTCGTAGGCGGTGAACACCGACAACTGGATGTCCTTGTACTTGTTGTGGAAGTACGACAGGTTCAAGAACATGCGCTGATCGAAGAACGCCATCTTGCTGCCGATTTCATCGCTGTCCACGACCTCGTCGTCGAACGGCTCGGCCGAACGCGGCACCGCCGCGGCCTGGGCGCGGATGTTGTAGCCGCCGGACTTGAAGCCGCGCGTGGCCAGGCCGTACAGCAGGATGTCGGGCGTGAGCTGATAATCCAGCGATACCTTCGGCGAGGTGTTCTTGAAGTTGATGCGGCGGTCGAAGTTGGCCGCGACCACGCCGTTGGGAATGGTGAAGTTCGCGTCGCGATAGCCGCGGTTGAGCACCTTGGCGCGCTTGTCCTCGTCGGTGTAGCGCGCGCCGACGTCGAGCTTGAGCTTGTCGGTCAGATCGAAGGTCCAGTCGCCGTAGAACGCGATCGAATCGGTATAGACCGTGCCCTGGGTATCGCCGAAGCTGGCGTTGAAGAAGTTGTTGAGCACCTGCCCGCCGGCCTCGCCGTCGAAGGCGTACACGCCCATCACCCCGCGCGCGCGGCCGCCGCTGTCGTAGTTGGCCTGCAACTCGTGGCTGACCTGCTGATCGCTGTAGAACGCCTTCACGTCGGCGATCTTGTTCGGCAGCGTGTCGAAGTCGATGTTGGTCTCGGTGTCGGACTCGCGCTTGGCCAGCACGTACTTGAAGGTCCAGTCCTCGTTGGCGCGCCAGTTGATCGTGGCCGAAGCGCCCTTGATCGTGGTGTCGTTGATGTTGGGCATGCCGCTGCGGATGTCGTAGCGGTCGTTCAAGGGCTGGAAGCCGGGGGCGAAACGGTTGGCCGCGAGCATCTTCGCGCCGCGCACGCCGGACTGATCGTCCATCCAGTCGAAGGCGAACTGGAAATCCAGCGCGTCGCTGACATAAGCGCCCAGGCTGCCGCGCAAGGCCAGCACTTCCTTGTCGCTGACGTCCTGGCCGGTGAACGTGTTCTTGCCGAAGCCGTCGCGGTTGAGGCTGGCCACCGACAGGCGTCCGCGCAAGGTCGCATCGCCGCCCTGGGTCGGGCCGCCGATCGGGCCGGCGACCGCGGCCTTGACGTCGAGCTGGCCGTAATTGCCGACCGTGACCGAGGCGAAGCCGTCGAAGTGGGTCGGCAACCCGCGCGAGACGTACTTGATCGCGCCGCCGATGGTGTTCTTGCCGTACAGCGTGCCCTGCGGGCCGCGCAGCACTTCGATGCGCTCCACGTCGAACACGTCGAGCAAGGCGCCCTGCGGACGGGCGATGTAGACATCGTCCATGTAGATGCCCACGCCCGGGTCCACGCCCCACAGCGGATCGGACTGGCCGACGCCACGGATGTAAGCGGTGATGGTGCTGCTGGAGCCGCGCGCGGCGTAGATGGTCAGGTTGGGCACCTGCGCGTCGAGATCGCTGAGGTCCTCGACGTTTAGGCGGTCCAGCGCCTCGGGCGTGAAGGCGGTGATCGAGATCGGTACTTCCTGCAGCGTTTCCTCGCGCTTGCGCGCGGTCACGGTGAGTCCGCCGAGGGTCTTGGCCTCGCCGACCGGCGCGGCGTCCTGGGCCCAGGCGGCCGGCGCGATCAATGCGCTGGCGATGGCCAGGCTCAAGCCCTGGCGGCGAAGGTGCTGGTTGATGCTCAGTTTCACTAGTGTGTTCTCCCCAATCCGATTGGTGCGCGCGCCGGTTCCGAATCGGCTGCCGGCGGCCCGCGCACAAGCAGTCGCGTCGCCGCCACCGCCGCTGTCGTTGCATTCCTTGCCCCCGGCCGCATGTGCCCCGCGTCCTGCGGGCCGCGCATCGTGGCCGAAGCGCGAGACGGCGAGCGCGGCCCGATCCGGCCGCATCCCACGCGATTCGCGCCGCCCAAGGCGCCGCATCCCTGCCGCATCCATGCCGCACATGCGAACAGCGGCGGTGGAGGCAAGCTCCCCCGTCATGGCGCAAAGCCTATGAGGCGCGGCCCGCGCCGGGCAGCTGTACCTTCGGACAATGCCCCGCCCACCCGCGCATTGCCGACACTGCGCGCAGCCGGGCCAAGCCGCCGGCGTTGTCCGCTGGGGAATCGAACCGATGGCGTTTTTGATCGTGCTGGCCGCGTTGTGCTTTCTGATGTATGTCGCCTACCGCGGCCACAGCGTGATTCTGTTCGCGCCGATCGCCGCGCTGGGCGCGGTGCTGCTGACCGATCCCAGTCTGGTCGCGCCGATGTTCACCGGCTTGTTCATGGACAAGATGGTCGGGTTTCTGAAGCTGTACTTCCCGGTGTTCCTGCTCGGGGCGATCTTCGGGAAATTGATCGAAACCTCCGGATTTTCCAAATCGATCGTCGCGGCAACGATAAGATTGGTGGGGCGCGAGCGCGCGATGCTGGCCATCGTCGCGGTGTGCGCGCTGCTGACCTACGGCGGCGTGTCGCTGTTCGTCGTGGTGTTCGCGGTGTATCCCTTCGCGGCCGAGCTGTTCCGCCAGAGCGATATTCCCAAGCGGCTGATTCCCGGCACCATCGCCCTGGGCGCGTTCACCTTCACCATGGACGCGCTGCCGGGCACGCCGCAGATCCAGAACATCATCCCGACCGCGTTCTTCGGCACCGACACCTGGGCCGCGCCGGTGCTGGGCACGCTGGGCGGCGTGTTCATCCTGATCGCCGGCCTGATCTATCTGAACTGGCGCCGCCGCGCCGCGCTCAAGGCCGGCGAAGGCTACGGCGACAACCTCATCAACGAACCGGCGCCGTTCGCCGGCGGCAAGCTGGCGCATCCGTTGCTGGCGATCGCGCCGCTGCTGTTGGTCGGCATCGCCAACAAGGTTTTCAGCGTGTGGCTGCCGCAGGCCTACGGCAAACAGCACAGCTTCGATCCGGCGGTGATCGGCGACGCCGCGCCGGTGGTGCAGGAGGTGTCCAAGATCGCCGCGATCTGGGCGGTGGAAGGCGCGCTGCTGATCGGCATCGCCGCGGTGCTGGTCTTCGCCTGGAAACCGGTGATGGCCAGTTTCGCCGAAGGCAGCAAGGCGGCGATCGGCGGCGCGCTGCTGGCGGCGATGAACACCGCCAGCGAATACGGCTTCGGCGCGGTGATCGCGGCGCTGCCGGGATTTTTGGTGGTGGCCAATGCGCTGGCAGCGATTCCGAACCCGCTGGTCAACGAAGCGATCACCGTGACCGCGCTGGCCGGCATCACCGGCTCGGCCTCCGGCGGCATGAGCATCGCCCTGGCGGCGATGGCCGATACCTTCATCGCCAACGCCCACGCCGCATCGATTCCGATGGAGGTGCTGCACAGAGTCGCGGCGATGGCCTCCGGCGGCATGGACACGCTGCCGCACAACGGCGCGGTGATCACCTTGCTGGCGGTGACAGGTCTAAGCCATCGTCAGGCCTACAAGGATGTGTTCGCGATTACCCTGGTCAAGACCGCGGCGGTGTTCGTGGTGATCGGCCTGTACTACGCGACCGGACTGGTCTGAGCGCGTTCGCCGCGTAAGCACGAAGTCTGTTGTGGGAGGTGCTTCAGCCCTCCCACATAAGCCGAGACCTTGGTTATGCTGGCGCTCTCTTCAGCAGGTGCAGGCAAGGAGCCCCACGTGACCATCGGCGAATATTCGCAGATCTACCGCGGCAAACGCGTCGTCAACTTCAGCATGGGCGACACGCCCGCCGGCGGCGACGTGGTCTATCGCCTGACCCAGGATTACGACAGCGCCGAAAGCCAGCGCGATCTGCTCGACAACTTTCTGTCGCAGGTCGATCCCTCCCAGCTCGAAGCGCTGATCATCGGCGCATGGAGCGAGGCGCAGGAAGAAGGCCCCGGCGGCTATCTCGATGGCTTGATCGAGCGTCGCGCGCAGTTGCCCGCGCTCAAGGCCTTGTTCATCGGCGACATGACCTTTGAGGACTGCGAGATCTCCTGGATCATCCAGACCTCGTACAACCCGCTGCTGGCGGCGTTCCCGAATCTGCAGTCGCTGCGCGTGCGCGGCTCCACCAATCTGGAGCTGCAGGCGTTCCGACACGATTCGCTGGAAGAACTGGCGATCGAATGCGGCGGCCTGCCCTCGAACATCGTCGATGCCATCGCCGCTTCGACCCTGCCGGCGCTCAATCACCTGGAACTGTGGCTGGGCAGCGACGGCTACGGCTTCGACGGCGGCATCGCCCCGTATCAGAATCTGCTCGCCAAGATCGACCCGCGGCGGCTGCGTTACCTGGGCCTGCGCGATTCGGAAATCAGCGACGAACTGGCGGTATGGCTGGCGCAACAGCCGTGGCTGGGATCGCTGCAGACCCTGGACCTGTCGCTGGGCACGATCGGCGACGTCGGCGCGCAAGCGCTGGCCGAAAGCCCGCACCTGGGCACGATCGAGCGTATCGACCTGAGCCATCACTACATCTCGCCGCCGTGGCAGCAGAAGCTGCAGGCGCTGCCGTGCACGGTGGTGCTGGAAGACCATGAAGACGAGGACGACGGCGACCGTTACGTCGCCGTATCCGAGTAACCCGTGCCCGCCGATTGGCTGCTGATCGGCCCACGCGGCAGCCGCCGGCTCCGGGGGCTGCAGCAGGCCCTGCGCGAGCGCGGCCTGGGCGCGGCCGAGGAACTGCATTACGAGGCCTTGCTGGACGATCCCGGCCTCGCCTTTGAGGCGATCGCGCGGCGGCCGCGTGCGTTGGTGAAGATCGAATCGCCCGGAGAAGCGCCGCGCCTGCATGCGGCGCTAATCGAACGCGGCTGGCGCCGGCTCGGCGAGCCCGCGCCGCGGCCGCGTGAGCTGGAACACGGCGAACTCGCCTATCAGCACTACTGGTTCGCGGGCTTTCGCGATCTGCTCGATGCCTTGCCGGCGCAGGCGAATTATCTCAACCCACCCGACGACATCGCCGGCATGAGCGACAAACTCGCCTGCCAGCAGCGCCTGCGCGCGCACGACGTCGCAACCGCGCCGCTGCTCGGCCGCATCGACGGCTATGCGCACTTGCGCGAACTCATGCGCGAACACGCCTGCGCGCAGGTGTTCGTCAAGGCGCGTTTTGGTTCCTCCGGCGCCGGTGTATTGGCGTATCGCTGCAATCGCCAAGGCGGCGAAGCGTTGTACGGCTCGGCCGAACTGGTCGAAACCGGATCGCCGGGCGAGGCTACGGTGCGGGTGTTCAATTCGCTGAAGCCGCGACGTTACGGCGACAGCCGCCGGATCGCACGATTGATCGACGCAATCACCGCGCAGGAAGCCTATGCCGAACGCTGGATCGCCAAACCGCGCGCGCCGGATGGCGCCGCCGGTCACTACGACATCCGCACCATCGCCCTGGACGGACGCGCACGCCATCGCATCGCCCGGATCGGCCGCGGGCCGTTGACCAATCTGCATCTGGGTAATCGCCGCGCCGAGCTGGGCGATTGGCTCGACGCCGACACCATGCGCGCGCTGGATACGGCGACCGAGCGCGCCGCGGCGGCATTCGCTGACAGCCGCATGATCGGTTTCGACCTGATCCTGCGCGACGGCCGCGCCTGGATTCTCGAAGCCAACGCCTTCGGCGACTTGCTGCTGAACCTGCAATGGCAGGGCCTGAGCACGTATCAGGATCAGGCCCGCATGTCGGCGACGCACCCGGCCCATCCGTCCCGCCGCATCGCCGAGCCGGCCCATGTCTGAGCCCGCCGGTTTCGCCAATCCCGACATGCGCGCCATCGTCGGCCATCGCGATCTGCTGCTGATCACCCTCGACACCCTGCGCTTCGACGCCGCTCAACGCTGCTTCGAACGCGGCGAACTGCCGGTGCTGGCGCAACACCTGCCGCCGGCCGGCTGGGAGCCCAGGCATACGCCAGGAAGCTTCACCTACGCCGCGCACGCCGCATTCTTCGCCGGATTCCTGCCGACGCCGGCGCGGCCGGGCCCGCATCCACGCCTGTTCGCGCTGGATTTCGAAGGCAGCGAAACCACTGCGGCCGGGACGCATGTGTTCCGCGATCGCGCCGACATCGTGTCCGGCCTGGGCGATGCCGGCTACCGCACCATCTGCATCGGCGGCGTGGGTTTCTTCAACAAACGCAATCCGCTGGGCTCGCAGTTTCCGGACCTGTTCGACGAAAGCCACTGGAACCCCGGCTTCGGCGTCACCGCGGTCGATTCGACCGAGCGCCAAGTCGCACTGGCCTGCGAGCGATTGCGCAGCGACGAGTTGCGCGATCGCCGCTGCTTCGTCTTCATCAACGTCTCCGCCCTGCACCAACCCAATCGCCATTACCTGCCCGGCGCCGAATGCGACGGCTACGACAGCCATTGCGCCGCGCTGCGCTACGTCGATGGCGCGCTGGCGCCGCTGTTCGCGGCCCTGCGCGCGCGCGGCGGCGCGTTCGCGATCGTCTGCTCCGACCACGGCACCGCCTACGGCGAGGACGGCTATCACGGCCACCGCCTCGCCCACGACACAGTGATGACCGTGCCCTACGCGCATTTCCTGCTCAATCCATGAACGCCATCGCCCAACCCGCCGCGCCGCACCGTCTCGCCGATCTGCTGCGTTTGCCGCCGTATCAGGCGTACTCGTATTCGTACCCGCACAAGACCGCGTACCGGCCGCTGCAGCCGGCGCAATCGCTGGCGCAGCTGTGGGCGGACGAACCCCGCGACGCCTTGTTCTTGTACCTGCACATCCCGTTTTGTTCCTACCGCTGCGGCTTTTGCAATCTGTTCGCGCTGGCGCGGCCGGAACCGGCCAAGGTCGCGGCCTATCTGCAGCAGATGGAACGCCAGCTGCGCGCCACCGCGGCGGCGCTGGGCGAGCATCGCTTCGTGCGCTTCGCCCTCGGCGGCGGCACGCCGACCTATCTCGACGCCGAGCAATTGCGGCGCGTGTTCGATCTGGTCGAGCGCCATGCCGCGATCGATCTGCAGGCCGTGCCCGCCGGCATCGAGGTGTCGCCGGAAACCGTCGATCTCGAAAAACTGCGCCTGTGCCGCGAGCGCGGCATCGACCGCGTCAGCATGGGCATCCAGAGTTTCAGCGACGCCGAGGTGCGCACGCTGGTGCGGCCGCAACAACGCGCGGTGGTGGAACAGGCGATCGCCGCGATCCGCGAAGCCGGCATCGCCACCATGAATCTGGACCTGATCTACGGCATCGCCGGCCAGACCCGCGAGAGTTTCCTCGCGTCCATCGACAGCGCGCTGGCGCATTCTCCGGAAGAACTCTATCTGTATCCCTTGTACGTGCGTCCGCTGACCGGCCTGGGCCGGATCGAAGCCAAGAACGGCGCCCGCGCCGGTTTCGCCCTGCAGGCCGAACCGGTGGACGATCGCCTGGCCTTGTACGAAGCCGGCCGCGAACGCCTGCTCGCGGCCGGTTACAGCCAGGTGTCGATGCGCATGTTCCGCGCGCCGCACGCGCCGGACCTGAGCGGGCCGGTGTACTGCTGCCAGAGCGACGGCATGGTCGGCATCGGTTGCGGCGCGCGTTCCTACACCTCGGCTCTGCACTACTCCAGCGAATACGGCGTGGCGCGGCGCAGCGTCGCGGAGATACTCGATCACTACCTCGCCCGCGACGAAGCCTCCTTCGCCAGCGCCGACTACGGCATCCGCCTGAGCGCGGACGATCGCCGCCGCCGGCACGCGATCCAGTCGCTGCTGATCCGCCCGGGCCTGGATCGCGCCGACTATCGCCGCCATTTCGGCGCCGATTGCCTGGACGATCTGCCGCAACTGCGCGAATTGTTCGAACTCGGCCTGGCCGCGGCCGATGACAACCTGATCGAACTGACCCAGGCCGGCCTCGCCCGCGCCGACACCATCGGCCCGTGGCTGACCTCGGCGCAGATCGCCGAGCGCATGCACGACTACAGGTTGGGCTGAGCATGTTCGCCGCTGACATGCATCTGTCGGTGCTCTACCGCGGCCGCCTGAGCAGCTGCAACTACGACTGCGGCTATTGCCCGTTCGCGAAGACCTACGACACCCGCGCCGCCTTGCGCCGCGACGCGGAGGATCTGGCGCGCTTCGTCGAATGGGCCGGGCAACAGACGATGCAGTTGTCGATCCTGTTCACGCCCTGGGGCGAAGGCCTGGTGCGCCGCCACTATCGCGATGCACTGGTAAGGCTGAGCCAACTGCCGCGGCTGCGCCGGGTCGCGATCCAGACCAATCTGTGCGTGGGCATGCGCTGGCTCGATCAGGCCGACCTCGACAAGCTCGCGCTCTGGTGCACTTACCACCCCAGCCAAGTCAGCCGCGCGGCGTTCCTGGCGCGTTGCCGCGAGCTGAACCGGCGCGGCGTGCGCCACAGCGTCGGCATGGTCGCCATGCACGAACACCTGGATGAAATCGAGGCCCTGCGCCAGGAACTGCCCGCGGCCACGCCGCTGTGGCTCAACGCCTACGACGAACGCCCGCCCGGTTACTACGACGAGGCCCAAATCGCCCGGCTGCAGGCCATCGACCCGCATTTCCGCTACAACCTGGAACCCTCGCCCAGCCTCGGCGCGCCCTGCCTGACCGGCGAAAACGTGGTCTCGGTGGACGGCGACGGCAACGTGCGCCGCTGCCATTTCGTCGCCGAGCCGCTGGGCAATCTGTACGACGGCAGCTTCGCCGCGCGGCTGCGCCCGCGCGCCTGCCCCAACGCGCGCTGCGACTGCTACATCGGCTACGCCCACCGCAAGGACCTGCCGTTTCAACGCGATTACGCCGGCGGCGTACTGGAACGGGTGCCCTCGTTCGTCTTGTCCTCTGCGCCGGGCCCCGCCCCCGCGCCGATCGAGGCCGCGCCCTAGGCGCTTGCCACCGCTTCCCGCAAAGGACCGCAGTATGTTCAAACCCCTTTTCCCCGGCCCGGCGAACGCCGCCCGGGCTTCGTCCGTCCATGGCCCCTGCCCGGCATCGCCGGACCCGTTCGCCACGACCCGCGCCGCGCCGCGGGCCGGCACCTCCAACTCCCACCGCAAAGGAAGCACGATGTCTCCCAACAGGATCTTGAACACCGCCCTGGCCGCACTGCTGATCTGCGCAGTCGCGCCGCCGTCGCTCGCCGCTCCGGCCGGCAAGAGCGCCAAATCGGCCAAGGCCAAGGCGAAGAAAGCCGCGAAGGCGCCCGGCGCCGGGCTCAAGCCGGAACAAGTCGCGGATATGTACATCCAGGTCATGCTCAAGAACGATGTCGACACGGCCAAGCGCCTCAACGACTACGTGCGTCCGGAATTCTCCGGCGAGGATCAGTTCGACATCGCCACCCTGGAGCAGTCGCAACAGTCGTTCCAGACCCAGTACAGCCAGTTCGCCGACGGCCTGCTCGCCGAAATGCCCAAGGTTTCCGCGAAGAAAGCCAAGCCCGCGCTGGTCTCGGCGATGCTGGCGCAGAGCGCGGCCGCCTCGGGTTCCGAGTGCCGCGCGCTGTCGAGCAAGACCCATCCGAACGAATACATCCATGGCCAGCAAATCGCCGAAGTGACCTACGAATGCCGCGTGCCGGCGATCGACGGCGGCCTGCAGCACCGACTGGAAAGCAAGGGCGCGCCCAAGTCGATCAAGACCAAGGTCGCGCTGGAAGTCTTCACCGGTTACCAGAAAGCATTCGCCAGCGCCGGCGGCAACACCCGCACCATCAACGGCACCATGTCGCTGTACGGTTTCCCGGGCAAGCCCTGGCTCACCAACGGCGCCGACCAGATCCTCCAGTTCGTTACCGACGGCATGCTGGAAACGCCGCCGTCGGCGGACTGAGCCGCTGAATCGGACGCGCAACGGCGGCTGCGCCGTTGCATGTCGTGTCTGCTTGGTCGCGGATCGGCGTGATGCGTCATCGCGATCCGATCGTCGTCTGCATCGATAGTTCCTGGCTCGCGCCTGAGGCTTCGCAGGTTCTGCGAAGCCTCGTGATCGCATGCGCTTGTCGTCGCGCATGATCGTGAAGAAGTACCTATCGCAACTCCGCCGACGACGCGACGCACGACGCGCTTCATGACGCAGCACGGCGTTGACGATGTCGCGAATACAGAAACGCAGAAGGCCGCCTTTCGGCGGCCTTCTGCGTTTTTTGGCGTCCCCACGGGGATCCGAACTTAACCTCCCGACTCGCCCGCGCCCATCGAACACCCCTTCGAATCAGGTTTTCACCGCGCAGCCGGCATCGATTCAGGTATCTCGTGGGCACGTGTCCGGGTATGGCCTGGTGTCTCGCTTGTACACCACGGATCCAAGTTGAATAACTCCTGGCGAGACAAGGTGAATCGGCAGGCTGACTGGCTTTTGCGCCTCAGGATGCGAGAGGCATTGATCGCACCCCGCATACCGAAGAACTGCAACTCCAACATCCAGTCCACCGTTGACTTCACCTTCAAAGAACTCGGCACCACCATCGCCTTCCGACGACCACACCTTGCCGCTTCTGCAGATCACCGTCTGCTTGTGCAGCTTGATCTTGGAACCGTCGATATGAAGCGAGTTCTGCAAGTACCACTCATCATCGATGCCCGGCTGATTTAGGTCATCGGCTCGCTCAAAGCCGATATATGCATTCACGTGCCAAGGAAGGGGCGGCGGAGGCGGTGGATCTTTTGTTCCAGTTGCGCATGCAGCCACCGTTGCGGTGACCACCATCGTCAATGCGACCAACAGGTTCCGTGTCATCTCATTCCGCTCGCTCAGTGGAAGGCCAATGCCCGCGGATGTCCGCTTTGGGTCGAAAGCGGTCGTCAGGATGCGACCCGGGGCTGGGAATGTCCACGCCCCCCCGAATTACGCTGCAATACCGCCGCTCATTTCGGTTGATGGTGGGCCGCCGCCGCAACCCACCTCACGCACCGACGCGCTTTCGACATCGCACATATGACGCAGCACTGCGTTGACCATGTCGCGAACACAGAAACGCAGAAGGCCGCCTTTCGGCGGCCTTCTGCGTTTTTTGGCGTCCCCACGGGGATTCGAACCCCGGTCGCTACCGTGAAAGGGTAATGTCCTAGGCCTCTAGACGATGGGGACAAAACTGATTGTTCTTGCAGCTAACTCGTCGAAAACCCTTTCAATTTCGAAGAGTGGTGGAGCCAGCCGGGATCGAACCGGCGACCTCTACAATGCCATTGTAGCGCTCTCCCAGCTGAGCTATGGCCCCACGTGCTGGAAAGACGAACATCTTAGCGGCTGTTCAGCGATGTCGTCAAGCGGTCATCGCCAACTTTTTTTGCCGTTCCGGCGAAACCAGGTCCGTGTGGATCCGGTGACGCCGGGTCGTGCTCGACGGGGCGCAATGTTGCCATGCAATGACCACGTTCCGCTAGATACTCGAGCCACTTTCCTAAAAAAGTATTCATCCGCATGCGATGGCCGATGACTTCGGCCGGCGGCGGGTACATGCCGATCACGTCCTGCCAGCGCCGGCCGATGTAGCAGTGCGTGGCTTCGACCTGATGCGCGTCGTGGTACAGGCGCAGATACGCGGACGGATCGGGCTCGCCGGTCAGCGGGTCCAGCAGCGCATACGTCAAGCGCATTTCGGTGGTGTAGCGGTGTTGCTCGATCACATCCAGGCGCAGAACCAGGCCGTCGCCGATATCGGACAGATAGGTGCCGCGCGCGAGTTCGGCCGGCGCGAACATGCGGGTCAGACGATCGTGATTCTCCGCGTACAGACCCATCAACCAGCCGAAGCGGCTGAGTTTGGGGATGCGCGCGAAGCGGGAGGCGGATTGAGTCATGCAGGCGATCCTACTCTTGTGCGGGCGTTCGCGGCAGGATTGACGGAATGACGAAAAACCCTTAATTTATAGGCTCTTTCGCGATGGTCTTCGAAGCCGCTTTCGAGCTTCCCGGGCCAGCGGCCATTCAGCCTTCCGCACGCCGGATCGGCCTTCCTTCTACGCTTGTTCGATGACCGCTGTCCGCCGCGGTCGGCGTTGTTGCGTGCGCGTCCGCGCCGGGCGCAGTTCATCGCCGTTCTTTAGGCCACGCGAGCAGCCGAAAACACCCTGAAATCAGGCCCGGCGAGCGCACCCGCAGCGACGCAGACAGTCAACGGCGGCCGCAGCGGACCGCCCTGCCCGCGCACCTCAGAACATTTCCCGATGAATCCCCAGCGTCGTCAGCACCTTGCTGGCGATCTCCTCAATCGAGGTGTGGGTGGTGCTCAAGGTCGGGATGCGCTCGGCGCGGAACATCATCTCGGCCGCGGCGACCTCGCGCTTGCAGGTGTCGAGCTGGGCGTAGCGCGAGTTCGGCCGGCGTTCCTGGCGGATCTGCTGCAGCCGGACCGGGTCGATGGTCAGGCCGAACAGCTTGTTGCGGTAGGGCCGCAGCCGCGGCGGCAGGCGGTCGTGCTCCAGGTCTTCCTCGGTCAGCGGGTAATTGGCCGCGCGCACGCCGTAATGCAGGGCCAGATACACGCAAGTCGGGGTCTTGCCGGCCCGCGACACCGCCACCAGGATCAGGTCGGCCTCGTTGTAGTCCACGCTCTGGCCGTCGTCGTGGGTCAGGGCGAAGTTCATCGCGTTGATGCGGCGGTGATACGTGTCGAAATCGGCGATGCCGTGGGCCTGGCCGATCCGGCGCTGGCGGGTTTCGTGCAGTTCGCGCTCCAAAGGCTCGATGAACGGCGCGAATACGTCCAGCATCAGTGCCCCACTCTCGGCCAGGGCCGCGCCGACGTCGCCGTCCATACACGAATTGATCACCACCGGGCGCACACCGTGGGCGACCGCGGCCTCGCGGATCTTGGCCGCGGCCTCCTGCGCGCGCTCGACGCTGTCGACGAAAGGCAGGCGGTCGGTCACGAAACGGGTCTCGGTGAACTGGGTCAGCAGGCTATGGCCGATGGTCTCGGCGGTGATGCCCGTGCCGTCGGAAACGTAGAAAACCGGTCTGGTCCCTGCCATCGATAACCTCGTCAGAAAGCTGCACCAATACGAAAAACCTCGCCGGATCAAGCTTGTATGCACCCGACACCCGGGCGATCATATCCGCTTGGCCGCGCCCGGACGCGTCCTCGCCCCCCACGGAGATAGTGTGTCTTGAACGAGAACATCCTCTGGCTGCACGCGCTGCGCCTCAACGACCTGGCCCGCGTAGGCGGCAAGAACTCCTCGCTTGGCGAGATGATCGGCAATCTGGCGAACCTGGGCGTGTCGGTCCCAGGCGGCTACGCCACCACCTCGGAGGCCTTCAAGGCCTTCATCGCCCACAACAACCTGCACCAGCGCATCTTCGACAAGCTCGCCACGCTGGACGTGGAAAACGTCCCGGCGCTGAACCAGGCCGGCGGCGAAATCCGCGGCTGGGTCATCGAGGCCCCGCTGCAGCCGGACCTGGATCAGGACATCCGCGCCGCCTACCGCAAGCTGTGCAGCGAGAACGGCGGCGGCGACGTCGCCGTCGCGGTGCGCTCCTCGGCCACCGCCGAAGACCTGCCCGACGCGTCCTTCGCCGGCCAGCAGGAAACCTTCCTGAACGTCACCGGCGAAGACGATGTCGTGCGCAAGGTGAAGGAAGTCTTCGCCAGCCTCTACAACGATCGCGCCATCGCCTATCGCGTGCACCATGGCTTCAAGCACGAAGACGTGTTCCTGTCGGCCGGCGTGCAGCTGATGGTGCGTTCCGACGTCGGCGCGTCCGGCGTGTTGTTCACCCTGGACACCGAATCGGGTTTCCGCGACGTGGTGTTCATCACCTCCAGCTACGGCCTGGGCGAGATGGTCGTGCAAGGCGCGGTCAATCCGGACGAGTTCTACGTCTACAAGCCCACCCTGGCCCAGGGCAAGCCGGCGATCCTGCGCCGCAGCGTCGGCGCCAAGCAGCTACGCATGGTGTATTCGGACAAGGCCGGCGAGCGCGTGCGCACCGAAGACACGCCGGCGGAATTGCGCTCCAAGTTCTCGATCAACGATGCCGATGTCCATGAGCTCGCCAAGCAGGCCTTGGTGATCGAAAAGCACTACGGCCGCCCGATGGACGTGGAATGGGCGAAGGACGGCGTCAGCGGCAAGCTGTTCATCGTCCAGGCGCGCCCGGAAACGGTGAAGTCGCGCGGCAAGGCTACCCAGATCGAGCGCTACCAGCTCGAAAAGCGCGGCCCGGTGGTCGCCGAAGGCCGCGCCATCGGCCAGAAGATCGGCTCGGGCGTCGCCCGCGTCGTGCGCAGCCTGGACGATATGAGCCGCGTGCAGCCCGGCGACGTGCTGGTCGCCGACATGACCGACCCGGATTGGGAGCCGGTGATGAAGCGCGCCGCGGCGATCGTGACCAACCGCGGCGGCCGCACCTGCCACGCGGCGATCATCGCGCGCGAACTCGGCGTGCCGGCGGTCGTCGGCACCGGTAACGGCCTGGACGCGATCAAGGAAGGCCAAGTCGTCACCATCAGCTGCGCCGAAGGCGATACCGGCTACATCTACGACGGCGCCCTGCCCTTCGAGCGCCACGTCGCCGATCTGGACAAGATGCCGCCGGCGCCGCTCAAGGTGATGATGAACGTCGCCAACCCCGAGCGTGCGTTCGATTTCGCGATGCTGCCCAACGCCGGCGTCGGCCTGGCACGGCTGGAGATGATCATCGCCAGCCACATCGGCATCCATCCCAAGGCGCTGCTGGAATACGCCTCGCAGGACGCGGCGACCAAGAAGAAGATCGACGAGAAGATCGCAGGTTACGGCGCCGATCCGGTGCAGTTCTACGTGGACCGTCTGGCCGAGGGCATCGCCACCATCACCGCCTCGTTCGCGCCGCATCCGGTGATCGTGCGCCTGTCGGACTTCAAGTCAAACGAATACGCCAACCTGATCGGCGGCTCGCGTTACGAGCCGCATGAAGAAAACCCGATGATCGGCTTCCGCGGCGCCAGCCGTTATGTCGATCCCTCCTTCTCCGACGCCTTCGCCCTGGAATGCCAGGCGGTGCTGAAGGTGCGCGAGGAAATGGGCCTGACCAATTGCTGGATCATGATCCCGTTCGTGCGCACGCTGGACGAAGGCCGGCGCGTGATCGAAGTGCTGGAGAAGAACGGCCTGCGCAAGGGCGAGAACGGCCTGCAGATCATCATGATGTGCGAGGTTCCGTCGAACGCGCTGCTGGCCGACGAGTTCCTGGAAATCTTCGACGGCTTCTCGATCGGCTCCAACGACCTGACCCAGCTCACCCTGGGCCTGGACCGCGACTCGGCGATCGTCGCCAAGCTGTTCGACGAACGCGACCCGGCGGTGAAGAAGCTGCTGTCGATGGCGATCTCGGCCGCGCGCGCCAAGGGCAAGTACGTCGGCATCTGCGGCCAGGGCCCCAGCGATCATCCGGATCTGGCCGAGTGGCTGATGGATCAGGGCATCGAGTCGGTGTCGCTGAATCCCGACACCGTGGTCGATACCTGGCTGCGGTTGGCCAAGGCGAAGGCCAAGGCCTGAATCGGGCATGGCGAAAAAGGACGCAGCGCAGGCCCTGGCGCCCAAGTCCCTGCTGGGACTTGAGGCCGGGTTCGACATCGACAAACTGACGGCCTGGGGCCAGACCGCCGGCCTGAAGCTGCTCAGCGCGCTGGCGATTCTGCTGATCGGCCTGTGGCTGGCCAAATGGATGTCGCGCGCGTTGGAGCGGGTCATGACCCGCGCCAACATGGAAGTCACCTTGCGTGGCTTCCTGCGCAACATCGCCTATGCGGCGATGGTGGTGATCGTGGCGGTCGCGGCCTTGCAGGCGGTCGGCGTGCCGATGACCTCGGTGCTGGCCGTGCTCGGCGCGGCCGGCCTGGCGATCGGCCTGGCGTTGAAGGACTCGCTGTCCAACATCGCCTCGGGCGTGATGCTGATCGTGCTGCGCCCGTTCCGTGCCGGCGACACCGTGCAGGCCGCGGGTGTGGAAGGCACGGTCGAGCAGATCCGGGTGTTCCAGACCCGCCTGCGCACCATCGACAACCGGGTGATCGTGCTGCCCAACAGCCTGATCACCACCGCGGCCATCATCAACTTCACCGCCAATCCCAAGCGCCGGATCGACCTGACCGTCGGCGTGGGCTACGACGACGATCTCAAGACCGCGAAGGAAACGCTGCTGGTTCTGGCGAAGACGCATGCCAATGTGCTGGCCGATCCGGCGCCGGAGGTGTTGGTCACCGCGCTCGCCGAAAGCAGCGTGAATCTGGAACTGCGCGCCTGGGTCAAGACCGCCAACCTGGTGCGCACCCGCAGCGACCTGGTCGAAGGCATCCGCAACGAGCTGATCGGCAAGGGCCTCAACATTCCGTATCCGCAGCGCGATCTGCACGTGTATCACCACGATGCGGATGGGCGGCCGATCGCGGAGTTGTTGACCAAGGCCGTGGCGGATGACGGCGACGTGCCGGCGCCGGTGGCGCCAGCGAAGAAGTAACCGCATGTCCGCCGACCTGCCCGGTCCGGCGGACTGCGCCGAGTTGCTCGCGTTCCTGCCGCGCCTGTACGAACCGGATTTCCAGGCGGTGATCGGCACGCATGTGGGCTTCGATCCCGAGGCCGACAGGTTTCGTTGGGCCGGGCCGGCCTACCACCCCGCGGTGACCGAATTCTTCCGCACCCTCGACAAGCCTTGCTGGCGGGATCACAGCTACGACCCGGAACGTTGCGGCGCATTGCTGCGCGATCCCGACGCCATCGCACGCGCCGATCTGGCCACGCTGCGCTCGCTGCTGACCGCCTGCAACCGCGCCGAACGATTCGGCGACGGCGCTTGGGGTGTTGCGGTCGATAAGGGCTATGTACGCGCGTTGTTGACGCGGTTGCAGCAACTGACGCGAGCGGCCTGACCTCGTCGCTGCAGGCCTCGCCGCAACGCCGCCTTGCAGCGAACGAGCGGCGCCGGCGCGCTTACCCCACCCCGCCCAGCTTCCCCATCGCCGCGCGGTAATGCTTGAGCTCGGCGATGGAATCCATCACGTCGCTCAGCGCGGTGTGCTTGCTTTCCTTGCTGAACCCGGCCAGCACGTCCGGCGCCCAGCGGCGCGCGAGTTCCTTGAGCGTGCTGACGTCCAGGTTGCGGTAGTGGAAGTACTTCTCCAGCCGCGGCATGCAGCGGTGCAGGAAGCGGCGGTCCTGGCAGATCGAATTGCCGCAGATCGGCGAGGTGTTGGCCGGGACCCACTGGGCCAGGAAGTCCAGCGTGCGCGTTTCGGCCTCTTCCATCGGCACGCCCTGCTCCAGCACCCGCTTCCACAGCCCGGACTTGCCGTGCTGGTTGCGATTCCATTCGTCCATCGCGCCCAGGCGCTCCAGCGGATGGGCGATGGCCAGCTCGGGGCCCTGCGCCAGCAGGTTGAGCTGCGCGTCGGTGACGACGGTGGCGATTTCCAGGATCGAATCGCGGTCGGTATCCAGGCCGGTCATCTCCAGATCGATCCAGATCAGCCGGTGCTCGTGCCCAGTCTTGTCCGTCATAGCCTCGCCGTCATGTCCATGTCGCGGCATGATAGCCCACAGCCCCCGCCCGAGCCCGCCGCACCGCAATGAACCAGAACGTCACCTTCGCCCACTACGCGATCCTGACCGCGATGCTGGCGCCCGCGTTCTTCCTGACCGCGACCGCCTCGCTGCTGCTGTCGGCCAACAACCGCCTCGCCCGGGTCATCGACCGCGCCCGGGTGTTGATCAAGGAACTGGCCGAGGCCGACGACCCGGAGGAGCGCGACCTGATCGAGCGCCACATCCTGCGGCAGAAGAAACGCAGCCGCATCATCCTGCGCGGCAGCCAGTTGCTCTACACCGCGATCAGCTTCTTCGTCTGCACCAGTCTGACGGTGGCCGGCGACGCGGTGCTGGGTTACCGGCTCGGCGTCATCCCGACCGTGCTGGCCGCGTTCGGCGTGCTGTCGATGTTCGCCGCCAGCCTGCTGCTGGCGCGCGAGTCCTCGCTCGCGGTGGAGGCGGTCAACGAGGAAATGGATCACGGCCATATCAGCGCGATGAAACGCTGGGCCAAGCCGCCCCAGGAAAAGCACGACTGAAACTGCGAGCGCGGCAACCCGGGCCACGCTGACCCGCATGCTTTGCCGCATCATCGAACGTGGAAGCGCCGCCGGCGAAAGCGCGCCGCAACGAAGACGGAGCCCGTCATGGCCGACCTGGTCCAATTGAATTCGCACTACACCGTGGTCTCGGCGATGATCACGCCGGCGTTTTTCCTGACCGCGACCGCATCGCTGCTGGTGTCGTCCAACAACCGCCTGGCGCGCGTGGTCGATCGCATGCGCCAGCAACTGGCGACGCTGGAAGACACCGTGGACGATCACGCCCGCCAGTTTCTCGAAGCGCGCATCATCCTGCACCGGCGGCGGGTGCGCCTGATTCTGACCTGCCTGCAATTGCTGTACGGCGCGATGACCGCCTTCGTCGCCACCAGCCTGTCGATCGGCATCGACCAGTTCACCGACTACCGCATCACCGGCGTGCCGACCGCGCTGGCCATGTGCGGCGTGCTGCTGGTATTGGCCGCCTGCATCAACATGGGCCGCGAGGCGCGCATGAGCGTGAGCATGCTGGATGCCGAAGTGAAACGGGAATTCGATCGCGACAACGGTCGCAAGAAAAAATCCGACTGATCGCGATTACCGCGCTACCGGCGCGGTATATCCGCGAACGCGAACACCGCCCATGAGGCGCAACCGCGAACCGCATCCGGTGCGCGGCATTCGCGCGCAGAGCCGAATGGTTTCGTGAACCGCGGCGCCAGCGCGCGGCGAATCCGCCCTAAGTCCTACTACTTTCGTACTAATCCGAATCCGCGTTCGACAGCTTGGCGACAGCTCGTGATGAGACGCCTGTCCGATCTTGCATTTTTGTCACAACACCGGATAACGCAAGCCACTACGATTGCGCCACGGACCGTGACGAAACCTTTGCGCCGCGCCGCTCCGGGCTCATCGCCCGAATATCGCGCCCAATAAAATAAGCCATAACAACCCTTACCGCGTCACGTAATAACTGGCACTTCGAATACATCACCATTCACTACGAGATACATTCCCACCCCTATCAGCCGCCCAACTGATCGCTTGCGAGATCGAGAAATCCAGCTGATTTGCGCACAGTAAAAGGCTGCGACCACCGGATCGATAAGTTATCGTACCGCCACAAGTCGCATTCGCTTAAGCATGACGGGAAGGAAGCCACTGCGTCCGCATCACCGGCGCAGACGTGCTCATGCGGCGACGCCTTGATTACATTTTCTATTAATTGCGTTCGGGGAGAATGCGATGCTTCGTCACTCGTTGCGGGTGCGCCTGCTGCTGCCGGTGTTGGCCCTGGTCCTGGTCGTGGTCGCCGCGCTCACGATCATCCTGGCCGTCACCGAAGCCAACCGCGTGCGCGCCAATGCCGGCCGCGTGATCGACGGCCAGACCGTCGCGCTGCAGAGCCTGTTCGCGGTCACCCGCTCGGTCATGCTCGACCGCGTACACAGTTCGATGCGCCTGCTGCGCCATGAGGCCGATCGCGTCGGCACCACCAGCGTCGGCCCGCAGATCCGGATCGACGGGCGCCTGACCAACGACCTGTTCTTCGGCGGCGTGCCGCAGGCGAACAACTACACCTTGGTCGATTCGGTCACCTCCATCGCCGAAGGCACGGCCACCATTTTCTCGCGCGCCGGCGACGACTTCGTGCGCATCGCCACCAACGTCAAGAAAGAAGACGGCAGCCGCGCCGTCGGCACCGTGCTCGACCCGCAGGGCCAGGCGATCGCGCAGATCCGCAAGGCGCAGAGTTTCTACGGCGTGGTGGACATCCTCGGCAATCCGTACGTGACCGGCTATGAGCCGATTTTCGCCGGCCTGGACGATCAGCACCCGGTCGGCATCTGGTACGTCGGCTACAAGACCGACCTGCAGGCCCTGAACCAGGTGGTCAGCGACAGCCACGTGCTCGAGTCCGGCTTCATCGCCGTGTTCGACGGCAAGGACAAGCTGCGCTTCCAGTCCAAGACCGGCGCCACCATCGATCCGAAGGAAGTCGAGCGGGTCGTGCGCGACATGCCGCAGGACTGGGTGGTTACCCAGCAGGAAGTCCCCGGCTGGGGCTTCAACCTGGTCACGGCCTATCCCAAGAGCGACGTCAACCGGGTGATCCTGCGGCAGTCGCTGTGGATCGGCGGCATCGGCCTGATGGTCTGCGCGCTGCTGCTGGGCCTGCAATGGAGCCTGATCATGAATCGCGTGCTGCGCCCGATCCAGCGCCTGACCGCGGTGGCCGAGGAGCTCAGCGTCGGCAAGTGGAATCACACCATTGTCGAGGCCGACCTCAAGGACGAAATCGGCAAGCTGGCCCGTGCGATCTCACGTCTGTCCTACAGTGTCCGGGTAGCGATGGAACGGCTCAGCAAGCAACGCTGAGCCGCAGTATTCCGACCAGGCGCGGCGACGCGAGGTAGACCTCTTCATGTCCAACGATTTCCGACCGCTGATCGAGGTCCTGCGCGAGCTGAGGACGTTGGTGCAAAAACGCGCCTCCGGCTTTTTGTTCATCGTCACCGAGGAAAACCACTCCTGCATCATCCGCTTGAACGGCGGACAGGTGCAGGAAGTGCTGTTCCGCATGATGCGCAACGACGAGGCGGTGCAGCGCCTGGCGATGGTCGCCTCGGCCAAGCTGCGCTTCCAGTCCGGCGACTCGCCGGCCTCGGCCAAGGCGGCCTTGAGCGAGAGCTCGATGCAATGGCTGCTGGGCGGCTTCGAACAAGACCTGGCGGCGCGGCGCCTGCCGACGCCCACGCCGGCGGCATCGCCGGTGCGGGTGGACCGGCGTGTGCGCGATGCGATCGAGCAGGCGGCGGTGAACTATCTGGGGCCGATCGCGGGGATGCTGTGCGACGAGGCGTTCGAAACGCTCAGCACGCCGCAGCAGGTGATCGCGCAGTTGGCGACGAATCTGAATTCGCCGGAAGAGGCGCGGCGTTTTATTGAGGATGCGCGCAAGGCGCTCGACGCGTTGCGTTGAGTTTCCACGGGTGGTGACATCTGACTTGCGTCGAGACTCGGCGGCGTGAGCGTGTTCGAAGTTTCCACGTCGAGTGTCGAGCATCAGCTTTTGCTCGTCATTCCCGCGAACGCGGGAATCCAGGGGCTTTCGTGCGAGAACGTTTGAAGTCGCTGGATTCCCGCGTTCGCGGGAATGACGGTCTGGAAGAATGGCGCTGAAGCCCCTGGATTCCCGCCTTCGCGGGAATGACGGTTTGGGGGAATGGCGCTGAAGTCCCTGGATTCCCGCGTTCGCGGGAATGACGGTCTGGAAGGATGACGCTGAAGTCTCCGGATTCTCGCGTTCGCGGGAATGACGGTCTGGAGGGATGGTGCTGAAGTCTCTGGACGCTTGGCTCCGCCGAAGTAAAGCGGAGCCCGCCTTCGCGGGAATGACGGACCTGTTTTTTCGAGATTTTCGAACAAACTCCAGCTCTGAATTACCCCGGCTTGCCCCGCTTGCGCCGGAAATAAGCCGTCAGCCGCGCCCCCGCCTCTTCGCCCAGCACCCCACCCAACACCGTCACACGATGGTTATGCCGCGGATCGGTCAACAGATCGAACACACTGCCGGCGGCGCCGGTCTTGGGATCGCGGGCGCCGAACACCACGCGCGCGACGCGCGCATGCACTACCGCCATCGCGCACATCGCGCACGGCTCCAGGGTCACGTACAGGGTCGTGCCGAGCAGGCGGTGATTGCCCAGGCGCTGCCCGCCTTCGCGCAAGGCCACGATTTCGGCGTGGGCGCTGGGATCAAAGCTGCCGATGTTCTGGTTCCAGCCCTCGCCCAGCAGCTCGCCGGCGGCCGATACCAGCAGCGCGCCGACTGGAATCTCGTCGTGCTCGCGCTCGGCGCGCTCGGCCAGATCCAGCGCGCGGCGCATCCAGTATTCGTCGATGTCGGCTTGTTCGCTCACGGGCGTCGCGCGGGTCCGGCCGCGGCGAAGGCACGGCGTCGGACGCGATTATCGTCCACTGGCCCGGCGCGCGCATCCGCAGCGCGCGGCTGCGGTGCGCGGGGCCGGCGCGGACTCAGAAGCCGCGCAGGTAGTCCATCTTGCCCAGCGGCACGCCCTGGTTGCGCAGGATTCCGTAGGCGGTGGTCAGGTGGAAGTAGAAGTTCGGCAGGACGAAGCCGCGCAGGTAGTCGCGCGCGGTGAACGTGAGTTCGCGGCCGCCTGGGCGGATCACGATCTCGCGCTCTTCGTCGCCTTCCATGCTCTCCGGCGACACGCTGCGCAGGAAATCCTGCGTCTTGAGGATGCGCGAACGCAGTTCGTCCACGCTGGTTTCGGTGTCGGGAAAGCTCGGCGGCGTAATCGCGGCCAGGCGCGCGGCGCCGAACTTGGCCGCGTCGCTGGCCGATTGCACCTGCCCGATCAGCGTGTACATGTCCGGCGCCAGGCGGCCGGCGATCAGCACCGAATGGTCCAGGCCTTGTTCGTCGGCGTAGGCCACGCCTTTGTCGAGCAGATGGGACAGCACGTCCAGGCCGCGGCTGAAGGCCGGGACGGAGACGTCGTAGAGCGAAAGGCTCATGGGGAATCCTGTTTTCGTGGCGGGGAAACAGAAGGACGCGGCCGGTCGAGGCAGCGCGGACCGGCGCCGGCGGCGCTGGCCGAGCGCGAGTCTGAGCGCTTGCCCGGAGCCGGTCAATGAATTTATTATCGATCGCTATGGAAATAGGCGTTGCGAATCCGGAAGCCGCCGGCGGCGAAGACGCGCCCGCGAAAAAGCCCTCGCGGCCACGCGGGCGGCCGCGCGCGTTCGACCGCGAGCAGGCGCTGGAAACGGCCATGCAGCTGTTCTGGCGCCAGGGCTTCGAGGCCACGTCCTTGAACGACCTGACCGCGGCGATGGGCATCGCCCCGCCCAGCCTGTACGCCGCCTTCGGCAGCAAGGAGCAGTTGTTCCGCGAGGCGATCGGGCGCTATCTGCAGCAGTTCCGCTGCAACCACGCTGCCACTCTGCAAGCGCCGGAAGTGACCGCGCGCGAGGCGTTCGAGCGTTTGTTCGCAGCCATCGCGAACGGATTCAGCGGCTGCGGACAACCTTCGGGCTGCATGCTGATCGCCGCCGATGTCGGCGGCGGCAACGCGGCCGCGCATCTGCGCGAGGAATTGAGCGCGCACCGTTTGTCGATCGAAGCCGGCTTTCGCGCCCGCATCGAACGCGGCCAGCGCGAAGGCGATGTCGATGCCGGCGCCGATGCGGCCGCGTTGGCGAAATTCCTCGCCACGGTGGTGCAAGGCCTGTCGATCCAGGCGCGCGACGGCGCCAGCGCGGCGCAACTGCACGAAGTCTTGCGCACCGCCTTGCAGGTCTGGCCCGGGCGCTGACGCTGGCGGCGCGTGCGGCGCAGGCCTGTCCCGCGGTGGCGCTGTCAGCGCTGCAGATAACGCGGCGCCGCCGCCCCCGCGCCGCGCACGACGGCCTTGTCGCGCGGCGCCACCGCCACGCAGACGATGTCCGGCGGGGTCGCCATGGCACGCGGACGCGCGGCCGGCTCATTGCGCGACGCGGCTATCGCCAGCAGATGCGGCAGAGCCAGCAGGGCCGCGGCTACCGGCAGAGTTCTCGACATGGCATTGCTCCTGGTCGATGTCGGACGGCGCAAATTCCGCTTGCGCATCGCGCGGATTCGGCCGCCCTTGTCTGAGACGACGAATCGGGACGGCGCGAATCGACAAGACGGCGACGGCCGCGACGAAGATCGCCGCCGGGCGTCGCGAAGGCCGGCGGCGGGCCGGCTTGAGATCAGGCTACGGGGTGTTGCGGACAGAATCGGTCCTAATTGGGGACCGGTAGATGCGCCGGGAGAAGAGGCGGTCGCCCGCCCCTTCCCCGCTGCCGGCTCAGCAGTCCGGCGAGCAGATGGCCCAGCAACGCGAATCCGGATCGTCCGGATTGCAACTGCTGCAGCACGGCCGCGCGAACGCGGTAAGACTGATGCCCAGGCCGATCGCGAACGCGCAGCACGCCATCAGCAGCTTGATACGGGGCTTCCTATTCATCGTCCTCTCCATTGATGAGGGACAACCGGGAGCGTCCTTTCCCGGCCGTCTCGAACGCCGGCGGCGGACGCCGTCCAGCGCGATTCGCCGCGACTCCGTCCGCGGCTCGTGTTGCTTGTGCGATGCGGCGCGACCGGCGATTGCCGGCGTTCGCGAACGCGAACGTCGCCGTTGGGATTCGGGGTTGCGAACAGAGCGATGCGCGCGGTTGGCGCCAAGCCGGAAACGATCGCGGCACGGGCGCGGCGACGGCCGCGGCGCGACGGCCGGCGGGCCGACGGGCCGACGGCGGAAACAGGCTGACGATGACGAGCTCGTCCATCCCTTTCGAACATCCTTGTACCGGTGGCGACGGTTTTCGGTGCGCGGGGGTAAACGAACCCTAGTCGCCGGATGCGGGCGAAAACGCGTTAGCTATCACACATCCGGCGTCCGTCGCCTCAGTGCGAAGCCGATCGCCTGCTCAACGCTGCGGCAGCGTGCGCCATCGCGGTGGCGATCGCGGATTGCGATGCGCTCGCTCTATCAGCGGCCACGCGTCTTCGGGCCGCGACATCGACAGCGCGACATGCCGGCAGATTTCAATTCACATCCCCACAAACGCAAACCGCCTGCGCACCAAATGCGCAGGCGGTCGGTATCGCTTCGCTCAACGCGCCGCGCGCGCTTGCCTCATTCCCACTCGATCGTAGCCGGCGGCTTGCCGCTGATGTCGTAGACCACGCGCGAAACCCCGCGCAGTTCGTTGATGATGCGGTTGGACACCGTGCCGAGGAACTCGTACGGCAGATGCGCCCAATGCGCGGTCATGAAGTCGATGGTTTCCACCGCGCGCAACGCGATCACCCACTCGTAGGCGCGCGCGTCGCCGACCACGCCGACCGACTTGACCGGCAGGAACACCGCGAAGGCCTGACTGGTCTTGTCGTACAGGCCGGCCTTGCGCAGTTCGTCGATGTAGATGTGATCGGCCTGGGCCAGCAGTTGCGCGTATTCGCGCTTGACCTCGCCGAGGATGCGCACGCCCAGGCCCGGGCCCGGGAACGGATGGCGGTAGACCATCTCGCGCGGCAGGCCGAGCTCGACACCCAGGCGCCGCACTTCGTCCTTGAACAACTCGCGCAGGGGCTCGACCAGGCCGAGCTTCATGTGCTCGGGCAGGCCGCCGACGTTGTGGTGGCTCTTGATGACGTGCGCCTTGCCGGTCTTGCTGCCGGCCGACTCGATCACGTCCGGGTAGATCGTGCCCTGCGCCAGCCACTTGGCGTTGGCGAGCTTCTGCGATTCCTCGTCGAAGATTTCGACGAACAGGTTGCCGATGATCTTGCGCTTGGCTTCCGGATCGCTGACGCCGGCGAGCTTTTCGAAGTAGCGGTCGGCGGCGTTGACGCGCACGACCTTGACGCCCATGTGCTCGGCGAACATCGCCATCACCTGGTCGCCTTCGTTATAGCGCAACAGGCCGGTGTCGACGAACACGCAGGTCAGCTGATCGCCGATCGCCTTGTGCAGGAGCGCTGCGACCACCGAGGAATCGACGCCACCGGACAGGCCGAGGATCACTTCGTCGCTGCCGACCTGCTCGCGCACGCGCGCGATTTGGTCGTCGATGATGTGCGCGGCGGTCCACAGCGTCTGGCAGCCGCAGATATCGACCACGAAGCGGCGCAGCAGGGTCTGGCCCTGCTTGGTGTGGGTGACTTCCGGATGGAACTGCACGCCGTACCAGCCGCGCGCGTCGTTGGCGAAGGCGGCGACCGGGATGCGGTCGGTCTTGGCGGTGACGACGAAACCCTCCGGCGCCTTCGACACGTGGTCGCCATGGCTCATCCACACGTCCAGGCGCGGCGGCGAGCCGGGGTGATCCTTCAAGCCGTCGAACAGGCGGTCGTGCGCTACCAGCGACACTTCGGCGTGGCCGAACTCGCGCTGATCCGCCGCTTCGGTCTCGCCGCCGAGCTGCTTGGCCATGGTCTGCATGCCGTAGCAGATGCCCAGGATCGGCAGGCCGGCGTCGAACACCTGCTGCGGCGCGCGCGGCGAGCCGTGCTCGGTGGTCGATTCCGGACCGCCCGACAGGATGATGCCCTTGGCGCCGTAGGCGGCGATTTCCGCCGGATCGTGGTCCCAGGCCCAGATTTCGCAATACACACCGAGTTCGCGGATACGCCGCGCGATCAACTGCGTGTACTGCGCACCGAAGTCGAGGATCAGGATCTTGTCGCTATGGATGTCGGTCATGGGGGCCGGGATTGGGGATTCGGAATTCGAGATTCGGTAAAGGCGGAACGCCGGGATTCGGGACGGGTTCGGCTTTGCCGAATCCCGAATCCCAAATCACGAATCCCGCGCGCCGGCGTTAGCCGGCGCGATAGTTCGGCGGTTCTTTCGTGATCTGCACATCGTGCACATGGCTTTCGCGCGAGCCGGCGTTGGTGATGCGCACGAAGCTGGGCTTCTTGCGCATGTCCTCGATGGTCGCGCAGCCCACGTAGCCCATGGTGGCGCGCAGGCCGCCGGCGAGCTGGTGGACCACGCCGCTGAGCGAGCCGCGATACGGCACGCGGCCTTCGATGCCCTCGGGCACCAGCTTGTCGGCGTCGGAAGCGTCCTGGAAATAACGGTCCTTGGAGCCCTGCTCCATCGCGCCGATGCTGCCCATGCCGCGATAGCTCTTGTAGCTGCGGCCCTGGAACAGTTCGATTTCGCCCGGCGCTTCCTCGGTGCCGGCGAACAGGCCGCCGACCATGACCGTGGACGCGCCGGCGACCAGCGCCTTGCCGATATCGCCCGAATAGCGGATGCCGCCGTCTGCGATCAGCGGGATGCGATCCTGCAGCGCCTCGGCCACCATCGCCACCGCCGTCACCTGCGGCACGCCGACGCCGGCGACCACGCGGGTGGTGCAGATCGAACCCGGGCCGACGCCGACCTTGACCGCATCGGCGCCGTGATCCATCAGCGCCAACGCCGCTTCGCCGGTGACGATGTTGCCGCCGATCACCTGCAATTGCGGGAAGCGCGTCTTGACCCACTTCACCCGGTCGAGCACGCCCTGCGAATGGCCGTGCGCGGTATCGACCACGATCACGTCCACGCCGGCCGCGGCGAGCGCTTCCACGCGCGCCTCGGTGTCGCCGCCGACGCCGACCGCGGCGCCGACCAGCAAGCGCTCGGCGCTGTCCTTGGCGGCGTTGGGGTTGTCGGATTTCTTCTGGATGTCCTTGACCGTGATCAGGCCGCGCAGCTCGAAGCCGTCGTTGACCACCAGGATCTTTTCGATGCGGTGCTTGTGCAGCAGCTGCACGACTTCATCGTCGCTGGCGCCTTCGCGCACGGTGACCAGGCGATCGCGCTTGGTCATGATGTGGCGGACCGGATCGTCGAGCTTGGTCTCAAAGCGCATGTCGCGGCTGGTGACGATGCCGACCAGCTGGCCGCCATCGACCACCGGCACGCCGGAGATGTTGCGCGCGCGGGTGAGCTTGAGCACTTCGCCGATGGTCGTTTCCGGCCCCACCGTGAACGGTTCGCGGATCACCCCGGCCTCGAATTTCTTGACCTTGGCGACCTGCGCGGCCTGGGCTTCCAGGCTCATGTTCTTGTGCAGGATGCTGATGCCGCCGAGCTGGGCCAGCGCGATGGCGAGGCGGGCTTCGCTGACGGTGTCCATCGCGGCCGACAGGATCGGCAGGCGGATCGACAGGTCGCGGGTCAGGCGGGTGGAGAGGTTTACGTCCTTAGGCAGGACGATCGAATGCGCGGGGACGAGAGAGACATCGTCGTAAGTAAGCGCTTCAGCCTGGATGCGCAGCATGGGCGGGCCCGGGAGGATGAAGCGCGCCATTCTAACCCGAACCCGGGGTCCGGCGCTGGGGTTGCGGACGGAAAGGGGCGTTCTGTTTGCGGCTTTTCGCAGGGTATTAAGCCGGGCTTTGGGATAACCGACCCCGCGGTTTTTTATGCTCGTCATTCCCGCGAACGCGGGAATCCAGGGCCTTTCGTGCGAGAACGCTTGAAGTCCTGCCGGACGCGGGTCGGGAAAGTGCCGGCTAAAGTCACTGGATTCCCGCGTTCGCGGGAATGACGAGCCAAGAAGCGACGCGCGACCGTGGCCGCCTGCTCCAGCCCCTCAGCCCCGATCCGCCGCCTCGGCCGCTTCCAGCGTGTTCTGCATCAAGGTCGCGACCGTCATCGGCCCGACCCCGCCCGGCACCGGGGTGATCCAGCTGGCGCGCTGGGCCGCGGCTTCGAAACCGATGTCGCCGACCAGACGGCCGTCGTCCAGGCGGTTGATGCCGACGTCGATCACCACCGCCCCCGGCTTGACCCATTCGCCCGGGATCAGGCCCGGGCGGCCGGCCGCCACCACCAGGATGTCGGCGCCGCGCACCGAGGCTTCCAGCACCGCCGGCGGGGTGAATTTGTGGCAGCTGGTGACCGTGCAGCCGGCGATCATCAGCTCCAGCGCCATCGGCCGGCCGACGTGGTTGCTGACACCGACGATGGTCGCGCTCTGCCCGCGCACCGGCCGGTCGGTGTAGCCCAGCAGCATGGTGATGCCGCGCGGCGTGCACGGGCGCAGGCCGAACTGGCGCAGCACCAGATGGCCGACGTTTTCCGGATGGAAGCCGTCCACGTCCTTCTTCGGGTCGATGCGGTGGATCAGCGCGGTCGCGTCGCGCCGGTCCGGCAGCGGCAACTGCACCAGGATGCCGTGGACATCGGGATCGGCGTTGAGCCGGTCGATCAGGGCCAGCAGTTCATCGTTGCCGGTGTCGGCCGGCAGGTCGTAGTCGATCGCGCGGATGCCGATCTTCTGCGCGGCGCGGCGCTTGTTGCGCACGTACACGGCCGAGGCCGGATCGGCGCCGACCAGCACCACCGCCAGCCCGGGCCGCGACAGGCCGGCGGCGACGCGCGCGTCGATCTGGGCCTTGAGGTTGTCGAGCAGGTCCTCGGCGATGCGCTTGCCGTCGAGAATGCGGGCCGGGTGCGATGCGGGCGTCATGCGGGGTCGAAGGCTCTGCGGTAAAGTCGTGGCCGCGCATTATCCCCCATTCGTTCGCGCGATTTTCGCCGATCCCGCCCCCTAATCGCATCGCGAGCCCCGTCATGAGCCTTCCCGACCCGACTTCGGACCACGCCCCGGCCGATCACGAAACCATCGCCGTGCAGGCCGCCGCGTTCCGCCGCCTGCTCGCGCACCTGATGCACGAGCGCAGCGACGTGCAGAACATCGACCTGATGATCCTGGCCGGCTTCTGCCGCAACTGCCTGGCCGACTGGTACCGCGAAGCGGCGCAGGCGCGCGGCATCGGCATGAGCAAGGACGAGGCGCGCGAAGCCGTCTACGGCATGCCGTTCGGCGAATGGAAGGCCCAGTTCCAGAAGGACGCGACGCCGGAGCAGTTGGCGGCGTTCGAGGCGGCGCAGAAACACCACGGCTGAGCGGCCGCCCGATCATCGCGGCGCGACCGCGAAGGCCACGATCAGTCCTGCGTCTGCGGTTTTATCCCCGGCGCATTCGGATTCGGACAACGCGGCACGTTCGACCCCAGCACGCACTGCACGCAGCAACCCGACGGCTGCGCCGAGGCCGGCGCCTGCTGCGGCGCGAACAACGGCGTCGGCGGCGCCAGCTGGGCCAGCGTGGCCTCGGGCTTGAGCTTCAGCAACACCGCCCAGTCGAGTTTGTTCATGTCGCAGGCGGCGACGGTGTCGGGCGAGCACTCGACCTGGGTCTCGCTGCGCAGCGGCAGCGGCCAGAACTGGTTGTTGCGGTTGACCGCCATCAGCCGCATCGTCGCACCCTGCTGGACGTTGCCGCCGATCAGATACGCCTTGCCGTCGTTGTTGGGATTGACCCCGACCACGATGTCGCAATGCATGTTGAGCCCGCCGTTGCCGCCGTCGAGCGCGGCGATCAGCCCCTGGTAGCCGTATACGCGGTTGCTGGAGCGCACCGCGCACAACAGATCGCCGGGCGCGGCGGTCGAACTGGCCGGGTCCAGGTACAGGAACGGGCTCTGGTCCTGCGCCCGGTAGGCGTCGCGCACGTAGTCGTAATGGCTGGCCGAAGGCCGGAAGCCGCGCACGCCGGCCTTCATCATCACGTAGGACACGAACGCGGCCGACCACGGGTTGTCGATCAGGAACGCGCGGCAGGCTACGGTGGAATAACCGCTGCCGTAGGGATCGAAGCACTGCTCGGCGCCGGCGAAGCCGCCCATGCGCTGCAGCAGGCCGGTGTCGCGCCAATAGCTGGCGGTGCGGCGCCAGGTTTCGGTGGCGCCGTCTTCCAGGCGCGAGGTTTCCGCTTCGCTCACGCTGGCGCTGGCCAGGCGGCCCTGCGTGTCGATGAAGGGCCGGAACCACTGCAGGTTTTCCAGGCAGGCCGCGGCGGCGATGCGGGTCGCGGTATCGGCCGCCCCGCCCTGCGCCCGCAGCGCCGGACAGGGGTCGGCGGCGCGGGCGGCGCCGGACGGCGCGCACAACGCGGCCAGGATCAGCAAAGCGAGGGCGAACTTGTGCGACATCGGCGATCTCCGCAGGGCGATGCGTCCGCGACATCGGCGAACGCAGGGTTGCTGGCACGACTGGATGAGCCCGCCTGCGGCCAGCCTAGCCATTGTCCGTGCAAGTCGCGTGATCGTGTCGCGCTGTCATGCAAACGCTGCGCTGGCGGGCATCGTCGCGGCGGGTTATCGTCGCGGTAATCGCACACCGCGCCGGCGGCCGTCTGCGGCCGCAGACCGCGCGTCCTCCGCATCGCTAGGAAGGCTTCCGCATCGATGGCACGTAATCCCCGAATGCTTCAATCGTTGGCTGCATTGGCCGGCGTCGCCGCCGCCGGATATCTGAGCATCTGCGGCTGGATGTACTTCAAGCAACGCGAGCTCATGTATTTCCCCCAGGGCACGCGCCTGGGCGTGGACATGACCGACTACACCATCGCGCGCGGCGACATCGTCCTGCGCGGCTGGCGCCTCAACGCCGGGCGCGAGAAGGCCCTGATCTATTTCGGCGGCAACGCCGAGCGCATCGAGAACATGCGCGAGACCCTGGCGCAGTGGTTTCCCGATCGCACCATCTACCTGCTGTCGTACCGCGGCTTCGGCGCCAGCGACGGCGCGCCGGAGGAAGCGGCGCTGGTCGCCGACGGACTGGCGATCTTCGACCAGGTCGCGCGCGAGCATCCCGGCCAGCCGATCGCGGTGATCGGCCGCAGCCTGGGCAGCGGCGTGGCCAGTTTCGTGGCCGGCAAGCGTCCGGTTCAGCGGCTGGCGCTGGTGACCCCGTTCGACAGCCTCAGCGAAACCGCGCAGGCGCATTACCGCTGGCTGCCCACGCGCTGGCTGGTGCGTGACCGCTACGACTCCGTCGCCAATCTGCGCGGCTATTTCGGCCCGATCCTGGTCGTGCGCGCGACCGCCGACGACGTGATCCCGCCGGCCAACACCACCCGTCTGATCCATTCGCTGCAGACCCGTCCGCAAGGCGTTGACGTGGTCCAGCTGAAAGGCGCGGACCATCACAACATCGCTCTGTATCCGGAGTACGGTCAGGCATTGAAGGAGTTCATCGACTGAGCGAAACGGCGAGCGCGAGCCCTCGACAGCCATGGCCGGGACAGTGCCCGGCCGCGCTTTCGCCCTCGCCGCTCACTTTCCAACGCGGTACAACCACGAAGGCGCAATCATGGAACGCAACGCGATCCAGCCCACCGAAGTTTCGTATGCCCAAGCGCACGAGATCAGCGGTTTCCAGCGCTTGTTGTTCATCAGCGGCCAATTGCCGCAATGCGAGAAATGCGTCCTGCCGAAGGACTTCGACGGCCAATGCCGGCGCGCCTGGGCCAACGTCGAGCAGCAGCTCAAGCAGGCCGGCATGGACTTCAGCAATCTGGTCAAGGTCACGACCTACCTCACCGAGCGCCGCCTGCGCCAGCGCAACTACGAAATCCGCCATGAAATCCTCGGCAAGCACACGCCGGCGCTGACAGTGATCATCGCCGAGTTGTACGAGGAAGGCTGGATGATCGAGATCGAGGCGGTGGCGGCGGCCTGATTCGGGATTCGGGATTCGGGATTCGGGATTCGGGATTCGGGATTCGGGATTCGGGATTCGGGATTCGGGATTCGGGATTCGGGATTCGGGATTCGGGATTCGGGAGTCGGGAGTCGGGAGTCGGGAGTCGGAGTTTCGAGAGTTTGCAGTCTGGAATTCGATGACGATCCGCAAGCTCAGGTCGCGTTACCAGGCGCGACCTGGCAACCCCGGGCGCGAACTTGCGAAGTCTATTGTGGGAGGGGCTTCAGCCCCGATGGTTCGATCAGATTGCACTGATCCAAGGCGACTGACCGAAAAGCATCGGGGCTGAAGCCCCTCCCACAACAGACCTCGCGATTCGATCGCGCTTTAATTGAATCGGCTTATGCGCTTGCGGGAGCGATGGGGCAATCCCACCACCGCCGAGTTCAAGGCATCGCGCACAAATCGCCGAACGCGCGCGTCAACGCGATGCGGTGCAGATCGTCGAGCCGATGCCGCCGCGCCGCTTGCCGCTGCGCTTCATCAGCACGCACGACGCAACCTTCTTCTTTCGCTTCCGCCAAGGCCGGCGCCAGCGCGTCCAGCAACTCCGCATTGATCCCATCCAGCCGCTGCCGCACCGGCCCCAGATCGATCGCCGCGGCCGGCTTGCGCGACGGCTGCGCCAGCAAACGGTACTGCACCAACTTGTTCGCCTCGATCTGCGCCTTGAAGAACGCCGTGGCCTGTTCGCGCGCCAAACCTCGCGCGGCGGCCTGCGCGCCGAGTTGTTCCAGTTGCGACTGCTCACGCGCCGCATCCTCGACCGGCTTGCCCGACTGACGCTTGCTCGCCGCGACCGTATCGGCCAGCAGCACGCGCTGCGCGCTGAGTTCGGCCAGACGCGTCATCGCGCTCGGCGCTTCGACGGCCTCGCTGCGGAACGCGTACAAACTCAACGCGAACAACCCGGCGACGGCGAGCACGAACGACGTTCGCTCACGTCGGCCAGCGAAGCGATTCCCGTCAATCACGCTCGCATCGCTACGGCCCGCGCCGGCATCTCCAATCGAAGGTTTCGCCATCATCCGATCTCTCTCGTGTTACGCGAACCCGCAGCCATCACTGCGCCGCGCAGAACGCCTGATAGTCGATATACCCCGGAAACTCGCGCCCAGCCGCGCACAGCGGGCACTCCGGGTCCGGCCGCAGCCGGGTCTCGCGGAATCGCATGCCCAGCGCGTCGAAGTGCAGCAAGCGCCCGGCCAGCGATTCGCCCAGGCCCAGGATCAGCTTGATCACCTCGGTCGCCTGGATCAGCCCGACCACGCCCGGCAGCACCCCAAGCACGCCGGCCTCGGCGCAATTGGGCGCGGCTTCCGGCGGCGGCGGTTCCGGAAACAGGCAGCGGTAACACGGACATACGCCGCGATGGCGACCGGCGTCGAACACGCTGACCTGGCCCTCGAAGCGATGGATCGCGCCGTACACCAGCGGCTTGCTGAGCTTCACGCAGGCATCGTTGAGCAGATAGCGCACCGGGAAATTGTCCGCGCCGTCGAAGACCACGTCGGCCGCGCCGATCAGGCGCTCGACATTGTCCGAGCCGATGCGCTCGGCGAAGGTCTCGACCTTCACCCGCGGATTGAGCGCCGCCAGCGCGATCCGCGCCGATTCGACCTTGGACACGCCGATGCGGGCCTCGGTGTGCAGGATCTGCCGCTGCAGGTTGCTGCGATCGACCACGTCGTCGTCGGCCAGCACCAGTGTGCCGATGCCGGCCGCGGCCAGATAAAACGCGGCCGGCGAGCCCAGACCGCCGGCGCCGACCATCGCCACGCGCGCGGCCTGCAGCTTGCGCTGGCCGGCTTCGCCGACCTCGGGCAGGCGCAGATGGCGCGAATAGCGGTCGTGGAAGTCGCGTTCGTCCTCGGACTGTTGCGGCACCGTCATCGGCAGGCCTTCGGCGAGCCAGCGCGTGGTGCCGCCTTCGACCGAGGCCACGCGGGCATAGCCGGCGTCGAGCAGGGTCTGCGCGGCGCGCAGCGAACGCGCGCCGGATTGGCAGATCAGGAGGATGTCGGCTTCGTGGTCGGGCAGGCTCGCGTGCGGGTCGGCTTCCAGGACGTCCTTGGCGATGCCCCGCGCGTGTTCGGCGTGGCCGGCGGCGCGCTCGTGCGCTTCGCGCACATCGATCAGGATCGCGCCGGCCTGTTGCCGCCGGCGCGCCTGCGCCGGGGAAATGGATTCGATGCTCATGCGGGGATTATCGCCTGTGGCGGGAGCGGCGGCGGGCATGGGGCGCGATGCTGTGTTGCGTTGGGGCGCGCGACGCCCCTCATCCCCCGGCCCGAACGCATAGCGTTCGGGCGTTCGGTGCCGCGCGAGCCAGTGGCTCGCAAACGCGGCACCTCACCCAAGCGCATAAGGCAACACATCCATCACCGTCCCCTCGCCCAGGCGCTGCGGCCCTTCCGGCACCACCATCAGCGCATCCGAATCGGCCGCCGCGCGCAGCCGGTGCGAGCCGGTCGCCGGATTCGGGTCCACCCGCAGCACGCCGTCGTCGTCGCTGAGCAGGCGCGCGCGGATGAACTCGCGGCGCGGATGGGTCTTCTCGATCGACCCGACCAGCCGCGCGCGCAATACCGTGCGCGGCTCGGCGCGGCCCTGCAGACCGTCGATCAAGGCGCGGCCGAAACTCAGGTAAGTCGCCATCACCGACACCGGATTGCCCGGCAGGCCGAGCATGCGCGCCTGATCCATGCTGGCGAACAACAGCGGCATGCCCGGGCGCATCTTCACTTTCCAAAAATGGATGCGGCCGAATTCGCGCAGCACCGCCGGGATATGGTCTTTTTCGCCGGCCGAGACCGCGCCGCAGGTGAACACCAGATCGAAGGCGCAGGCCGCGTCGCGCAGCGCGATCTCGACTTGTTTGGCGTCGTCGGGCAGACGCGGCCACGCGGTCGGCTCCAGGCCGTCGGCGCGCAGCAGGCCCATCAGCAGATCGCGATTGCTGTCGTAGATCTGCCCCGGCGCCAGCGGCATGCCCGGTTCGACCAGTTCATCGCCGCTGGTGAATACCGCCACCGTCGGCCGCCGCCGCACGCTCAGCGAGGCCAGTCCCATCGACGCGGCCAGCGATACGCGTGCCGGCGTCAGCACCTGCCCGGCGCGCAGCACGCGCTCGCCCTCGCCCACGTCCTCGCCGGCGTAACGCACGTTCTGGCCGCGCGCCAGCGCAGGCACGATCACCCGGTCGCCGTCGATGCGCACGTTTTCCTTGATCGCGACGGTGTCGGCGCCGGCCGGCATCGGCGCGCCGGTGGTGATGCGCACGCATTGGCCGGCGCCCAGGCTCAGGCCCGCGGCGACGCCGGCGAACTGTTCGCCGATCAGGTTCAACGCGGTGTGCTCGCCGTCCAGATCGGCCTGGCGCAGGGCGAAGCCGTCCATGGCGCTGTTGTCGAACGGCGGCAGCGACAGCGGCGCGTCCACGTCCTGGGCCAGCACGCGGCCGTGGCAGCGCGGCAAGGACAGGGTTTCGGCGTTGAGCCGGTGCTCGGCGGCGACTTGCGCGAGGATCGTCATCGCCTCGTCGAACAACAGGCCGGTCGGGAAATCGGTCATGGGCGTATCGCTCTGCGGTCGCGCGGCGCGCAACGGGTGAATGTGGGCGTCACGGATCCGGATCGGCGATGAAGCCGGCCGCGGCCAGATCCTCGGGCGTGTTGAGATTGCCGAAGCGTAGGCCATCCAGGCGCAGCGCGGTCATGCCGAGTGCGGCCTGCAGCGCGCGCACCGCCAGTGCGCGGCGTTGCAGCGCTTCGGCGAGCGCCGCTCGCAGCGGTTCGACCGGCCACAGCGCGAACAGCGGCTGCACGCCGTCGTCGTCGATCGCGTAGGCGCCCTGCCCGGCCTGCGTGGCGATCAGCGCCGGCAGCAGGTTTTCGTCCAGGTTCACCGCGTCCACCGGCAGCGTGAATAACCAGGGCGTGGCGCAGGCCGAGGCCAGGGCGTGGAGTCCGCCGAGCGGGCCTAAATCGGGCGTAGCGTCACCGATGGCGCGCAGACCGTTGGCGGCATAGCGCTGCGGATCGCGATTGGCGCTGACCAGGACCTGCGCGACCCGCGGCGCATAGGCGCGCGCCAGACGCAGCACCTGCGCTTCGCCGTCGCGCCGTAGCCAGGCCTTGTCGATGCCGCCCAGCCGCGACGCGCGGCCGCCGGCTAACAGGCCCAGACACAGATCGGCGCGAGGGATGAGCATGAGGGGCGAACGGCTCTGCTAAGCGGATTCGCCGGCATTGTGCCTCGCTGGCGCGCAAGCCGGCACCTCGTATGCGATCGCTCCCGCCGCATGCGCCAGAACGTGCTTCAGCGCGCGCTTTCCCCCAGTGCACGCTGAAGCCGCTGCGCAGCGCGCACATGCGCGAGGATCTCGCGCCATGCAGCATCCAGCGCGCTGGCGAAGGCCGGCGCGCCGGCGATCTGATCCGAAGCCACGCCCGAACCGATCACCGGGATGCGCACGCAGGCGTCGTCGATCAGATCGGCCGACATCGTGCGCAGGGTTTCCTTGAGCGCCTCGTCAGCGTGATACGACTGGAATGCGGGATTGAACAGCGCCACCGGTTTGTAGGCGAACGGCGGATGGCCGACCAACCAGTCCAGCGCGTTTTTGATCGTGCCGGTCGGGCCGTGCGCATATTCGGGACTGACGATCACGATCGCGTCGGCCGCGGTGACCGCATCCCACAGCGCCACGACGACGTCGGGCGCCTGAGTTTCCAGGTCGGGATTGAACAAAGGTAACTGGCCTTCGCGTTCGAACAGGGCCAGCGAGGCCCCGTCCGGAGCCGACGCGGCCGCGGCGCGCAACAAACCCGCGCTGTAGGACCGCGCGCGCAGACTGCCACACAGGCCCAGCAGTTTCATGACGACGCGGACGCGCCCGATACGATGCGCACCGGGTTTACTTGCCGCGCTTCACATGCCGGATCAAACGCTTCTTCTTAGCCACCTGGCGCTCGGTCAGCACGTTCTTCTTGCCTTCGTACGGATTGGTGCTGTCCTTGAACACGAACCGCACCGGCGTTCCGACCAGCTTGAAACGCTTGCGGAAGAAGTTCTCCAGATAGCGCTTGTAGCTGTCGGCGAGCGTGCGCAGACGGGTGCCGTGGACGACGAAGGTCGGCGGATTCAATCCGGCCGGATGGGCGAAACGCAGCTTGGCCACGTGTCCGCGCACCACCGGCGGCGGATTGGTTTCGTAGGCGACTTCCATCGCCTTGGTCACTTCGCTGGTGCCGATTTCGGTGGTGGCCGAGGCGTGCGCGCGATGGATCGCGGCGAACAACTCGCGCAGGCCCGAACCGTGCTTGGCGCTGATGCGTATCTTCTCGGCCCATTCGACGAAGGCGAGTTTGCGCATCAGCAGGTTTTCGGTCTGCTGGCGCTGGTACTCGGTCTGCCCGTCCCACTTGTTCACCGCGACCACCAGCGCGCGGCCGGAGTCGAGCGCGTAGCCGAGCACGCTGGCGTCCTGATCGGTCACGCCTTCGCCGGCGTCGAGCATGACCACCGCGACCTGGCAGTTCTCGATCGCCTGCAAGGTCTTGATGATCGAGAACTTCTCGACCGCTTCCTCGACCTTGGACTTACGCCGCACGCCGGCGGTATCGACCAGCCGGTACAGGCGGCCGTCGCGCTCCATGTCCACCGCGACCGAATCGCGGGTGGTGCCCGGCACTTCGGAGGCGATCATGCGTTCTTCGCCGAGCAGGCGGTTGACCAGGGTCGATTTGCCCACGTTCGGGCGGCCGATGAAGGCCACGCGGATGCGGTTGGGATCGTTGTCGAGTTCGGCGGTGACGCCGGCCTCGGGCAGGCGCGCGAACACTTCCGCGAGCAGTTCGTCGATGCCCTGGCGATGCGCCGAGGACACGCCGATCGCGTCGCGGATGCCGTAGCGGGCGAAGTCATTGATCGCCGCGCGCACATCGAGGCCGTCGGTCTTGTTGACCACCAGCAAAGTCGGCCGCGCGGTCTTGCGCAGCCAGGCCAGGATTTCGTCGTCCAGGGCCGAGGCGCCTTCGCGGCCATCGACCACGAACAGGACCAGATCGGCTTCCTCCGCCGCGGCGCGGGCCTGGCGCGCGGTGGCGCCGGCCAGGCCTTCATCGATGCCGGCGATGCCGCCGGTATCGACGACCGCGAACGGGCGCTGGCCTTCGGGCCGGCACACGCCGTAGTGGCGATCGCGGGTGACCCCGGGCTCGTCGTGGACGAGCGCGTCGCGGGTACGCGTGAGGGCATTGAACAGGGTGGATTTTCCGACGTTGGGACGGCCAACGAGGGCGACTAGGGGCAGCATGTGTTTGAAGCCGGGAATGGAGAATGGGGAATCGGGAATGGAAGGTGCGCGGCTGCGGGCAGCGGCGTCGGCCTTCGGATCCCGACGGAACTAATTCATGTAGAGCGGGTTTGCGGAGCAGACCATGGCCGAACCGCCGTCATGCCGCCGGATCGGCGGGAATCCGGTGGCCATGAAACCGGTTCTGCGAGGCCGGCCGTCATGAAACAGGCCGCCATAGTGCCAGAGCGGGCGCGAAGACGCTTTCGCGCGCCGGGCTGACCGGGCTCCGGGCCCGGATCGCCGCGAGTGCCGGACGGCCCCCGGCGGGCGGATATCGATAAAACGAACGGCCCGGAACGGCTGTTTGCCGCCCGGGCCGCGCATGCCGGGACGAGGTATCGGGAACCGGAACGAAGGCCGCGCAGCGGTGAAACCGCGCCGAACCGTCCGTTCCTATTCCCGATGACCCGTTCCCTGCCTCACTTCACTGCAGCTTGAACGCAGTCAGCTCGCCCTTGATGTTCTGCACGATCAGCACGCCGTCGGCGACCACGGGAGCTGCCTTGAGCGGCTTGCCGCCGGCGCGGGCGCGCGCGGCGAACTCGCCGGTGTCCAGCTTCATCCAGTGCACGTAGCCGTCGAAATCGCCGACCACGGCGTAATCGCCCTGCACCGCCGCGCCGGTCAGGTTGCGGCGCGCCAGCGACGGCTGCGACCACAGGGCGCTGCCGCCGTTCTTGTCCAGGCCGTACACCGTGCCGGACGGATCGCTGACGATCAGCTTGTCGCTGCTCAGGCCCAGACGGCCGACGCCGCCGTGCTCGCTGGACCACAGCGGACGGCCGCTCGGCGCGTCGATCGCCACGGTCTGCTTCTTGAAGCTGGTCGCGTACAAGGTGGTGCCTTCCAGCACCGGGGTGCCGTCCACGTCGGCCATGCGGTCGAGCTCGCTGCGGCCTTCGGGCTGCGACACCGACTGGTCCCAGGTGGTGTGGCCGTCGCTGGAGGCCAGCGCGCTGACCGTGCCGTCGTCGTTGCCGACGAACACGAAGCCCGGGCCCACCGCCGGCGAACCGTTGCCGCGCACCGACAGCATCGGCACTTCGTGGTTCCAGAACCAGCGGCGCTCGCCGCTGGCGGCGTCGAACGCGGTGACGCGGCCGTCGTTGGAACGCACGAACACCAGACCCAGGCCGATGCTCGGCGCGGCGATGACTTCGTTGGTGACCTTGGCGGTCCACTTCTCGGCGCCGGTGGCCGCGTCGAGCGCGATCACTTCGCCGTCCAGGCCGCCGATCACGACCAGGCCTTCGCCCGCGCCGGGACCGCCGGACAGGCGAATGTCCTTGTCCTTCTTGTCTTTGTCCTTGCGCTTGGGCACGTAGTGCCAGACTTCCTTGCCGCTCTGCAGATCGTAGGCGTGCACGCCGCCCTTGAGCGCGGCGGCATAGACGCGGCCGTCGGCGACGGTCGGGCCCTGGCCCACGCCGATACGCTCCTCGCCCTTGCCGGCGTTGACCGACCAGATCTTGTCGACCTTGACGCTGGGGGTGAAATCGGTGAGTTCGGTCGGCTCGTTCGGCTTGCCGTCGTCCTTCTTCTTGCCGCCGAACCAGCCCTTGACGGTGGAGCAGCCGCTCAGTGCGAAGGCGCACAACACGACAGCGGCGGTGGCGCGCACGACGGCGCCGCCGGAGGACATCTTCTGGGCTTGGATCATTAAGACTTGGCCTCGGGCTTGACCGGCGTGCCGCCGGCTTCGGTGAGCTTGAGTTCGAGCAGGCGGCGGCGCGGCGAGGCTTCATCGAGCTTGCCGAGCGCGGCGGTGTAGTCGTTGCGGGCCAGATCGGCCTTGCCGAGTGCGAGCTGGGCGTCGCCGCGGACTTCCATCGCCATCGGCGAGCTCGACTTGTCGAGCAGCTTGATCGCATCGGCCGGCTTCTTGGCGTCGATCAGCAAGCGCGCCAGACGCTGGTTGATGATCTCGGCGATCGCCGCGTCGTCGGTCTTGATGCCCTGCAAGGTGGCGATGGCGGCGTCGCGCTGGTCGGTCTCGACCTGCGACTTGGCCAGATCCAGCGACGCCAGCGTGCGGTACATGCCGTCCGGCAGCGCCTTGACCTTGGCTGCGGCGGCCTTGTCCTTGGCATCGACCGCGTCGGTCGCGGCCTGGAACTGCGTGGCGGCCTTGCCGTGCTCTTCGAGCTGGTGGTTGCCCCACCACTTCCAGCCGCCGATCGCGGCCAGGCCCAGGGCGATGCCGCCGATCAGGCCGGCGCCGTTGGCGCGCAACCAGGACAGTACGCGTTCGCTTTGTTCGTGTTCGTCGAGCAGGTCGTCAATCGCCATGATGCGCCGTCGGTAAGCTGGCTGAACGGCCCGCCGCCGCGCGGGCGCGGTGGAATGGGCCGTAATGGACCGGCCCGAAGCCGCACTCGATGCAGCGTCGGGCCGATGAAGGTGTTCGCGGACCCGCAGCGCGGGTCAGTCGGAGACCGGCGCGAGGGAACCGTCAGAGGATAGCGTAAAGCGCGCGACGTTCGCGCGGCTGAACGGTGCCAGATCGACCGGTTGGCCGGCGTTGCGGACTTCCACCGCGGAGGTGTTGCCCAGACGCACGCTGGCGACGTCGCCCGGGTTGTAGCTGCGCTCCTGGCCTGCGCCGAGGATGCCTTCTTCCAGCTTGCTGCCGTCGGTGCCGACGATCTGCACCCAGCTGTCGCCGCTGAACTTCAAATCGAGGGTCTTGCCGGCCTGGGCTTGCGTTTGCGCCTGCGGCAGCGGCGGCGTCATCGAGGCGATCAGCGGCGTGCGCTGCGGCGGCGTCGAATCGGCTTGCGTGGCACCGCCCGTTTGCGACGGCGCGGCGCCCGCCGGACCGGCCGGCAACGCCGCCATGTCCAGCGATTGCACGGTGGAATTGCTGTTGGGATGACGCGTGGCGATCCAGATCGGCACCGCGATGGCCGCGGTCATGACGATGTAGACGGCGCGGCGCGTGGTCTGCTCGAACACGCGGCGGTAGCGCGGCGTGTGGGTGTGGCTGACCAGCTCGGACGGCGCGGTCGAAGCCATCGGCGTGCCGCTGAGCTGGCTTTCCAGGTCGATGCCGACCAGGCGCGCATAGCTGCGCAGCTGACCGCGCACGAAGACCGGCGCGCCGATACTGGCGATGTCGTCGCTTTCCAGCGACCTGACCACACGCGACGGCATTTTCAGCCGTGCGGCCACGTCTTCGATGGACAGCCCCGCTGTCTCGCGAGCCTGTTTGAGACGCGCGCCACAGCTTCCGCCGACCTCAGTCGCGAATTCGTTCGACTGCATCATCACTTACCGCCATCCCCCGATTCGGAGCCCTGCGCGTCAGGGAACTCCGCCCTCATTCGCTGAACGTATCTCGCGGCGGCTGCCGTGTCGCCGAGTTTTTGTTCGATTTGTGACGCAGTCATCAGCGCTTCAGCTGAAATAGGCCCAGCGGCTAATCGCCGTTCAGAAAACGCCCTCGCCTCGAAGGCGTTGCCCAGGCGCAGTTGGCGCTTGGCCATCGCGCCCAGCGCCATCGAGCTGTTCGGATCGATGGACAGCGCCAGACGCAGATCGGCGTCGGCGCGTTCGCCCTGCCCCAGCTTGTCGGCGCAGGCGCCGCTGTTGGCCAGCACCACCGCCGGGGTGGAGTACTGCGGATCGGCCAGGGCGCGGTCGAAATACCCCATCGCCTCGCTGGCGCGCTGGTTGGCGCACAGCCACACGCCGTAATTGTTGAGCGCCGCGCCGCGGGTCGGCGCGTACTCGGCCGCCTTGCGGTAGTAGCCGCCGGCCTCGGCGTTCTGGTTGTCGCGCTCGGCCAGCAACGCCATCAGGCTGTAGGCCTCGGCCGAACGGGGGTCGTACTTCAGCGCCTGCTTGAGTTCTTCACGGGCCTTGGGCACGTCGCCGGCTTCCAGGTAACGCTGCGCCGACAACGCCCGGCCGGTCGCCGCGCCCTTGCCGTCGGCGCTCTTGGGCTTGTCTTTGAAATCGTAGGTCGGGCCGGTGTGCTCGAAGTCGTGGCGCTGCAGGTTCGGCTTGATGAAGCTCAGGCGGTTGCAGGCGCCCGCGCCCAGCACGACCAAGACCGACAGCAGTACCCAGCGGGCGGCGCGAACGCCGCGGCCTTGCGAAGGTTGAAACGGTGAATCAAGCCGCGGCATCGCCCACATCCGTGCTCTGTCCATCCAAGCCCTGGGCTTGCAGTTGTTTGCGGAACTCGGCCTGGCGCCGGGTGCGGTCCATGACCTGACCCTTGAGCTGGCCGCAGGCCGCGTCGATATCGTCGCCGCGGGTGCGCCGCACCGGCGCGATCATGCCGGCGTCGTTGAGCAGTTTCTGGAAGGCGCGGATCGCCGCTTCGTCCGGGCGCTCGAAGCGCGTACCGGGGAAGGGATTGAACGGGATCAGGTTGACCTTGGCCGCGTCCTTCATCTGCACCGCGTTGTCGAACTGGCGCAGCAGGCGCACCAGCTGGCGCGCGTGGGTCGGCTGGTCGTTGACGCCCTTCATCAGGGTGTATTCGAAGGTGACCGAGGTACCGCGCTTGCGCAGCGCGTAGCGCACGCAGGCGTCCATCAGTTGTTCGATCGGGTATTTCTTGTTGAGCGGCACCAGCTGGCTGCGCAGCTCATCGTTGGCCGCATGCAGCGATACCGCCAGCGACACGTCGCTGACCTCGCCGAGCTTGTCGATCATCGGCACCATGCCGGCGGTGGACAGGGTGACGCGCTTGTTGGCCAGGCCGTAGCCCAGGTCGTCGCGCATGATGCTCATGGCGCGCACGACGTTGTCGAAATTCGCCAGCGGCTCGCCCATGCCCATCATCACCACGTTGGTGAGCTTGCGCTGCTGATGCGGGACGTTGCCGAGGTGGCGCGCCGCGACCCAGACCTGGCCGATGATTTCGGCGGTGGAAAGATTGCGGTTGAAGCCCTGGGTCGCGGTCGAACAGAACTGGCAGTTCAGCGCGCAACCGACCTGCGAGGACACGCACAGCGTGCCGCGGCCCTTGTCGGGGATGAAGACCGCCTCGATGGCGTTCTTCGGGTCCATGCCGAGCAGCCACTTGTGCGTGCCGTCGGTGGAAGGCTTGTCGAACACGACCATCGGCGCGCGCACTTGCGCATGCGCTTCGAGCTTGGCGCGCAGCACCTTGCCCAGGTCGGTCATGTCGTGGAAATCGGTGACGTAGCGGTGATGGATCCACTTCATCACCTGGTGCGCGCGATAGCGCTTCTCGCCGAGGGTCTGCTCGAAGAAGTCTTCGAGCTGGATACGGTCGAGGTCGAACAGATTGGTCTTGCCGTTGTCGGGGACCATGGCGCCGAGGGACATCGGCGCCGTGGTCTTGCCGGTAACGTTCACGATCTCGATGTCCGCGCGCGCAGCGGAGTCCGTCGTGGGCGTGTCGCCGGCGAGCGGAAGATCGTTTGCGGTGTCGCGGATATCGTTCACTTCGTACTCGTTGCGTGGCTTAGCGCGGATACACGTCGGTGGCCGGGAAGAAGTACGCGATTTCGATCGCGGCATTCTCCAGGCTGTCCGAACCGTGCACGGCGTTGGCGTCGATGCTGTCGGCGAAGTCGGCGCGGATCGTGCCCGGCGCTGCGTCCTTCGGATTGGTGGCGCCCATCAGATCGCGGTGCTTGAGCACGGCGTTCTCGCCCTGCAGCGCCTGGATCACCACCGGACCGCTGATCATGAACTCGACCAGGGCGGCGAAGAACGGACGCTCGCGATGCACGGCGTAGAAGCCTTCGGCTTCCTGCTTCGACAGGTGCTTCATCTTGGAAGCCACGACCTTCAGGCCGGCCTTTTCGAAACGGGAATAGATCTCGCCGATGACGTTCTTGGCGACGGCGTCGGGCTTGATGATGGACAGGGTGCGCTCCAGCGCCATGGAAAGTCTCCGGGTAGGCGGGCCGCTTACGGTCGGCCCTGAGAATAACAGAAAACCCGCGACGAAACGCGGGTTTAGCCGATATGGCTCCCGTAATTCTACATGTAACCGCGAGCCCGTCGCCACACCCGGGATGCGATGGCACACCGGTTTCGGGCGACACCGAAGTCGGTTTCGCGATGAGACCGGGATCGCTCCGGCAGGGCCGGCACACGATTGTGCAAACCACGACACATTGCCGGCGCCCCGGCCGGCCCGCGAACCGACCGATCCGGTCAGGCGGGCGGATTGACGCGCCCTCGCCCCGGGGACTAGCATCAAACAAGCGTTTGATTCATGCCGCCGCTTCAAGACCGCCGCCAGCCGTCCCCCACTGTTTCCGGAGTCCGCCCGACCGCATGTCCACTACCGCGCATTTTTCGACCAAGGACCGCATCCTCGGCGCCGCCGAAGAGCTGTTCGCCCAGTTCGGCTTCAGCGGAACCTCGCTGCGCCAGGTCACCAGCCGCGCCGACGTCAATATCGCCGCGGTCAATTACCACTTCGGCAGCAAGGAAAACCTCGTCAACGAGGTGTTCCGCCGGCGCATGGACGAGATGACCGAGCAGCGCATGAGCGCGCTCAAGGCCGCCGTCGCCCAGCATCCGGGCGAACTGGAGCCGATCCTGGCCGCCTTCGTCGAACCCGCCCTGGCCCTGGCCCAGGACCGCAACGGCGGCGGCGCCTTCGTGCGGGTGATCGCCCGCGCCTACGCCGAGAAGAACGACAGCCTGCGCAAGTTCCTGTCCGACCACTACGGCCACGTGCTGCGCGAATTCGCCAAGGCCATCGCCGTGGCGGTGCCCGGGCTGACCAAGGAGGAGCTGTACTGGCGCCTGGACTTCCTGGCCGGCTCGCTGACCTACGCCATGGCCGACTTCGGCCTGATCAAGCGTCCCGCCGGTGTCACCGAGGCGGCGCATCGTGAACGCGCTGCCCGCGAACTGATCCGTTTCGCCGCCGCCGGCTTCAAGAGCTGAGCGGCGCAGGCCCGGTCCCGGCGGGGACCGGCGCCGCCGGCGTGCCCAGTGCACCGGCGAATCCCACCCGCCCGCGCTCAGCGAGCCCGCGCTGGATCCAGCCAGTGCCCGCGTGAGTACCTCCCCTCGCCACGTCCCAGATTCTCGAATTCCTTCAAGGAGTTGTAGACGATGTCCAACCAATTGCTAGTCCGTCGCGCCGCGGTCCTCGGGGCCGGCGTCATGGGCGCCCAGATCGCCGCGCACCTCACCAATGCCGGCGTCGATACGGTCCTGTTCGACCTGGCCGCGAAAGAAGGCGACCCCAACGGCATCGTCGCCAAGGCCATCGCCAATCTGGCCAAGCTCAGCCCGGCGCCGCTGGCCAGCAAGGCCCTGGCCGAGCGCCTGACCGCCGCCAACTACGACACCGGCCTGGAACAGCTGCGCGGCTGCGACCTCATCATCGAGGCGATCGCCGAACGCATGGACTGGAAGCAGGACCTGTACAAGAAGATCGCCCCGTTCGTGGCCGATCACACCGTGCTGGCCTCCAACACCTCGGGCCTTGGCATCAACAAGCTTTCCGAAGTGCTGCCCGAGCAGCTGCGCCACCGCTTCCTCGGCGTGCATTTCTTCAACCCGCCGCGCTACATGCACCTGGCCGAGCTGATCCCGGCCAAGACCACCGACGCCGCGGTGCTGGAAGGCCTGGAAACCTTCCTGACCACGACCCTGGGCAAGGGCGTGGTGATCGCCAAGGACACCCCGAACTTCATCGGCAACCGCGTCGGCGTGTTCTCGATGCTGGCCGCCATGCACCACACGGAACAATTCGGCCTGGGCTTCGACACCGTCGATGCGCTGACCGGCCCGGCCATCGGCCGTCCGAAGTCGGCCACCTACCGCACCGCCGACGTGGTCGGCCTGGACACCATGGCCCACGTCATCAAGACCATGGCCGACACCCTGCCCGACGATCCGTGGCATTCCTACTTCAAGTCGCCCAAGTGGCTGACCGCGCTGGTCGAGAAAGGCGCGCTGGGCCAGAAGGCCGGCGCCGGTTTCTACACCAAGAAGGGCAAGGACATCCTCGTTCTCGACCTGAAGGCTCAGGATTACCGCGTCAGCGCCGGCGAACTCGATGCCGACATCGCCGCGCTGCTGAAAGAAAAGGATCCGGCCAAGAAGTTCGCCGCATTGCGCGCCAGCACCAACCCGCAGGCGCAGTTCCTGTGGGCGGTGTTCCGCGACAGCTTCCACTACAGCGCCTTCCATCTGGAATCGATCGCCGACACCGCGCGCGATGTCGATTTCGCCATGCGCTGGGGCTACGGCTGGTCGCTGGGCCCGTTCGAAACCTGGCAGGCCGCAGGCTGGAAGCAGGTCGCCGACTGGATCGCGGAAGACATCGTGGCCGGCAAGGCCATGGCCAGCGCGGCGCTGCCGAACTGGGTGTTCGACGGCCGCGAAGGCGTGCACGGCAAGGACGGCAGCTACAGCCCGGGCCGCAACGCCCAGGTGCCGCGTTCGTCCAACCCGGTGTACGCGCGCCAGCGCTTCCCCGATGCGCTGCTCGGCGAGAAGTTCTCGCAGGGCCAGACCGTGTTCGAGAACGACGGCATCCGCCTGTGGGCCGACGACGGCGACGACATCGCGGTGATCAGCTTCAAGACCAAGATGCACACGGTCAACGACCATGTGCTCAACGGCATCCAGGAAGCCATCGCCATCGCCGAGAAGAAGTTCAAGGGCGTGGTGATCTGGCAGCCGAAGGAGCCGTTCTCGGCCGGCGCCGACCTGTCCGGTGCGCTGGGCCTGCTGCAGGCCGGCGACCTGAAGGGTTTCGAGGCGATGGTCGCGAACTTCCAGGCCACCAGCCAGCGCATCAAGTATTCGCTGGTGCCGGTGGTCGCGGCGGTGCGCGGCCTCGCGCTCGGCGGCGGTTGCGAGTTCCAGATGCATTCGGCGCGCAGCGTGTTGGCGCTGGAAAGCTACATCGGCCTGGTCGAGGCCGGCGTCGGCCTGCTGCCGGCCGGCGGCGGTCTGAAGGAATTCGCGGTGCGCGCCTCCGAAGCGGCCGGTCCGGGCGGCGACGTGTTCGCCGAACTCAAGACCGCGTTCGAAAGCGTGGCGATGGGCAAGGTCTCGACCTCGGCCTTCGAAGCGCGCGAGCTCAAGCTGGCCCGCGAAGGCGACCGCGTCGTGTTCAACGCCTTCGAGCTGTTGCACGTGGCCAAGGCGCAGGCGCGCGCGCTGGCCGAAAGCGGCTACCGCCCGCCCCTGCCCGGCCGCCGCATCCAGGTCGCCGGCGATGTCGGCATCGCCACCTTCAAGATGATGCTGGTCAACATGCTGGAAGGCCGTTTCATCTCGCCGCACGACTACGAGATCGCCACCCGCATCGCCACCGTGATCTGCGGCGGCGAAGTCGATCGCGGCGCGCTGGTCGATGAGGAATGGCTGCTCAAGCTCGAGCGCGAACACTTCGTGGCCTTGGCGCAGATGCCCAAGACCCAGGAGCGCATCGCGTACATGCTCAAGACTGGCAAGCCGCTTAGGAACTGAGAATCGGGAATGGGGAATCGGGAATCGCAGAAGCACGGCTTCTTCTCCCGTTTCCCCTGCCCTGCCCCCATATAGAAAAAAACCGGGAGCAAGAATCGAATCGGAACATCGCCGGGCCTTTGCTTCGACGATTCCCGATTCCCGATTCCCGATTCCCGGCTTTCGGAGAAAGCCATGAGCAAGCAAGTTCAAGACGCCTACATCGTCGCCGCCACCCGCACCCCGGTCGGCAAGGCCCCGCGCGGCGTGTTCCGCAATACCCGTCCCGACGACATGCTCGCGCATGTGCTGAAGTCGGTCATCGCGCAGGCGCCGGGCATCGACGTCAACCGCATCGACGACGCGATCATCGGCTGCGCCATGCCCGAGGGCGAGCAAGGCATGAACGTGGCGCGCATCGGCGTGCTGCTGGCCGGCCTGCCCAACACCATCGCCGCGCAGACCATCAACCGCTTCTGCTCGTCGGGCCTGCAGGCCGTGGCGCTGGCGGCCAACGAGATCCGCCTGGGCAATTCCGACCTGATGCTGGCCGGCGGCACCGAGTCGATGTCGATGGTGCCGATGATGGGCAACAAGGTCGCGCTGTCGCCGTCGGTGTTCAACGACGACCACGTCGCCATCGCCTACGGCATGGGCATCACCGCCGAGAAGGTCGCCGAGGAATGGAAGATCTCGCGTGAGGACCAGGACGCGTTCGCGCTGGCTTCGCACCAGAAGGCCATCGCCGCGCAGCAGGCGGGCGAGTTCAAGAGCGAAATCAGCCCGTATGAAGTGATCTCGCACCAACCCGATCTGTCCGGCAATTTGATCAAGCTGCGCAAGACCCTGGTGGAGCTCGACGAAGGCCCGCGTCCGGACGCGTCGCTGGACGCGCTGGCCAAGCTCAAGCCGGTGTTCCGCAACGGCCAGTTCGGCGGCAGCGTTACCGCCGGCACCAGTTCGCAGATGAGCGACGGCGCCGCGGCGGTGTTGCTGGCTTCGGGCCAGGCGGTGAAGGACTACGGCCTGACTCCGCTCGCGCGTTTCGTCAGCTTCTCGGTCGCCGGCGTGCGTCCGGAAGTGATGGGCATCGGCCCGATCGCGGCGATTCCCAAGGCGCTGAAGCAAGCCGGCCTGAGCAAGGACCAGATCGACTGGATCGAGCTTAACGAAGCCTTCGCGGCGCAGGCGCTGGCGGTGATCCGCGACAGCGGCCTGGACCCGTCCAAGGTCAATCCGCTCGGCGGCGCGATCGCGCTCGGCCATCCGCTCGGCGCGACCGGCGCCATCCGCACCGCCACCATCGTGCACGGCCTGCAGCGCCGTAAGCAGAAGTACGGCCTGGTGACGATGTGCATCGGCACCGGCATGGGCGCGGCGGGCGTGTTCGAGTCGCTGTAAGCTCAAGCCGTCCGATCACGCAACGGCCAGGGAGGCCGTGGCCATGACCTTCAAACCCAGCGCGTTCGCTGTGGCCGTTGCGTTGATCCTGGCTTACTGCACCGTGCCCGTATTCGCGGGGCACGGGGCGGGCGTCATGGGCCTGCTGCTGTTCAGCGGCGGCCCCAACGCGACGATGGCCTGGTTCGGCATCCTCGCCAGTCTGGGCGCCAGCTTCCTGCGTTGGGAGCTGGCATCGTTGCTTGGGCCTGTGGTGCTTGCGATAGCGCTATGGTCGGGATTCGTCGAAATCTACGGCCAGGACAAAGTCTTGAGCATTCAAGGCATGTTGACCGGCCTGATATGGAGCGTGCTGTTCCACTTGATGTTGTTGATCTCGTTCGTCCGCACCTTGCTGCTCTGGCAAGAGCAACGCGAATACGAACGCCTGCACTGATCCGCAACGCGCATTTGGCCGCATCCGCCCCTGTGTCAGGCGCTGGCGGCATGATGGGATGCGGCGTCGATACGCACGCCCTTCGGAACCGGCCACCCATGAGCGAATCAGTCTCGCCGTCCGCCCCGCCCGCCTGGGCTGTCGCGATGCGCCGCCTCACCACTTACTTGTCGCAGGATTTCCTCGGCGGCCCGCGGCCGTGGAAACTCGCCTGGGTGGTGAATTTCCAGAAGGCCGGCACCTTCGTCTTTCTCGGCGCCTTGATCGCCTGCTACCACAACACCTCCACCGCGGCGTGGATCTACCTGGCGATGCACGGCAGTTACGGACTGGTCTGGATCATCAAGGACCTGGCGTTTCCAGACCCGAGCTGGCAGGTCAAGGTGACGATCGGCGGCGGCATCAACTCGTTCCTGAGTGTGCTGGGTTGGTACTGGGTGTTCGGTTGGCTGCTGATCTCCGGCACGGCACGGCCCGACTATCCGCTGCCGGACGCGGCCTGGTTCTGCCTGTGCATCAGCCTGTGCATTCTGGGCTGCGCGATCATGATTGCCGCCGATGCGCAGAAGTATTTCACCTTGCGCCTGCGCCGCGGCCTGATCGACGACGGCATGTTCCGCTATGTCCGCCACCCGAATTATCTCGGCGAAATCATGATCTACGGCAGCTTCGCGCTGATGGTCTGGCATTGGCTGCCGGCGCTGGTGCTGGCCTGGGTATGGCTGGGACTGTTCGCGGTGAACATGGCGATGAAGGAAGCCAGCATGTCGCGTTATCCGCAATGGGCCGCGTACAAGAAGCGCAGTTGGTGGCTGGTGCCGGGCGTGTTCTGAATCGCGTTGGACGCGCTTGGGTTCGCATTCGCCGCTTCGCGGCCGCGATCGTCTTCGCTGAGCGCGAATTACATCGGTTTGCGTAGCCGATCCGTCGGGCGATTCCCCCGCCTCGGCGACGGCCCGGAACTTACGAAAAAACTCCGGCGGACGCTGATCGTCCGCCGGAGCGGGTCGTCAGTGCCGGCCGCGCTCGCGCGCGACCGGCGATCTGGCGAATACAACGAAGGCCGATGCGGCGCGGCTTACTTCGGGCAGGCGGTGAACTTGCCCTTGGCGTCGCGGCAGTGCTTGGTTTCGGCCTTCTTGGCGCAGGCGATGAACTTGCCCTTGTCGTCGCGGCAGCGTTCGGTCGCGGCCTTGGCCGGCGCCGATTTGGCGGGGGCCGCGGCGGCGGGCTTGGCGGCGGTGGTGGCTGCGGCCGGCGCCGACTTGGTCGCGGGTGCGGGCTGGGTGGCGGGCGCGGGCTGCGGCGCGGCGACGGCGCCGAGGCTCAAGGACAGAAGAAGGGAAGCGAGCGAAACGGCGAGCGTACGGCGCATGGCGAATCTCCCTGGAACGCGACCGGAATGTGGATCGCAGCCGGATGCTAGCAACCGATCCGCCGCTATTGCGTGTTGGCGGCATTAAATTTACTTAATGAACCCGATTAATTTGCGGCTGGCTTCGTATTGGCGTGGCCTGAGAGCCGCAATCGGGCTCTTAAGTTGTGCTGCCGCCGTAGCCAAACCGCAGCAACGGCGCAAGCTTGAGCGCTTAGCGGCGCTTAAGCCCCGCACCGCGCGGCGGCCTTAGGCCAGCCGCGTTCCGTTGGGCACCGGCCGTTCGATGGTGGTGATCACCACGCCCTCCTCGGTCGGGAAACCGGTCAGCAGGAACTCGGACACGAACGGCCCGATCTGCTTGGGCGGGAAATTGATCACCCCGACGATCTGCCGTCCGAGCAGCTGATCCGCCGAATACAGATGACGGATCTGCGCGCTGGTCTTGCGCAGCCCGTGCGGGCCGAAATCCACCCACAGCTTCCACGCCGGCTTGCGCGCCTGCGGGAATTCCTCGACCTGGGTGACCGTGCCGGCGCAGATCAGCACCTTCTCGAAATCGCTCCACGCGATCAGGCCGTGCGTCTGTTCGCCGCCGCCCTCGCCCGCATTGCCGTGACTCATCGCTTGCTTCCTTCTGTCATGTCTTTCCAGCGGTCCTTGAACTGCGCCCAGCTGTAGCTCAGCTGCGCGGCCAGCAGACCGGCGGGTTTCATCGCCGAGACCAGGCCGTAATGGAACAGTTCGCGCCAGCGCTCGTCGCCGTGCGCGATCGCCGCGGCCAGCACTTCGCCGGCGAAGGTGGTCGGAGCGACGCCGTGGCCGCCGAAGGCCTGCGCCAGCCACAGGCCGTCATCGACCCGGCCGATCTGCGGCATCTGGTGGCGCGCGTAACTCATCAGCCCGGACCAGGCGTAATCGACCCGGGTCCCGGCCAGTTGCGGAAACACCTTGAGCAGATCGCGATAGAGCAGGCGCTGCACCTGCCGCGGCGAGCGCTCGAGCACCGAGATGCGTCCGCCCCACAGCAGCCGCGTGTCCGCCAGCGGCCGGTAATAGTCGAAGGCGAAGCGGCTGTCGTAAACCGCCGCGCGCGTGCGCAGCGCGCTGTCCAGGCGATCGCCGAGCGGCTCGGTCACCATCACATAGGTCGCGATCGGCATCACCGCCGCATCGACTTCGCGCCGCAGCCCGGCCAGATAGCCGCCGCAGGACAGCACCACCTGCTCTGCGTGGATCTCGCCCCGCTCGGTGCGCACGCGCCAGCCCGAGGGGCCGCGTTCGAGCGCGAGCGCCGCGGTGCCCTCGTGCACGCGCACGCCGCGCTCGCTCGCGAGCGCGGCGATGCCCTGCGCGTACTTGAGCGGATGAAAGTGAAACGCCTGCGGTTCGAACAAGGCATCGTGATAGCGCTGGCTGCGCACGCGTTCGCGCAGACGCTCGCGCGGCCACCATTGCCAGTGCGTGTCGTAGTGTTCGGCCAGCAGCCGCTGGCGCGAGCGCAGCACGTCCGGATCGCGGAACCAGTTGGCCCAGATAATGCCGGCCTCGGTCGCGTCGCAGTCGATGCCGTGGCGATGGATGCGCGAGCGGATCAGCTCGACCGCCTCCAGGCTGCCGGCGTACAGCGCGCGCGCGCGTTGCGGCCCCAGTTCGCGCAGCAGCGCGTCCTCACCGCGCGAGAAGCCGCCGAATACGAAGCCGCCGTTGCGTCCGGAGGCGCCGTGGCCGATGCGTTGCGCCTCGATCAGCAGCACGTCGTCGAGGCCGCGTTCGGCCAGTCCCAACGCGGTGTTGAGCCCGGCGAAGCCGCCGCCGATCACGCACACCCTCGCCTGCGCCGGGCCTTCCAGCGGCGGCCACCGGCGGTCGTGGCCGACACTGGCGCGGTAATAGTTTTCGGCGGGTATGGACATGGACGGGTCGGAACGGTTTGATGGCGGCCAGCGACCGCAGCGCCGTCCATCGCGGACCGTGCCGTCGCTTGCCGGGATCGAGACGATGGAAATCCACCGCGCCGACTTAGCCTACCGCAGACGCAGCCTATGGCTGTTGTCGACGATAGTCGGCCTGTGCGCGATCGGGCTGTGGCAATTGCACGGGTGGCTGCAGATCGTGCAGAGCCACGTCCAGGCCGGCGACGCCGAACAGGCGCGGCGCTGGCTGCGCTGGGCGATCGCCGGGGCGGTGTTCGCGCCGTCGCTGCCGCTGGCCCTGTGGGGCCGCAGCCTGCGTCGCCTGGGCGCGGCCGCGCAGGCGGAAAACCGCTTTCCGCCGCGCGAATGGAAAACCTATCGCGATGTGCGCGTGCTCCGCGATCGCGCCGCCCAGGACTGGTCGCGGCGCACTCAACGGCTGGGCCGCACAGCGAAAAACGCCGCCGGGCTGTGCGCCGCGGCGGCGTTGGGGGTGTGGTTCTGGCTAAGCTGAGCGGCCGCGCCGTGCCGGCTTATTCCAGGTCTTCCACGCCCAGTTCGGCCAGCGCGTTCTGCATCAGCTGCCGCGCCGAGTCGCTGAGCTTTTCGTGATCCAGCGCGTAGCGGATCGTCGCTTCGATCAAACCGATATGCGTGCCGCAGTCGAAACGCGTGCCCTGGAAACGGTAGGCGTTGACTGTCTCGCGCTGGAGCAAGGTCGCGATCGCGTCGGTGAGCTGGATCTCGCCGCCGGCGCCCGGCGTGGTGTTTTCCAGCAGCTCGAAGATGCCCGGATTGAGCACATAGCGGCCGACCACGGCCAGATTGCTGGGCGCGACCTCAGGCTTGGGCTTTTCGACGATGGCGGTGATGCGGCCCTGGCGCGCGTCGAAGCTCTCCGTCGCCACGATGCCGTAGCTGCCGGTCTGCTCATGCGGAACGTCTTGGACGGCGATCACGCTGGCGCCGGTGGCCTGGGCCGCGTCGGCCATCTGCTTGAGCGCGCCGGGGCCGCGATTCCAGATCACGTCGTCGGGCAGCAGCACCGCGAAGGGCTCGTTGCCGATCACTTCCTTGGCGCACAACACCGCATGGCCCAGGCCCAGCGCTTCGGCCTGGGTCACGAACACCGCGCGCACGCCCGGCGGCAGCACGTTGCGGACCAGTTCGAGTTGTTCCAGCTTGCCCGAGCGTTCGAGCTTGTGTTCGAGCTCGTAGGCCTTGTCGAAGTAATCCGCGACCGCGTGCTTGTAGCGATTGGTGATGAACACCAGCGTATCGCAACCGGCTTCGATGGCTTCATCGACGGCGTACTGGATCAGCGGCCGATCGATGATCGGCAGCATTTCCTTGGGAACGGTCTTGGTGGCGGGAAGGAATCGGGTGCCGAGGCCGGCGACGGGAAAAACGGCTTTGCGGATGCGTGCAGCCATTAAATCTTCCTGGCGTTACGGGCGGGGAATGCGACCACGGTAGCCGATTCCTTGTAATCCGGGTGTTCACCGACCGGTTGGAACTCCGGAACCGCGATGCGCAGCAAGATGCCGAGCGCTTCGCGGTCGTAACGGATCGAGGCCTCGCGCAGTTGCTGCAGCGAATGCTCCAGCGAGCTGGTCGATACGTCGCGCGGCTCGGCCTGCAGGATCTTGGGATGCACGGTCGGGCGGTAGCGCTCGTCGGCGTGGAACAAGGTCTCGTGCAGCTTCTCGCCCGGGCGCAGGCCGGTGTAGACGATGGCCACGTCGCGGCCCGGCTGCTTGCCGGCCAGGCGGATCATCTGCTCGGCCAACAGGCGGATCGGCACCGGCTCGCCCATGTCGAGGGTGTAGATGGCTTCGTGGGTGCCGATCGCCGAGGCCTGCAGGATCAGCTGGCAGGCCTCCGGGATGGTCATGAAGAAGCGCGTGACTTCCGGATCGGTGACGGTGACCGGGCCGCCGCTGCGGATCTGTTCGCGGAACAGCGGCACCACGCTGCCGGCCGAGTCGAGCACGTTGCCGAAGCGCACGGTGACGAAACGGGTCTTGCGCTGGTCGGCCAGCGACTGGCAGGTCATCTCAGCCAAGCGCTTGGTCGCGCCCAGCACGTTGACCGGATCGACCGCCTTGTCGGTGGAGATCAGCACGAAGGTGCCCACCCCGGCGGCGCGGCAGGCGCGCGCGACGGTCTCGGTGGCCAGCACGTTGTTGCGCACCGCTTCGCGCAACTGCGCTTCCAGCAGCGGCACCTGCTTGTAGGCGGCGGCGTGGAAAGCGGCGTCGGGTTCGGCCAGCTTGAGCGCGTATTCGATCACGGCCTTGTCGCCGCAGTCGCCCAGGATCGGAATGAATTCGACGTCGGGGAAATCGCGGCGCAGCGCGGTCTCGGTGGTGACCAGGGCCAGTTCGTCGATCTCGATCAGAGCGATGCGGCCGGCGCCGTGGCGCGCGCACTGGCGGCACAGTTCCGAACCGATCGAACCGCCGGCGCCGGTGACCAACACCGAGCGCGAACCCAACCAGCCGCGGATCGCCTTCCAATCCGGCAACACCGGCTTACGGCCGAGCAAATCCTCGATCGCGACTTCCTTGAGCTCGCCCGGCAACGAACGCCCTTCCAGCACGTCCTGCAGGCGCGGCACCATGCGGAACGGCACCGCCGTGCGTTCGCAGGCCATGACGATGCGCTGCATCGCGTTGGCGTCGGCCGAAGGCATCGCAATGACCAGCAGCTTGGCCGCGGTCTCGCGGGCGATTTCGGCGACGTCATCGACCTTGCCCAACACCGGCACGCCCTGCACCTTGCTGCCGCGCAGGCGCGCGGCGTCATCGAGGAAACCGACCGGGTGATAGGTGCCGAAGCGGCGCAGGTCGCGCACCAGCGCTTCGCCGGCGCGGCCGGCGCCGAGGATCAGGATGCGCACCGACACCGAGTTGGCGTTGTCGATACGGCTGTCCTTCCAGGCGCGGTACAGCAGGCGCGGCGCGCCGAGCATGCCCATCAGCACCAGCGGATACAGCACCAGCACCGTGCGCGGCACCTGGTCGACGCGGTTGTAGAGGAACAGGCCCAGCACGATCGCGAACAGGCCCAGCATGCAGGCCTTGAAGATGTTCCAAAGATCGGGGACGCCGGCGAAGCGCCACAGGCCGCGGTAAAGACCGACCTGCCAGAACACCAGGCCTTGCGCGGCCAGGACCAGGGCGATCTCGGTGGACCACAGCGGCAGGGGCGGCGGCGTGGCGACGATGCCGAAGCGCAGCTTGTGCAGGGCTTGCCAGACCAGCCAGACCATCGCGAGATCGTGCGCGACCACCGCCAATCGGGGCAGTCCGCTCTTGAGTCGATCACGCAATGAGCTCATTCCCTGCCTCGCCTGCAATACATATCGTCGGTTCGCTCAGCTGTCCGCGCCGCCGGAACCGGTTTGGGTCCGTTGGATCAGCCACCAAAAAAAAGCGCCGGATATATACCACCCGGCTCCCATACACAGCATGAAACCGAATCGGACTTCGGTCACAAGGCTTAGGGAGGCTACGGCCAGCCCCGTGAAAACCGCATAGGCAAAGGTGACTCGGGCGTGACCGATACGCCTCGCCCACACCTGATAGGCATGCTGAGTGTGCGGGGTCCACCAGCGCTCGCCGCGCCCTACCCGGCGCAGCAAGGTCAGGCTGGAATCGACCATGAATGCGGCCAAGGGGATCAGCAGCAACGCCAGGGTCATGCCGCGCCAGGGCCGGGCCGCGTCGGCCCCCAGCACGATCAGCCCCGCCACGGCAAAGCCGATCGCGCCGCTGCCGACATCGCCCATGAAGATCCGCGCGCGCGGGAAATTGAACGGCAAGAAGCCCAGGCTGGCGGCCAGCAGGGCCAGCGCCAGCCAGCGCCAGACCTCCCCGCCGCCCATCCACGCCACCGCCAGCGCGACCAGGACGGTCTGCGAAGCGGCCAGGCCGTTGATCCCATCCATGAAGTTCCACACATTCGTCAGGCCCACCGCCAACACGAACGCGGCCAGCACCAGCCAGTTCGGACTGCCGCCATGCCAGAGCACGAACGCGAGCAAGGCCGCCGCCAGCGCATGCACGCCCAGGCGCAGCCAGGGCGACAGCGGCCGGTGGTCATCGACCCAGCCGATCGCCGCGACCAGGCTCAGGCCGAGCCCGAACGCCAGCGCCTTCGGCGCGTAGGAAGGAAAGCGCAGGCTCAGCGCGATCGCCGCGACCAACAGTGCCGCGACGATGGCGATGCCGCCGCCACGCGGCGTAGCCACGGCGTGGCTGCGGCGCTCGCCGGGTTCGTCGACCATATTGCGGCTTAGTGCGTAGGCACGCGCCAGCCAGGTGCCCGCCGCGCCCAGCGCCGCGAAGATCGCGATCCATGACCCCATGACTCAGACCACCGCGTAATTCAGCAGCGGCTTGATCGAACCCCATTCCTTGCAGCTGGGACATTGCCAGTGATGACTGCGCGCGCCGAAGCCGCAGCGGTTGCAGCGATAACTGGGGTTGCGCACCAGCAACTGGTCGGTGATGTGCTTGAGATCGTGCAGGGTCGCCAGCGGGTCGGCGTTCTCGGCCAGGGTCAGGTCGATCAGCGCGGCCTCGCCGCGCACCGAAGGGCGGTCCTTGAGCTGGCGCGCCAGATACGCGCGCGCGGCCGGCACGCCGTCCTCGGCCTCGACCATGCGCGTGAGCGCCAGCACCGGCGCGATGCCGCGGTAGTGCTCGCACATCTCGGCCAGGAACGCGCGCGCGCCGGTGGGATCGCCGTTGCGCTCGTAGCAGCTCAGCAGCGCCGGCAGCACTTCGGGCAGATAGTCCGGATCGGCGCGGGCCACCCGTTCGAAGGCACGGATCGCCGCGGTGTCGTTGCCGGCCTCGACTTCGATCCGGCCTTCCAGCATGCCGGCGCGCACCGAATTGGCGTCGGCCTCGTAGGCGCGCTTCACCGCGGCGCGCGCCGCGTCGCTGTCGCCGGCGGCGCGATAACGGTCGGCCAGCTCGCATTCGAACTGGGCGATCAGCTTGCCCATCGGCTCGCCGGTCGCCGCCTCGAAGCGCTGCGCGTTCTCGATCGCCTTGTCCCAGTCGCGTTCGGACTGGTAGATGCCGATCAGATGACGCAAGGCCAGCGGCGCCATGTCCAGCGCGACCAGATCGCTGAAGACGGTTTCGGCGCGATCGAGCAGGCCCGAGCGCATGTAGTCCTCGCCCAGCGCCAGCAGCGCCTGCACCTTCTGCTGATCGCTCAGCCCGGGCCGTTGCACCAGCGCCTGGTGCAGGCGGATGGCGCGATCGACCTCGCCGCGGCGGCGGAACAGATGGCCGAGCGCGACCTGGGTTTCGAAGGTGTCCTTGTCGAGTTCGGCGATATGCAGGAACAACTCGATGGCTTTGTCGGGCTGCTCGTTGAGCAGGTAGTTCAGGCCGCGGAAATAGGTGGTCGACAGGCGGCTGACCTGGTTGTCGCTATGGCGTTCGCCGCCGCGTCGGCCGATCACCCAGCCGCTGACGGCGGCGATCGGCAACAACAGGAAGAACCAGAACCACTGGCTGATGAATTCCATGCTCAGACCTCGGGGCCGGTGAGCGTCGGCGCGCTGCTCGCCGGGCCGCCGCGCGCGTCGCGTTCGGCGCGGGCCAGACGGCGGCGCAGCGGCAGCACGACGCTGGCGCTGATGGCCAGGCCGCCGATCAAGGCGCCGATCAGCAGCGCCACGATCAGGGCGATGCCGAGCGAGGTCGCCGGAATGAAGCCGATGCCCAGGTCGATGCTGACCAGTTGCCGGTTGAGGGCGCCCAGGATCGCGCCGGTGGCCAGAAAGACCAGGGCGATGAGGAGACGGATCACGCGCATGTGGGGTTCCGATCAGTCGTGCACGATCTCGTGCGTGTCGCGCCTAGCTTAACGGACACGGATGGACACCGCGTATAGACACGGGGTGAAGCAGGAAGGGGTCGGGAAGCCGGAAACCGTGACGCGAGATCGACTCGCTGCCGGTGCCTGGCGAGGCAGCCGCGGCGTGGCGCCGCTGTCAGCCTTCTTCGTCCAACGGCGTGACGCCGCTGACGCGCTCGCGCAATTCCTTGCCGGGCTTGAAGTGCGGCACGTGCTTGCCGGGCAGCGCGACCGATTCGCCGGTCTTGGGGTTGCGGCCCAGGCGCGGCGGACGGTAGTGCAGCGAGAAGCTGCCGAACCCGCGAATCTCGATCCGCTCGCCGGCCGACAGGGCACCGCCCATCATTTCCAGCAAGGCCTTCACCGCCAGATCCACATCGTCGCCCTTGAGGTGGGCCTGACGCTGCGAAAGGATCTCGATGAGCTCGGATTTGGTCATGCGGAGTGTTGCCTGGCCTTATAGAAGGTCGTTGAAGAAGATGCGGCACCGCGCTCATGCGCGATCCCCTGCCGCAGGCCGGAGCGGACCGGCTTGGCCGGGCCGCCCTGGCGGAGGTAGCGCCGACCGGCAACCGCCGGACCGCACTACCTTACCTCTGACTGCAAAAACCGGCGCCGGCCAGCGGCGCCGTTGTTACCAGTTGCCGCCGCCCCGGCAGGACCGGGACGGCAGGCGATACCGCGATTACTCGGACTTGCCGCCCAGACGCTCGCGCAGCAGCGCGCCGAGGCTGGTGGTGCCGGTGGCGGCTTCGGAGTGACGGTTGTAGTCCGCCAGCGCCTCTTGCTGCTCGGCTTCGTCCTTGGCCTTGATCGACAGCTGCATGCTGCGGCCCTTGCGGTCGGTGCCGATGATCTTGGCTTCGACTTCCTGGCCGACCTTCAGGTACTGCGAGGCATCCTCGACGCGTTCCTTGGCGATGTCGCGCGCGGCGACGTAGCCTTCGATGCCGTCGGCGAGTTCGATCGTGGCGCCCTTGGCGTCCACTTCCTTCACCACGCCCTTGACGATCGTGCCCTTGGCGTTGGAAGCCACGTACTGGCCCATCGGGTCCTGTTCGAGCTGCTTCACGCCGAGCGAGATGCGCTCGCGCTCCGGATCGACGGCCAGAACCACGGCTTCCAGCGTGTCGCCCTTCTTGAAGTTGCGCACGATGTCTTCGCCGGTGGTGTTCCAGCTGATGTCCGACAGGTGCACCAGGCCGTCGATGCCGCCGTCCAGGCCGATGAAGATGCCGAAGTCGGTGATCGACTTGATCTGGCCTTCGACCTTGTCGCCCTTCTTGTGGATGGCCGCGAAGGTCTCCCACGGGTTCGAGGTGACCTGCTTCATGCCCAGCGAGATACGACGACGCTCTTCATCGACGTCCAGCACCATGACCTGAACCTCGTCGCCGACCTGCACGATCTTGGACGGGTTGACGTTCTTGTTGGTCCAATCCATTTCGGACACGTGGACCAGGCCTTCGACGCCCGGCTCGATCTCGACGAACGCGCCGTAATCGGTGACGTTGCTGACCTTGCCGAACACGCGGGTGTTGGCCGGGTAGCGACGGGCGATGTTGTCCCACGGATCCTCGCCCAGTTGCTTGAGGCCGAGGCTGACGCGGTTGCGCTCGCGGTCGTACTTGAGCACGCGCACGTCGAGTTCCTGACCGACTTCCACGACTTCCGACGGGTGACGCACGCGCTTCCACGCCATGTCGGTGATGTGCAGCAGGCCGTCGATGCCGCCCAGGTCCACGAACGCGCCGTAATCGGTGAGGTTCTTGACCACGCCCTTGAGGATCGCGCCTTCCTGCAGCTTCTCCATCAGCTGTTCGCGCTCGACGCTGTACTCGCTCTCGACCACCGCGCGGCGGGAGACGACGATGTTATTGCGCTTGCGGTCCAGCTTGATCAGCTTGAACTCGAGTTCCTTGCCTTCCAGGTAGGCCGAGTCGCGCACCGGGCGCACGTCCACCAGCGAACCGGGCAGGAAGCCGCGGACATCCTTGATGTCGACGGTGAAACCACCCTTGACCTTGCCGCTGATGCGGCCGGTGATGGTTTCGTTCTTTTCGAGCGCCTCTTCGAGCTCGTCCCACACCATGGCGCGCTTGGCCTTCTCGCGCGACAGTACGGTTTCGCCGAAGCCGTTCTCGATCGAGTCGAGCGCGACCTTGACTTCGTCGCCCACGGCGACGTCGATCTCGCCGGCGTCGTTACGGAACTGTTCGATCGGCACGATGCCTTCAGACTTCAGGCCCGCGTTGATCACCACCACGTCGCTGCGGACTTCCACAACGGTACCGGTGACGATCGCGCCCGGCTTCAGCTTGGCCAGGTATTGCTGGCTGGCTTCGAACAGTTCGGCAAATGATTCGGTCATTGGATTGAATATCTCAGTTGAACACACGGATCGCACCGTTTGACATCGTTGCCGTCGTGGCAACGCAAGCAGAACGTGGTCGACCCACCCGTTATGTGATGCGATGGAACTGCATCATGTGTTGTGGTTGATCCATCGCGGAATTGCGATGGGATGGTTGGGGTAACGCCTTCCGCTGCGACAGCGCCCCGCTCGCGCCGCGTCGTTCAGCGCGCAGGCAACAACGCCAGCACCTGTTCGACTACCGTGTCGATTCCAAGCCCGGTGGTGTCGATGCGAACAGCGTCTTCGGCCGGTCGCAAGGGAGCCACCGCGCGCTGGGCGTCACGGGCGTCGCGGGCAAGAATCTCCCGCAGCAGACCATCTAAAGTAACTGAAACCCCTTTGTCTTTCAACTGCTTATAGCGCCTTTCCGCGCGCTCGTCGGCGCTGGCGGTCAGAAAGACCTTGAACGGGGCGTCCGGGAAGATGACCGTGCCCATGTCGCGGCCGTCGGCGACCAGCCCCGGCGGCTGGCGGAAGGCGCGCTGGCGGTCCTTCAGGGCGGCCCGGACCTCCGGGATCGCGGCGATCGCCGAGGCGGCCGCGCCGGCGGTTTCGGTGCGCAATTCGTCGGTGGCGTCCTGCTCGTTGACCAGCACCCGCAGCTCGCCGCCGGGGTCGTCGCGAAAGCCGATGCGGGTGTCGAAGGCGCAGCGGACCAGGGCGGCCGGGTCGGCCAGGTCCAGGTCGGCCCAGCCGGCGGCGACGCCGACGGCCCGATACAAGGCGCCCGAATCCAGGTAATGCCAGCCCAGTCGCTGCGCGACCAGGCGGCTGATGGTGCCCTTGCCCGAGCCCGAGGGCCCGTCGATGGTGAGGACGGGGATGCTGCTGTTGTCGGAAGATGCGCTGTTCATGCGGCCTATTATGCGGCGGCCGGACGCGGTTTCGATTCGGCGGCGGATGGATCGGCTATCCTGCGCCGCGCTCGCGCCGCCCGGACCGGGCCGCGATCGCCGCCGCGACCGGCCTATCCGGCGCTGCGCCGGCCCGCTTTATCCGGGCAATTACCGCTTTCCAAGACCCTTCGCCGGCGCCGGCTGGATTTTTTCTACGCAAGCACTTGATCCGGCGAAGATTTGTCCTCTATAATCGCGGGCTAACTTTTCCACCCGCTTCTTCCACCTATTTTTTGCCGAGGTCTGTCATGAAGGTCCTGTCCTCCCTGAAGTCGGCGAAGGCCCGTCACCGCGACTGCAAAGTCGTCCGCCGCCGCGGCAAGGTCTTCGTGATTTGCAAGTCGAACCCGCGTTTCAAGGCGCGTCAGCGCTAAGACTCGCCGGCGGCCTCCCGCCGCCGTCCGAGGTTCAAGTAGAAAGCCGCCGCAAGGCGGCTTTCTTCGTTATTCCACCCCTTTCGTCCCCAGCTTCGCAAAACCGTGACGGCCGCACGCTGCCGCTAAGCGTCACCTTGTGCCTAGAATCCCGCGTCCTTTGACGAGGTGGATTTGCCATGAAACTGCGCATTGCCGTTGCACCGCTGCTCGCCCTGCTCGCCCTCTCCGGCGCCGCCTCGGCCGAGACTTTGTTGATCCAGCGCGTGCAGCAGGAGGGCAAGTCCGCATTGCCCTCGCGCGGCCAGAGCATGGACCAGGTCAAGGCCCGCTACGGCGAGCCCACTCAGCGCCTGGATGCGCGCGGCGGCCAGAAGAAGCAGTGGCCGCAGATCAACCGCTGGGTCTATCCGGCCTTCACCGTGTATTTCGAGAAGAGCCGGGTGATCGACGTGGTCGCGAACAAGGCCGACGCCAACGAAGTCGGGCCGAAACCGCCTATCCTTTGAGGTTATGACTAACAACGCATTGCGCTTCCCCGCGGAGTGGGAACCCCAGTCCGCGGTCCTTATCGCGTGGCCGAACGCCGACACCGACTGGGCGCAACGCCTGGGCGAGGTCGAAGAGACCTACATCGCCCTGGTCGCGGCCATCACCCGCTTCCAACCCGTGCTGATCTGCGTGGCCGACGACGACGTCCAGGCCTACGCCCGCGCGCGCCTGTCCTCGGCGCGCATCGACATGGAGCGGGTGCGCTTCATCGATGCGCCCTACGACGACACCTGGCTGCGCGACTCCGGCCCGATCACGCTCAAGGCCGGCGACGGCTTCCGCCTGCTCGATTTCCGCTTCACCGGCTGGGGCGGCAAGTTCGACGCCAGCCAGGACGATCTGTTGGTCGAGCGCCTGCACGATCAGGGAATTTTCTCGAAGAGTGATCGCCAAAGCATTGATTTTGCTTTGGAAGGCGGCGGCATCGAAACCGACGGCGCGGGCAGCTTGCTGAGCACCTGGCAATGCCTGCACGAACGCCACCCCGACGCCAGCCGCGAAGCGCTCACCGCCAAGCTGTCGGCCTGGCTGCAGCAGGACCGGGTGCTGTGGCTGGATCACGGCTACCTGGAAGGCGACGACACCGACGCTCATATCGACACCCTGGCCCGCTTCGCCGCCGAGGACGCGATCGTCTACCAGGGTTGCGACGACCCGGCCGATTCGCATTACCCAGAGCTGCAGGCCATGGCCGCCGAGCTGGCCGCCCTGCGCACCCGCGACGGCCGGCCCTACCGCCTGTTCGCGCTGCCGTGGGCGCAGCCGATCATCGATGAAAACCGAAGGCTGGCGGCCAGTTACGCCAACTTCCTCATCATCAATGGAGCCGTGCTGATGCCGGCCTACGGCGACGCCCGCGACGGCGAAGCCCAGGCGGTGCTGGCGCAGGCCTTCCCGGATCGCGAGATCGTCGCCGTGCCCTGCCGGCCCTTGATCTGGCAGAACGGCAGCCTGCATTGCGTGACCATGCAGTTGCCGCAGGGCGTGGTCGCCGGCTGACCGGCTTGAGCGGGGCCGCTTCGGCGCCCCGCCCTTCGACCGGCCAGAATCGATTCGACCTGTGCCCGCCCGGCGGCGGGCGGCCTCAGTCTTTCGAGCGCAGACACGGCGCCGCGGGCGCGGCGTCCGCCGCCTTGCGTGCCGCCTCGTTCTGCCCCTTGCCCGGCGCGACCTTGGCGATCACGCAGGCGCTGTCGGCGCCGAGCTTGCTGACCACCAGATAGGACGTGGTGAGCTCGGACCGCTCCGGGTTCTCGCTGATGTTCAGGCGCACGATCAAGGCCTTCGGGGCGCGGACGCCGGACGCCGGATAGCGCCACTCGGCGCTGTTGCCCAGGCTGCTGAACCCCGAACCCACCGTGTTCCAGAACTCAAGCGGCAGTGTCTTGCCGGCCGGCGTCACCACGTCGATCGACATGCGCGCATCGCCGTCGTGCACCTGCAAGCGATAGCCGTCCACGCCCGGGCAGACCGAGCTGCCACCCTGGCCTTCCTCGTCCTTCGACACCGGCGCGGCCGTGCAATCTTTTTCGAGCAGGCTCGAATAGCGGCTAGCTGCGGCTTCGCCGGCCGCGGCCTGGACGGACGACGACAGCGCCAGCGCCGTCAATGCGACCGTTGCAAAGCGCCGGCCGCGTGGGCTGCGAGTGAGTCCGCTCATGGCCGGCAAGCTACCATAGCGTCCAGTGAAAACGGATCCGATTCGATGAAGCACACCACCCTCCCCGTCGCCCTGATCCAGGACCGCGACCACGGCTCGCGCGAGGCCAACCTGGCCAACATCGAAAGCCGCGTCGGCGAAGCCGCCAAGCAGGGCGCCAAGCTGGTCCTGCTGCAGGAACTGCACAACGGGCCGTATTTCTGCCAGCACGAATCGGTGGCCGAATTCGATCTGGCCGAGCCGATCCCGGGCCCGAGCACGCAGCGCCTGGGCGCGTTGGCCAAGCAGCACGGCGTGGTGCTGGTCAGCTCGCTGTTCGAGCGCCGCGCGGCCGGGTTGTATCACAACACCGCGGTGGTTTATGAAGCCGACGGCTCCATCGCCGGCAAGTACCGCAAGATGCACATCCCGGACGATCCGGGCTTCTACGAGAAGTTCTATTTCACCCCGGGCGATATCGGCTTCGAGCCGATCCAGACCTCGGTCGGCCGCCTCGGCGTGCTGGTGTGCTGGGACCAGTGGTACCCGGAAGGCGCGCGGCTGATGGCGCTGGCCGGCGCCGAGCTGCTGCTGTACCCGACCGCGATCGGCTGGGACCCGGACGATCAGCAGGACGAAAAAGACCGCCAGCGCATGGCCTGGATCCTCAGCCACCGCGGCCACGCGGTCGCCAACGGCCTGCCGGTGCTCAGCGTCAACCGGGTCGGGCACGAGCCCTCGCCGATCGGCGCTTCGGGCATCCAGTTCTGGGGCTCCAGCCATGTGCTCGGGCCGCAGGGCGAGTTCCTCGCCGAAGCGAAGACCGCCGAGCCGGAAATCGTGATGGCGCAGGTCGATCTGGGCCGCAGCGAGCACGTGCGGCGGATCTGGCCGTTCCTGCGCGACCGCCGCATCGACGCCTACGGCGACCTGCTCAAGCGGTATCGCGATTGAGCGCCGCGCCGCGCCCCGAGTTGCGGCTGCGCCCGGCCGTCGAGGCCGATCTGGCCGCGATCGCCGCGCTGTATGCCCGCGAAGTGCGCGAGGGCGTGGCGACCTATGAGTACGACGTGCCCGACGACGCCGAAATGCGTCGCCGCTGGCGCGCGATCGTCGAAGCCGGCTATCCGTACCTGGTCGCGGAATTCGTCGATGCCAACGTCGGCACGTTCGCCGGCTATGCCTATGCGACCTCGTACCGGACCCGCATCGGCTATCGCTGGACGGTGGAGAACTCGGTCTATGTCGAGCCGGCCTGCCACGGCCGCGGCGTCGGCCGCGCGCTGATGCGGCAGCTGATCCAGGACTGCACCGCGCTGGGCTTCCGGCAGATGGTCGCGGTGATCGGCGACGGCAGCAACGCGGCCTCGGTGAGCCTGCACGAGCGGCTCGGGTTCCAGCTGGCCGGGGTGTTTCCCGGCATCGGCCGCAAGCACGGGCGCTGGCTCGATACCGTGCAGATGGTGCTCGCGCTCGGCGACGGCAAAGTCGGCGAGCCGGATGAAAACGTGCCCGGGCTGCCGCTGCGCTAGGCGTTTGGCACAAGTCGCGCGGCTGAGCGCGCTGTCGCGGCTCGCGCCGCCCGTATCCCGCAACAGCGCCCAACGCGGCGGCGCTGGCCTCGGCCAAACACAATTGAACACATTCTGCGTGCCGCCCAGGCCGGCTGCGGCACCCCGAACTCGCTATGCTGACTTTGCCCGTTCGGCCGACGAACGGTCGCAATGAAACGAACGGACGTGCTATTTTCACCCCATGTCAGCTCTGACCGCCACCAATAAAGGCGCCGCCACCCGCGAGGCCATCCTCGACCAGGCCTACGGCATCGCCTGCTCGGCCGGGTTGGAGGGCTTGTCGATCGGCCCGCTGGCGGCCGCGGTGGGCATGTCCAAGAGCGGCGTGTTCGCCCACTTCGGCTCGCGCGAAGACCTGCAGCTGGCGGTGCTGGACATGGCCAGCCAGCGCTTCGTCGATTACGTGATGATGCCGGCGCTGAAGCAACCTCGCGGCCTGCCGCGGCTGCGCGCCATCGCCGACAACTGGTTTGACTGGGCCCGCCACACCGAGGGCGGCTGCGTGCTGCTCGGCGCGGTCAGCGAGTACGACGACCGCCCCGGCGCCCTGCGCACCGCGGTGGTCGATCAGCAAAAACGCTGGTATCAGGTCCTGGGCAAGGCCGTGCAGCTGGCCATCGACAGCGGCGAACTCGGCGCCGACACCGATACCGCGCAACTGGCGTTCGAAATCTACGGACTGGCCCTGGTCGTGCACCACGATTCGGGCCTGTTCGGCTACGACTCGGCCACCGAACGCGGCCGTCGCGCCTTCGAGCGCCTGATCCGCTCCTACGCTTCCTCCCCCACCGCCTGAGCGACCGACGAGGTTCCGTCATGTATCCGCTTATCGCCAAAATTAGCACGACCGTTCGTAATGTAATCAAGCTGTACCGGCTGCGTTTCGGCTTCCTGCTCGGCGCATGGCTGGCGCCTAACGCGACCATGCACCGCGCCGCGACGCTGTTCTGCACGCCGTTCGCGTCCTCGCGCCGGCGCGCCCTGGCCGCGCCGACCTTCGGCGCGCGCGAGGAGACCCTGCAGATCGACGGCCACGCCATCGCCACCTATATCTGGGGCGATCCGCAGCAGCAGCCGTATGTGTTGTTCGCGCACGGCTGGTCGAGCCACGGCACCCGCGTGGCCAAGTGGTTGCCGCAATTGCGCGCGGAAGGTTACGCCGTGGTCGCCTTCGATCAGCTCGGCCACGGCCGCAGCGGCGGGCGCCTGGCCACCCTGCCCGACTTCACCCGTCATCTGTTCGCGGTTGGGGAGCACTACGGCCCGGCGGCGCTGGTGATCGGCCATTCGCTGGGCGGCGCGGCGGCGCTGTTGGCGATGGCGCGCGGCATGCGCGCCGAACGCGTGGTGCTGATCGCGCCGGCCGCCGATCCGGTCGCCGCGGTGAAGCGTTTCGCGCGCTTTTTGTGGGTCGGCGAGGATATCTGCCGGCGCATGTTCGCTTATTACGAATCGCACATCGGCATCAGCTTCGATTCGCAGCAGGCCCATCGCAATGCGCCGACCATCGCCAGTCCGGCATTGATCGTGCACGACCTGGACGATCGCGAAGTGCCGTGGTCGGAAGGCGAACGCTATGCGCGCTACTGGCCGGACTCGCGCCTGCTGAGCACGCAGGGGCTGGGCCACAACCGCATCGCCGACGACGGCAGCGTGATCGGCGCGGCGCTGCGGTTCCTGCACGGCGAGCAGGTCGGCGAGAAAGTGGTTTCGAGCGAAAACCTGCCTTACGGCTTCGCCTGACGCAGCGGCGTCGTTCGAGCCGCGCTGTTCAAGCCGCGCGGCTCATCAAGCAACTAAGGCCGACGAGCACGACGCGACCGGTCTGGCCGGGGCTCCACCCCTCCGGCTTCGGCCAGACCGTTCGCTTTTGTTCTAACGCCGCGCTCAGGCCGCGGCTTCGGCCACCGCGCGCGATGGATACGGATCGCGCCAGCCCGGCAACGCGTCGATGCGCGCATACCAGTCGCGGACCCGGGCGAAATCCTCCAGCGGCATCCGCGCCTGCTGCGCCCACGGCAGCATGGTGGCGACGGCGAAATCGGCGACGGTCGGAGTCTCGCCGAGCAGATAGCGGCGGCCTTCGAGTTGGCTGTCGAGCACCTTGGCGAATTGCAGGAAGTACTTGGTCGCCTCTTCGATCGCCGGCTCCGACGGCTGGCCGAGTCCGAACTCGGCCTTCAGCACCCGCTCGAAGAACAGCACGCCGGCATGACGGCTGAAGTGGGCGGTGCTCCAGTTGATCCAGCGCAGCAGCTCGACCTGCCGCGCCGGTTCGGCCGGCCACAGGTCCGACCCCATCGTCTGAGCCAGATAGGAAACGATCGCCGGCGCTTCCCACAGCACGGTGTCGCCGTGCACCAGCGCCGGCACCTTGCCGTTCGGATTGACGGCGAGGAAATCGGGCCGGCGCTGCTGGCCGGTCTTGAGATCGACATGGACGAACTCGACCGGAGCGCCGAGCTGACGCGCGGCCGCGCAGGCCAGTCGCGCATTGGGGGTTTCGCAGTAATACAGCGTCATTGCTTGCATTGCGGAATTCCTCGTGGCGGAAGGACAGGCGGATTCTGCGGCGGGTATTAATATGTTCAAGAACATAATTAGAATCGTGCTAAACCGGTCGCGGCCGGGGTTTCACCCGCCCGGCTCCGAAATCGAACCCGTCTCAGGCTTCCCTCGCCCGCCGCCATGCCCTATTCCCTGGAACACAAAGCCCAGACCCGCGCGCGCATCGTCGAATCGGCCCGGCGCTTGTTCAACCGGCACGGGTTTTCCGAAGTTTCGATCGACCAGATCATGGCCGAGGCCGGCCTGACCCGCGGCGGCTTCTATAACCATTTCCAGCGCAAGCAGGATCTGTACTCCGAGGTCGTCAGCCACATCCTGCATTGCTCGCCCGGCCTGGGCGGCGCGCCGACCCACCGCGATGCCCGGCAACTGGCGGCCGAATACCTGTCGGACCGGCATCAGGCCGATATCGACCACAGCTGTCCGCTGATTTCGTTCTCCTCCGAGGTCGCCCGCGGCGACGATTGCGTCCGCCAGGCCTACACCCAGGTGCTCGACAGCCTGATCGGGCTGCTGCAGCGCTCGCTGGGCGAAAGCGAGCATGCGCGCGAACGCGCGCTGACGATGGCGACGCTGTGCGTCGGCGGCGCGATGCTGGCGCGCGCGGTCGGCGACGCCGATCTGAGCCGGCAGATCCGCCAGACCGCCCTGTCGCAGGTTCTGGCGATGGCCGATGGCGCGATGCAGACCGGCCCGGATGAGCCGCCCCCGGGCCACGCCTAGACCGCCGTCGCAGGTTTGCCGGCACCCCGTGCAGCCTCTATGCTGCGGGCCTTTCTGTGCTCCGGCACAGCACTTCGCCGCGCGAGCCCAGAAGCCCGATCCCGAATGAATGAACCGCTGAACGACGGCCTGCAAGGCCAACCGCATGCCATCGTCGAACGAGACGGCGTCCGCTACACCCTGCTGGGCACCGCGCACGTCTCCCAGGCCAGCGTCGATGCGGTCCGCGATGCAATCGGCAGCGGCCGGTACGACGCGGTCGCGGTCGAGCTCGACGCCCAGCGCCTGCAGGCGCTGACCGATCCGGACGCGCTGGCCAAGCTCGACCTGATCCAGGTAATCCGCTCGGGCAAGACCGCGCTGTTCGCGGCCAATCTGGCCCTCGCCGCGTATCAGCGCCGATTGGCCGAACAACTGGGCATCGAGCCGGGCGCCGAACTCAAGCGCGCGGTGCTGGAAGCGCGCCAGCGCGAGCTGCCGGTGCATCTGATCGACCGCGAAGTGGGTCTGACCTTCCGCCGCGCTTCGCAGCGGCTGGGTTTCTGGGGCCGGGCCAAGCTCGGCGTCGGCCTGATCAGCAGCTTGTTCGCCGCCGATGAGGTCGGCGAGGAAGAAATCGAGAAGCTCAAGCAAGGCGACATGCTCGAATCGAGCTTCGGCGAGTTCGCCGCCGAGAGCCCGCAGTTGTACGAAACCGTGATCGCCGAGCGCGACAGCTACATGGCCGCGCGCCTGCGCGAAACCGTCGGCGAGTCGCGCGAAGTGCTGGCGGTGATCGGCGCCGGCCATCTGCAGGGTCTGGCCAAGCATCTGCGCGAAGACAAGGAAGACCCGATCGCGCAGCGTACCGCGCTGGAGCAGGTGCAGACCAAGAGCAAGGTGCCGTGGGTGATGATCGTGATCACCTCGCTGATCCTGGCCGGCATCGGCTGGGGCTTCTGGAAGGGCGGCGCGGCGATGGGCGCGGACCTGCTGCTGCAGTGGGTGCTGTTCACCGGCGGCCTGGCCGCGCTGGGTTGCCTGATCGCCGGCGGCCATCCCTTGAGCATCATCACCGCCGCGGTGGTCGCGCCGCTCAAACCGTTCCGCCCGGGCGTGCCTACTGGCGCGCTGAGCGCGTTGGTGGAAGTGCATCGACGCAAGCCGGCTTACGGCGATTTCATGGCCTTGCGCGATGACGCGCAGACGGTGAAGGGCTGGTATCGCAATCGAGTGGCGCGCGTGGTGCTGAACTTCATGCTGACCAATATCGGTACGGGTATCGGGGTTTGGTTGGCTGGGTTTCGGATTGCCAGCAAGTTGGTGGGGTAGAAGCAAATCCCCCCTGCCCCCCTTTTTCAAAGGGGGGAACTGCCTCTCATCGAGGCGGTGCTGCTGCCGGAATTCGGCGCCCCTCTTTGAATCGGTGCCCACTTTGAAAAAGGGGGCGAGCGCCCGACGGTGGTTCGTTTCGAGTTGAACCGTCGCGCGGGGGATTTGCTTTGCGCGTTCGACGGGGTCGATGAGCTTGCGCGGGTAGAAGCAAATCCCCCCTGCCCCCTTTTCAAAGGGGGGAACTGCCTCTCATCGAGGCGGCGCTGCTGTCGGAATTCGACGCCCCCCTTTGAATCGGTGCCCACTTTGAAAAAGGGGGCGAGCGCCTGACGGTGGTTCGTTTCAGGTTAAACCGTCGCGCGGGGGATTCGCTTTGCGCGTTTGACACGGGTCGATGAGTTTGCGCGGGTAGAAGCGAATCCCCCCTGCCCCCTTTTTCAAAGGGGGGAACTGCATTTCATCGAGACCGCGCCGCTGCCGGCAATTACGCCAACGCCGGCGCCTCACCACCGCGCGCGGGCTTGCCGCGCGCGCGGCGCACCAGCACCGAGGTGCCTTCGCGCATGTCGTCGAGGATCGCGTAGATCGTCGGCAGGAACAGCAGGCTGACCACGGTCGAGAACGCCAGGCCGCCGGCGACGGCGCGCGCCATCGGCGAATAGGCCAGGCCGCCGAGCACGACCGTGTCGCTGAGCGAGATCGGGATCATCGCCAGGATCGCCGTGCCCATCGTCATCATGATCGGACGCAGACGTTCGCGACTGCCTTCCACCAGGGCCTCGTTGCGCGACAAGCCGCGCCGGCGCAGGTTGTTGATGTGCTCGACCATGACGATGCCGTTGTTCACCACCACGCCCATCAGCACCAGGATGCCGATGAAGGCCATGATCGTGAACGAGCTGCCGGTGAGCCAGAACAGCCAGAACACGCCGAAGATCGAGAACACCACGCAGCTCATGATCGCCGCCGGGAACAGCAGCGATTCGAACACCGCCGCCATCACCACGTAGATCATCACCAGCGCCAGCACCAGATTGATCATCATCTGCTTGCCGGCGTCGTCGTCGCGCTCGAACGAGCTGCCGTCGAAGGTGTAGCTGTAGCCGGCCGGGAACGCGACCTTCTTCAACGTCTCTTCCATCGCCTTGCGCGCTTCGGGCGTGGTGGTCTTGGCGTTGAGGTTGGCCTGGATGGTCAGCGTGGTCTGGCGGTTGTTTCGGTTGATCTGGCTGGCGGTCGGGCGCACGTTGACATCGACCATCGCCAACAGCGGCACGCTGCGGCCGTCGGGCGAACGCACGGTGAACTCGGACAGGTTCTCGATCCCGAACTTCTCAGCGCCGGCGAAACGCGCCCACACCGGAACCTCGGTCTCGCCGCGCTGGAAATCGCGCAACTGGGCGCCGCGCAGGGCCAGGCCGACGAAGCGCGAAACTTCCTCGACGCTGAAACCGAACGAGGCCGCGCGCTCGCGGTCCACCCGCACGTTGAGCTCGGAATTGCGATCGCCCACGTCCACGCGCACATCGCGCAGCTCCGGACGCCGCGACAGGATCGGCACGATGTCGCCGGCCAGTTCCGACAGCGTCTCGGTCGAATCGCCGACCAGTTGCACCTGCACGCTCTTGCCGTCCTGCCCGCCGCCGCCACCGCCGTCGCCGCCGTCCAGGCTGACGACGATCTCGGCCTTGGCCGACTTGGGCAGCACCTTGCTGATGCGCTCGGTCATGGCCTTGGTGTTTTCCACCTCGCCATCGACGAACTGCAGGCGCGTGCCGGCGTTGCCGCCGTTGTTCTCGCTGAAGAACGAGTAGATCTGCTTGATGTGGAATTCCTTGCGCCGAGGCTCCAGGAACTGCTCGGTCTTGAGGATTTCCGCCGACATCTGATCGCGGGTGTAGTTGCCCTTCCAGTGATAGGCGATGAAAGCTTCCTTGCCGCCGTCGTTACCGAACATGTCGAACTTGGTCATCATCATCGGCACGATGCTCAGCGCCACCACCAGGATGATGCCGATCACGCTCAGGCCGCGATGTTCCAATGTCCAGCGCAGGAAATGCGCGTAGTTGCGCTGCAGGCGCGGGATCAGGCCGGTGGTCTTGTTGACCGCCGGCGGCGTCTTCATTCGCGCCGAGATCATCGGGATCAGGCTGACCGCGACCAGCCACGACGCCAGCAGCGACACCGAGATGGTGATCGCGATCTGCGACATGAAGATGCTGATGTTGTTGGTCTCGCCGATCAGGTTCGGCAGGAACACGATGCAGTGGCACAAGGTGCCGGCCGACAGCGCGATGGCGACGTGGCGGGTGCCGATGATCGAGGCCAGCTGCGGCTGCTCGGGCATCTTCTCGCGTTCCTGGTAGATGCTCTCGACCACCACCACCGCGTTGTCCACCAACATGCCCACCGCCAGCAGCAGGCCCATCAGCGACAACACGTTGAGGGTCACGCCGACGAAGTGCATGAAGCCCAGGGTCATCACGAAGCAGATCGGAATCGCCAGGGTCACCATCAGCGTCGACGGCCAATGGCGCAGGAAGAAGAACAGCACCGCGATCGACAGCAGCAGGCCGATCGCGCCGGCCTCGCCGAGTTCGAGCAGCGAGTCGGTGACTTCCTCGCCCTGGTTCTGCACCACCTTGATTTCGATGTTGCTCAGCGCCGGTTGCGCGCGGATCGCCTCGACCTCGGCCAGCGCCAGCTTGGAAACTTCCACCAGATTGGCGCTGCGTTCCTTGAAGATGTCCAGGCCGATCGCCGGACGCCCGTCCAGGCGCCGGCCGGTGTCCAGGCGCGCGGGCTTGAGGCGGATGTCGGCGATGTCGCGCAGCTTCAGGCCGGAGGTGCTGATCACCAGGTTGCGGAACTGCTCCAGGTCGATCACCTGACCGATCGGCTGCACCCGCAGGCGGCGCCCGCCGTCTTCGATCTCGCCGGCGGAAATCGAGAAGTTCAGCGCCTGCAGTTTCTTGGTCAGAGTGTTGAGGTCCACGTCGTGCGCGACCATGCGGTCGGGCAGGATCGCGATCTCGACCTCGTTGGGCGCCGCGCCGCCGATCTCGACCTTGGCCACGCCGGGAATGCGTTCGAGCCGGCGCTTGAACTCGCGGTCGATCAGGTCGTATTCGCGGCTCAGGTCCATGTCGCCGGCCAGTCGCACCTGCAGCACGGCCTGATCGGAGCTGGACCACTTGAACACGAAGTAGCGCTGAAAGCCGTCGGGCAGATCGTCCATGATCGCGTCGATGCGCTCGCGCGCGTCCGAGGCCGCGATCGAGATGTCGCGGTCCCAGTCCTTGAACTGCAGGAAGATCGAGGCGCCGGTGGCGGTCGCGTTGCCCTGCATGCTCTTGATGCCGGTCATCGTCGCCAGCGCTTCCTCGGCCGGACGCATGATCGTGCGCTCGACTTCCTCCGGCGTGGAGCCGTCGTAAGGCAGCTGGATGAACAGGAACGGCGCGGAGATGTCCGGCAGCGACTCCAGCGGCAGCCGCACCGCCGCGATCAAGCCGATCACGAACATCGACACGAACAGCATGATGGTCGTGATCGGCCGCTTGATGCTGATCTCGGCAACGCTGCTCATGTCAGTGCGCCTCGGCCAGCGGGTCGTTGTCGTGGCCGATCCGGTCCTTGGCCGCATCGGCTTCGCGCTGCGCCTTGCGCACGCGATTGCGGTAGTACTCGTCGCCGCGGCGGTCTAGCAGATCGTAGACCACCGGGATYACCACCAAGGTCAGCAGCGTGGACACCAGCAGGCCGCCGATCACCGTGATCGCCATCGGCGAGCGCACTTCGGCGCCCTCGCCGGTCGCGATCGCCAGCGGCAGGAAGCCGAACAAGGTGCACAGCGTGGTCATGATGATCGGGCGCAGTCGCGAACGCGCGCCTTCGATCAAGGCCTCGCGCTTGGGCATGCCGTGCTCGCGCAACTGATTGACCTTGTCGATCAGGATGATGGCGTTCTTCACCACCAAGCCCACCAGCAGAATCAAACCGATGAAGACCACTACCGACACCGCCGAACGCGTCAGCAACAACGCCAGCACCGCGCCGACCAATGCCAGCGGGATGGTGAACAGAATCACGAACGGATGCAGCAGCGATTCGAACTGCGACGCCATCACGAGGTAAACGAGGAAGATCGCCAAGCCGAACGCGAACAACAGCGAATTGATCGACTGCTGCAGCTCCTCGCCCTGGCCGCCGATGTGCATGCGCACTTCCGGGCTCAACGGCTGCTCGCGCACCAGCTTCTCGACTTCGGCGATGGCGCCGCCCAGGTCGATGTCGCGCAGGTTCGACGACACGATCGCCACGCGCACCTGATCGGCGCGGTGGATTTCGCTGGGGCCAGTGGTGGCGATCACGTCGGCCACCGATTCCAGAGTCACCGGACGGTTGCTGCCGGGATTGACGATCAGACGGCGGATGCTTTCGATCGAAGCGCGATCGGATTCGCGCGCGCGCACCAGCACGTCGATCTTGCGATCGCGGAAGCTGTAGCGGGTGGCGACATCGCCGCGCACCTTCTTGACCACCACGTCGGCGATGTCGCGGGTGGCCAGGCCGAGCGCGCCGGCGCGGTCCTGGTCGAAGCGGATCTGGATCTCGGGGAAACCCTGCTCCACCGTCGACTTCACGTCGGCGAAGTGCTCGCTGCCGCGCAACATCTTGGCCATCTGCTGGCCGGCGCGCTGGATGGTTTCCAGATCCTGGCCGCGCAGTTCGATTTCCAGCGGCGTGGAGAAGCTGAACAGCTGCGGACGGGCGAAATCGACCTGCGCGCCCGGATGGCCCTGCATGGTGCGGCGCAGGCGTTCGGTTTCTTCCGCTTCGATCTGCTTGCTGCCGCCGTCGGCCATCACCACGGTGATCTTGCCGATGTTCTCGCCGCTCTCGGTCGGGTTGGCGTCCAGCCGCGTGCCGCTGCCGCTGACGCCGAACCAGGCATGGATGCCCGGGTCTTTCGCGTGCTTTTCCTGGATCTCGCGCACCAGCTTGTCGGTTTCGCGCAGCGGCGTGCCCGGCGGCAGCTTGACGGTCATGTCGAAGCGGTCCTGGGCGAGCTGCGGAATCAGGTCGGCGCCCAACAGCGGCACCGCCGCCAGCGTCGCGGCGAACGCCAGCGCCGCCAGCCCCAGCACCAGCACGCGATGGCCCATCGCCGCCGGCAGCAGCTTCAGATAGCCGCGTTCGGCGCGCGCATACGGCGCCATCGCGATATCGCTGGCCTTGCCCATGACAGGGCCGACCACCGCGGCGACGCCGCGCCAGACGCGCACCACCAGCCAGGCGATGCCGAAGAACACCGAACGCACCGCCACCACGATCGCATGCGGAAACCACGCCAGCACTCGCAGCACGCCGTTCTTGGGCTGCCAGCGCGGATGCGGCGGTTCTTCCTGGAACCCCAGCGCCGGGCGGCCGCGCAAGGCGCTCAGCATCGGAATCAGGGTCATCGACACGATCAGCGAGATCGCGATCGCCAGCGCCACGGTCAGGGCCTGATCGCGGAACAACTGGCCGGCGATGCCTTCCACGAACACCAGCGGCAGGAACACCGCGATGGTGGTCAAGGTGGAAGCGACCACCGCCATGCTGACCTCGCGCGTGCCGACCACCGCCGCTTCGAGTATCCCCAGCCCGCGTTCGCGCGCCTTGGCGATGGACTCCAGCACCACGATCGAATCGTCCACCACCAGGCCGGTGGCCAACGCCAGACCGCCCAGCGACATCACGTTCAAGCTCAGGCCGAGCCGATCCATGAAGAAGAAGGTGGCGATGATCGACACCGGCAGCGACAGGCCGATCACGAACGTGCTCCAGCCGTCGCGCAGGAACAGGAAGATGATCAGCACGGCGAGGAAGCCGCCGATCACCGCGTCTTTCTTGACGTCGCTGATGGCGTGGCGGATGAACTGCGATTGGTCGTCGATCGTGGTCAGTTCCACGTCCGGCGGAATCTGCGACTTGATCTGCGCCAGCCGCGCCTGGATCGCATCGGCGGTGGACACGGTGTTGGCGTCGCCTTCCTTGTAGATCGCCAGTTCCACCGCTTCCACGCCGCCCAGGCGGATGATCGCCTCGCGTTCCTTGTAGCCCTGGCGGACGTCGGCGATGTCCTTGAGCCGCACCGGCTTGCCGCCGGCGGCGGTGGACTGGTCGCCCGAGTTCGCGCTCTGCACCGAAGCCGCCGCCGCCATCGCGTCGGCCGAGCCGGAGGCCGCGGCGACGCGCGCCATTTCCGCCGCCGCGTCGGCCGCGGCGTTGCCGCCGGCCTTCTGCGTGGTCACCAGCATCTCGCGGATTTCCGGCACGCTGGCGAATTCGTTGACCGTGCGCACCAGATAGCGCTGCGCGCCCTCTTCCAGGCGGCCGCCGGAGATATTGATGTTCTCCGCCTTCAGGCGCTGGATGACGGTGTCGATGGGCAGGTTGAGCTGGGAAATCTTCTGCTGGTCGATATCGACCTGGATTTCGTCCTCCAGGCCGCCGCCGACCTTGACCGCGGCGACGCCGTCGACCGGTTCGAGCTTCTTCTTCAGATCGTCGTCGGCGTAGCGGCGCAGCGCGGTGAGCTGGCGGATCGCCTCGCTCTCGCTGACTTTATCGCCGCCCTTGGTCGACAGCGCGATGCGCAGGATCGGCTCGGTGGACGGATTGAAGCGCAGCAGCACCGGCTTCTTGGCCTCCAGCGGCAGCTGCACGATCTCCATCTTGTCGCGCACCTCCAGGCTGGCCTGGTCCATGTCGGTGCCCCAGGCGAACTCGAGCACGACATCGCTCTGGCCGGTGCGCGAAACCGACTTCAACTTGCGCAAGCCCTTGACCACGCCGACCGCTTCTTCCAGCGGCTCTGTGATCAGGGTTTCGACCTCGGTCGGCGCCGCGCCCGTGTATTCGGTGCGCACCGTGAGCGTCGGATAACTCAGGTCGGGCAGCAGATTGACCTTGAGGCTGTTAAGCGCGATCACGCCGAACAGCAGGAAGGTGATCGTCACCATCGCCACGGTCACGCGGCGACGGGTGGAAAACTCCACCAGGTTAAAGGACGTCGTGTCCGGAAGCTGAGCCACAGTCAGTCCCCACGTTCAAAAGAGTTTCGAAGGACGCGGCCGCAGACCGGCCGCGTCGGACCGCAAGCGGTGCGCTTATTGCTTGTCGGAAGCGGGCTTGGCGGCAGCAGGCTTGTCCGCCGCGGCGACCGTGGCCGGCTTGGTGTTGATCAGCAGCACCTCGGTGCCTTCGCGCAAGGCGGTCTTGCCGGCGACCACGACCTGCTCGCCGAGCTTCACCCCGGAGCGGATCTCGGCCCAGGCGCCGTCCAGATAACCCAGCTTGACCGGCACGCGCGAGACCTTCTTGCCGCGCACCACGAACACCGCCGGATCGCCTTCGTCGTCCAGCAGCGCCGCGCGCGGCACCACCAGGGCGTCGGCGCGGTTGTCGTAGTCGATGCGCAGGCGGCCGAACATGCCCGGCTGCAGCACGCCGCCGCCTTCGAAGGAGCAGATCACGCGGAAGGTGCCGCTGCCCGAATCCACCACCGGGGCGACGCGGGCGACGGTGCCGGTGAATACCTTGCCGGGCATGGCGTCCACCAGCATCTGCACCGGCAGGCCGGCCTTCAGCGTGGCCAGTTCGCGCTCGGGGACGTTGAGCGTGGCTTCCAGCTGCGAGGTATCGACGATGCGGATGATCGGCGAGTTGATCTGGACGAAGTTGCCGGTCTTGATCGAACGCGAGGCGACCACGCCGGAAATCGGCGCTTCGACCTTGGCGTAGGACAACTCCAGCGTGGCCAGACGATTGGCGGCGCGGGCGCTGTCCAGGTCGTAGCGCAGTTGGTCGGCGTCGTTGGCGCTGAGCAGGCGCTGCTCGGCCATCTGCCGGGCGCGGGCGTAATTGGCTTCCAGCTTGCGCATGGTCGCGCTGGTCTGCGCGGCCTGCTGCTCGGCGCGGGCCGAATCCAGCCGTACCAGCACCTGCCCGGCCTTGACCAGTTGGCCTTCTTCGACCATGACGTCGAGGGCGACGCCGGAGGTCTTGGCCACCACCTGCGATTCGGCGCGCGCCTCCAGCGGCGCGGTGCCGGTGTAGCTGGCGGCGATCGCGCGCCGGGAAGCCTGCGCGACCTCGACCGGCACCGCATCGGATACCTTGTCCTTGGCTTCCTTGGCCTGCGCCTCGGCGGCGCCCGCTCCGCCCTTGCAGGCGGACAGTCCGAGGGTGCAAGCCAGGGCCAGGGCGGCCAAGGCCACCGTGCCGCGCACTGCCGGACCGCTGTTGCGGTTGTTGGTGAGTTGACGCATTCGAGACGACCCCAGTGTTCTAGAAATATTCGTCGGTTACCGGTCGTATGCCGGTGTTGTATATAGGTATATCACCGACCCGGATAGCCAACATCCGCCGAAGGTCATGATGACTGGAGCCATGCATTTATTCTGAGGCACGGTTAGCGCGAGCGCTGTCGGTCGCAGCTTGCGTGCCTGATCTGCATGGGTTCCAGTCGGCCTTGGGTCGAGCTTGCGGCGCGTTCCGGGACCGGCGTCAGTATGGATGCGTCGATGGACGACTTCGTTGCAATCGTCTCGCCGGCTATACTCGCGGACTTGTGCGCGGCTTCGGCCCCGCAGAGCCAGCCACACCTTTCGCTAGCCACTCGAGATTGCGGACTACGACATGATGCGACCGCTGACGATCGCCGCCTGCTTTGCCCTGACCCTGTTCGCCGCCACCGCGGCCGCGCAGGACCCCGCCAAGGCCCCGGCTCCCGCCGCAACGGCCGCACCCGCCGCTGCTCCCGCCGCCGCCCCGGCCATCAAGGGCAATCCGGAAACCGGCCACCAGCTCACCTATACCTGCCAGGGCTGCCACGGCGTTACCGGCTATAAAAACGCTTATCCGAACTACCACGTTCCCAAGATCGTCGGTCAGTCGCAGGAGTACCTGGTCAACGCGTTGACCGAATACAAGAAGGGCGCGCGCAAGCACCCGACGATGCAGGCCCAGGCCCAGAGCTTCTCGGACCAGGACATCGCCGACATCGCCGCCTTCCTTTCCAGCGCCAAGTGAGCCGCCCCATGACGAATCCCAGCTTCCTCAAGAGCGGCCTCGCCATCGCCACGCTCGCTCTCGCCCTGTCCGCCTGCTCCGGCGGCGGTGAAGTCCCGGCCGGCCATTCCTCGGCCGATCGCAACGAAGGCCACACCTCCTCGTCCTCGGGCCTGCCGGCCGGCAACATCGAGCACGGCAAGGCGCTGGCCAGCGACGGCGAGCGCAGTCCGACCAAGCAGTCGTGCGTGAGCTGCCACGGCGCCGAAGGCAATGCGCCGATCGACCCGACCTACCCGCGTCTGGCCGGTCAGTACCACGATTACATCGCCCACTCGTTGCAGATGTACCGCGACGGCGACCGCGAGCACGCGCTGATGTCGAGCCAGGCCAAGAATCTGAACGATCAGCAGATCGCCGATCTGGCCGCGTACTTCGGTTCGCGCGACAAGGATGTGCAGTTGCGCGATTTGCACGGTATCCACTGAGCCTGGGGCGCGGCTTGTCCGCGCCTTCGGTCATGGAAACGGCCCGCTTGCGGGCCGTTTTTGTGTCTGGGGTCTTGGGATTGGAGCGGCCGATTGGGTCGGAGTCGCACGGGCCGTAGGCAGGACAGATTAGGCAACGAGGGCGCTGTGACTCCCTCTCCCGCTTGCGGGAGAGGGCTGGGGTGAGGGAATGAGCGCCGCAGGCGCGAATGCTCCCGCTTGGATTTCCGCGATTGCTCGCGCTCGCGCCCGCAAGCAACGCAGGGGGCTTCACAACGAAAGCAGTCGGGCCGCAGGGCTTCAGGCCGAACGCTTTCGTCCGTCGCTGCGGTTACCCACCCGGCGGCGGCCGAACGCTGCCGTTGTCTTCCTGCAGATGCTTCTTGAACGGAATATCCGGCGGCGGACGGGCTTCGGCCGGCTGGTCGTTGAGGTTGGGATCGTTGATGCCGCAACCGCCGCCGGCCATCAGCAGCACCACCGAGCACTGGATGCGCTTGGTCGTGCCCGGGATCGGGATCATCACCGTCTGCACGCTGCGCCGCACCCACTCGGCCAGCAGGGTTTCGTTCGGACGCCAGTACTTGTCCAGGCTGGTCGGTTCGTAATCGGTGGGCTTGCGCCGCAGCCAGGTGCCGGCGCGATCGAGATCCTTGATCTCTTCGGTGATCGTGCCCGGCGGCTTACCCGGCGAGGCCGAACCCGGCGCATCGGCCAGGCGCAGGCTGCCGTCGCTGTTGTACAGGCCCGGCGTGTCGCCGCGCTGCGCGCCCGGACGGTTGCGGGCCGAATCGCCCCAATCGTCGCCGCGCTTGGGCGCCGACCAGGTGCCCGGCGCCGGGGTCGGCTTGGGCCCGGCGCCGGCGGTCGCCGCCGGCGGGCGCGAAGGCGCAGCCGGCGCGGCGCTGGCGGCGCTGCTGGGACTGGGCGCGGTGGTGCTGGCCGGGGCCGCGGATGTTGCCGGCGTCGGCGCCGAAGTCGTGGCCGTCGCGCTCGGTGCGGTCGCGGGTGCGGTCGCGGGTGTGGCCGCCGGCGCCGGAGCCGGCGTCGCGGCCGGCGCGGGCGGCGCAGGGATCGATGGCGTCGGAATCTCGGCCACGCGCACTTGCGGCGTGGCGCTGCGCAGTTGCGGGGTTTCGATCGGCCGCGTCGGCAACTCGCGCACCTGCAGTTGCGGCAGCGGCGCCGGCACTTCGCGCACGGCGATCTCGCGCGGCTTGGCCGCGACGGTCGGCAATGCGATGTCGCGCTGCTGCACTTCCAGCGTCGGCGGCTGCACTGGTGCGGGCACGTCGACCGTGTGCACCGGCTGGGCGGCCGACTCGATCTGCGGCACCCGCAGGGTTTCCTCCACGCGCTTGCGCGTCGGCGGCAGCACGAAGATCTGCGGGGAATCGGGCACGTCCTTGCTCACCATCACCGGCTGTTCGACGGTGGGCGGCGGAATCTGCGGCTCGGGCACGTCGCGCTGCGGCACGTCGGGCAACTGCGCCTGCAGTTCCGGCGTCGGCGGCGTGCTGACCTCGACCTGCGGCGGCGGCACCGCGGCCTGCGCGGTTTGTTGCTGCGGTTGCGGCGTGGGCTGCGGCGCCGGTTCGGTCTGCGGCTGATCGCTGGGTTGCTGCTGACCGCCGCCGGGTTCCTTCGGCGTGCCTTCGCCGATGTATTCGACCATGGTGACGGTCTCGCCCTGCGGCGGCGGCCGGGTGGCGAAATACTGCAGATACATCAGCCACACCAGCAATCCGCCGAACAGCAGATGCCACAGCAGCGACACCACGCCCGCGGCCCAGCGCAGGCCGCGCTCCTCGCGCGCCGGCGGCTGCCATTGCTGGCGCCACAGGGTCGCGAAGGCTTGCCAGCGATTGAGCGACTCTACCCGCCGCGGCGGCTGCGCCAAGGGCCGCTGCGCCAGCGCGGCGACCATCGCATCGCAGGTCGCGCCGGTGACTTCGCCGGGCTGCGGACGCAGCGAATCCAGCCACGACTGCCAGCCCGGCGGAAACTGCCCGGGCGGAGGCGATTCGCGCCGAAGCGAAAGCCGCAGCTTGCGCTGCAGGGCTTCGATGATCGATGCGGCGGTGGGCATAGGCTGCGCCGCGCCGGGGTCAGGCCGCGGTGTCGCGCGGCATGTACGGCGCGTGGCCGGTGTCGTGGTCGGTCGCGTCGCGTACCGCGGTCACCCCGGGCACCTTGCTCATCAACGTGGTCTCGATGCCCTGCTTGAGGGTCACATCGGCCATGCCGCAGCCGTGGCAGCCGCCGCCGAAGCGCAGCACCACCACGCCGTCGGCGGTGACTTCCTGCACCGAGACGTTGCCGCGATGCTGGGCCAGTTGCGGATTGATCTCGTGCTCGACCAGCCAATGCACGCGCTCGACCAGCGAGGCCGACTCGGCCGGCACTTCGCCCTTGATCTTGGGCGCGCGGATCTGCAACTGGCCGCCGGTGGCCTTGTTCTCGTAATCGATCTCGGCGCCGTCCAGGTACTTCACGCTGTCGGCGTGCAGCCACAGAGTGAAGCCGTCGCAATCCACCGCCCACTCGTCGCCGGCCAGATCGGCCGGCTCGGCGAACTCCAGACGCACGTCGGCGCGCGCCGTGCCCGCGTGAACGGCCGACAGGCGAACGCCCAGGCCCGGCAGGGCCTCGCGCTCGATCAGCTTGCGGAAATGGGTCTGGGCGGATTCGGAAATATTGATCATCGGGCTATTCTAGCGGGGTCGGTGCGGCCTGATGCCGTGCACGCATCCTACGACCGTCGGCGATACGATTCCGTTCATATGGTGTCGCGCCGGCGCAAACGCAACGCCGCGGCGCCCGCGCCAGGCCGCCAGGAGTCTTCCGCATGAACGACCTCATCCCCCTGCCCCAGGCCCACTGCACGCCCCTGCGCGGCAGCGAGCACCGCCTGAGCGAAGCGCGCGTGCGCGAGCTGCTGCCGGAAGTGCCCGGCTGGGAGCTGGCCGAGGACGGCCACGCCCTCACCAAGACCTTCCGCTTCGACAACTACTACCGGACCATGGCGTTCGTGAATGCACTGGCCTTCATGGCCCATCGCGAGGATCATCATCCCGACCTCGGCGTCCACTACGACCGCTGCGTGGTGCGCTATTCCACTCACGATGTCGGTGGCCTGAGCGAAAACGACTTCATCTGCGCGGCCAAGGCCGAAGCTCTGACAGGTTGATCACCCCATGAACGCAACTGCTCGCCGCATGTTCGACACCGTTTCGCCGCGCCTGGCTCCGGCGCTGGCCGCCGGCCTGATCGCGGCGCTGATCGCCGGCTGCGGTCAGCGCGCTCCCGAGGAAGCGGTGATCCCGTCCACGCCGCTGCGCGCGGTGGACACGCCGCCGCCGCAATACCCGCCGGAAATCGGTTGCGACCAGATCGGCGGCAAGGTGGTGCTGCAGCTGACCGTCGGCGTGGAAGGCAAGCCGACCCGGGTCAACGTGCTCACCAGCAGCCAGACCAAGGCGCTGGACGATGCCGCGATCAAGGGCGTGCAGAGCTGGCGTTTCGAAGCGGCCACGCGCAACGGCAAGCCGGTCGCCACCGATATCCAGGTGCCGGTGACCTTCCACGCGCCGCCGTCGCGGCCGGAGCATTGCGGACAGGTGCCCAGCGGCCTGTAAGCGGGCGGCACGGCGCTGGACAGCGGCATGGATCAGCGACGGCTCGCCGCGCTCGTGCGCTGGGAGGACATCGGGCTGGGGCAGTTCGAATTGCACGTGCCGATGTTCGATCGGCCGGTGGACTTCGTCCTGTTTCCCGCCGACGGCGCGGAATCGGTCGTCACTGAGGCCATGGCCCGCACTGTCGAGGACGTGTTGCGGCTGGAGGCGGCGGCGCTGGCGATAATCGAATCGCTGCTGTGGGAGGAATGCCTGTTTTCCTTCCAGGTCGCCGACTACGGCGTAGATGTCGAACCCGGCGAAACCTCGCTGCAGGCGCACCTGCGCGAGTTCGGCGTGGCCTCCCCGCAAGACGCCTGGCGCAAGGCCCGGCTCACCGAGATCCACATCAGCGACGGCCACGCCGCGCGCTTCGCCCAGATCAAGTTCGACACCGTCGCCAACAACCTCATCGGCGTCATCGTCAAGGACGGCCGGATCGTGGACTACGACGACGACGGCACCCACCTGGGCTGGTTCGAAGGCGACGAGCGCCACGCTCACAAGCGCCGGCAGAAAACCCTGAAATGATCCGCCGCCGGGCGGCTTAGCCCAGGCGGTCGAGCACCTCGATCAACTCCGGCGCCAGCGGCGCGTTGAGCAGGTACGGCTCGCGGCCGCCGTCGAGCGCGAACTCCAGCGTCGATGCATGCAGGAACAGGCGGCGCAGGCCGGCCTGGTCGCGCAGGCGCTTGTTGGCCTCGGCCTCGCCGTATTTGTCGTCGCCCGCGACCGGATGGCCGATATGCTGGGCATGCACGCGAATCTGATGCGTGCGGCCGGTTTCGATCCGCACCTCGCAATACGATTGCCCGCCGCGCCGCTCCAGCACCTTGAAGTGGCTCAGCGAGGGCTTGCCGTCGCGATGGACCTGGACATGGCGCTCGCCGCCCTGGCGCAGGCCGATGTGCAGCGGCGCGTCCACGCTCATGACGCCGTCGGGCATGCGCCCGGTCAGCAGCGCCAGATAGCGCTTGGCGATGCCGCCGTCCTCGCGCATCAAGGCCTGCATCTCGGTCAGCGCCGAACGCTTCTTGGCCACGATCAACAGCCCCGAGGTGTCGCGGTCGAGCCGGTGCACCAGTTCCAGGGTGTGGCCGGGTCGCGAGGCGCGCAGGGTCTCGATCGCGCCGAAGCTGATCCCGCTGCCGCCGTGGCTGGCTACCCCGGAGGGCTTGTTCAGGGCGAGCAGGCGCGCGTCCTCGAACACGATCGCCGCGTCCAGCGCGTCCATGAAACCCTTCGGCGGCATCGGCTTGTCGCCCGGCTCGCTGAGACGGACGGGCGGAATGCGCACCTCGTCGCCGGCCTCGAGCTTGCGCTCGGCCTTGGCCCGGCCCCCGTTCACGCGCACCTGGCCGGAACGCACCAGCTTGTAGATCAAGGACCTGGGCGCACCTTTGAGTTGGCCGAGCAGGAAATTATCGAGCCGCTGTCCATCGCGGTCATCGGGCACGCGCACGGTACGAGCACCGGCATTAGCAGAGTTTGCTGACTGGGTCATCCCGAAGCGTTATCTGTTACACTCGCGACGCGAGATAAGGTTTTGATTTCGCAGGGAGTTGTACCAGCCATTACGCCTGACAAGCGTGCGGCCCGGTACGGGGCCGAAAGCCCCTCTCGCGATTCCGGTCCGCGTCTAACCACTGCCCACGGGGTAGCCATGTTAGCAGCGACGGACCGGCGGAACCGGCCTTCGCCCGATGGGTCAAACCATCGCGATGAACAAAAGTTGTGCGGCGCCAGGGCCTGACGCTCGATTGAGCCGGTCCAAACCGCCGCCCCGCCCCGTGCGACGTTCGCGTCGCCGGCCCGAAAGTTTTAATAGGTAAGAAGCGCTCCCGCGGCGTGCCGTGGTGATGTAGCGCTGGTAGTGGAGGCCTCGCCGGCGCGCGGGCGGCCCGCATTCGTTGCGGCCGACGATCGCGACGGAGGCGCCTGTGTTCCCAGATTGCGAAACGCCATGGCGTTCCGCGCGGTAGAGCGCGCGAGGAACGCAACAATGAAGCGCATGCTGATCAACGCGACGCAGGCGGAAGAACTGCGGGTCGCCATCGTCGACGGCCAGAACCTGTACGACATCGACATCGAACAGCCGTCCAAGGAACAAAAGAAGTCCAACATCTACAAAGGCCGCATCACCCGGCTGGAGCCCTCGCTCGAGGCCGCTTTCGTCGAATACGGCGCCGAACGCCACGGCTTCCTGCCGCTGAAGGAAATCTCCCGCGACTATTTCCAGCCCGGCGTGGACCACAACAAGGCCGGCCTGCGCGAGTTGTTGCGCGAGGGCCAGGAGATCGTGGTCCAGGTCGATAAGGAAGAACGCGGCAACAAGGGCGCCGCCCTGACCAGCTTCATCTCGCTGGCCGGCCGCTACATGGTGCTGATGCCCAACTCGCCCACCGCCGGCGGCGTCTCGCGCCGGATCGAGGGCGACGACCGCGCCGCCCTCAAGGAGGCGATGGACAAGCTCACCATCCCCGACGACATGGGCGTGATCATCCGCACCGCCGGCGTCGGCCGCGACGCCGAAGAGCTGCAGTGGGACCTGGACTACCTGCTGAGCATCTGGAAGGCCGTCACCGACGAGGCCCTGAAGAAGCCGGCCCCGTTCCTGCTGTACCAGGAATCGCGCCTGATCATCCGCGCCCTGCGCGACTACATGCGCGCCGACATCGGCGAGATCCTGGTCGATACCGACGAGATGTACGCCGAGGCGCGCGAGTTCGTCGAGCAGGTCATGCCGCACAACCTGCGCAAGCTCAAGAAGTACGTAGACGAAACCCCGCTGTTCAACCGCTTCCAGATCGAATCGCAGATCGAGAACGCCTACGAGCGCACCGTGCGCCTGCCCTCCGGCGGCGCGCTGGTGATCGACCAGACCGAAGCGCTGACCGCGATCGACGTCAACTCCGCGCGCGCCACCAAGGGCGGCGACATCGAAGAAACCGCGTTCAACACCAACCTGGAAGCGGCCGAGGAAGTCGCGCGCCAGATGCGCCTGCGCGACCTGGGCGGCCTGGTGGTGATCGACTTCATCGACATGTCGTCCAACCGCCACCAGCGCGAGGTCGAGAACAAGCTGCAGAACGCGCTCAAGCAAGACCGCGCGCGCGTGCAGATCGGGCGCATCTCGCGCTTCGGCCTGCTCGAACTCAGCCGCCAGCGCCTGCGCCCGTCGCTGGGCGAATCCAGCCAGCTGGTGTGCCCGCGTTGCGACGGCCACGGCCGCATGCGCAGCGTCGAATCGCTGTCGCTGTCGATCCTGCGCGTGGCCGAAGAACACGCGATGAAGGAAAACACCGGACAAGTGCTGGTGCAGGCGCCGACCGAGATCGCCAACTTCCTGCTCAACGAAAAGCGCCGCGCGCTGATGGAGATCGAGCAGCGCCACGACTCGCCGATCGTCATCGTCGCCGACGAGCACCTGGAAACCCCGCACTACGAAGTCACCCGGGTGCGCGAGAACGAAATCGGCGAAGAAACCACCAAGCCCAGCTACCAGCGCGGCACCCAGCGCAAGCTGCCGGTGCACGCACTGACCAAGGCGCATCTGAATATTCCGGATGCGCCGGCGGTGACCAACGTCAAACCCACCCAGCCGGCGCCCTTGCGGGAACCGCGCGAAGCGTCCGTGGCGGTGGCTCCTGCCCCGGCACCGGTCGCTGCGCCCGTCGCCGCGCCGACCCACTCGATCGGCCTGGTCGAGCGCATCCTGCGGATCTTCCGCGGCGCGCCGCAGCCGGCCGCGACCACGCCCGAACCCGCCGGCGGCCGTTCCCAGGACGGTCGCAACGGCCGCGGCGAGCGTAACGATCGCGGCAACGGCCAGCGCCGCGGCAACGATCGCAACGAGCGCAACGGCAAGGGCGGACGCGACGGCGCACGCCGCGACGAAGCGCGCCAGGACCGCGAGCCGCAGGCCCGCCGCGACAAGCCGCAGGTGCAGGTGCAGGCCGCCAACGCGCAGAACGGCCAGGCCCAGCCGCCCAAGCAGAAGCAGCCGCAACCGCAGCAGCCCAAGCAGGCGCAGCAGCCCAAGCCGCAGAACGCGCAGCAGAACCCGGCGCCGCAGCCCAAGCCGCAGGGCGAGGAACGCAACGCGCAGGCCAATGCCGGCAACGGCCAGGCGCCGCGCGCGCCGCGTAACGAGCCCAAGCAACCGCGTCAGGATGCAGCGGCCGAAACCGCCGCCGCTGTCGCCGTGCCCGTCGCTGCCGCCGCTGCAGTCGCCGCGCCGCTCGCGACGCCGCCGGTAAGCGACGACACCACGCTCAAGACCGAGGCCGCCGTCGCCGAAACCGCGAACGCCGCCACCGTCGAATCGCGCGAAGGCGATGCTGCACAAGCCGATGGCGCGGGCGAAGGCGGCGGTCGTCGCCGTCGCGGCCGTCGCGGTGGCCGTCGTCGTCGTCGCGGCAACGGTGAAGCCGGCGCCGTGGGCGAAGGTCAGGGTCAGGACGAAAACGGCTTCGACGACGAAGACGACATGGGCGCCGAGCCCGCCGCGGCTCCGGCCGCCGCGCACCGCTCGCAGCCCGAGTTCGACTTCGACGACGACTCCGGCGCCGCTGCGCCGCGCGCGCAGAACGCACCTGCGGCCACGGCCGCAGCCGTGGTCGCGACCGCCGCGAGCAGCACCTTCGTGCCCTCGCGCGAAAGCGCCGCCGACGGCAAGCCCTCGTTCGCGCATTTCGGCGAACACGCGCACGGCGACGCCGAAACGGCGAAGCCGGTGAAGACCGAACGCGCCGTGTTTGCGGCCGAACCGGTCGCGGCCGAGCAAGCGTCGACCGACCATGCCCCGGCCGAACCGGCCGTGGTGGAACCGGCTGCAGTGGAACCGGCTCCGGCCGTGTCCGCCCCGGTCGAATCCGCACCGGCTGCCTCCGCGCAGGCCGAACCGGTTCGCCATGAAACGGCAGCCACGCCGGCCCCGGCCGCCGTCGCCACCTCGTTCACGGCACCGGCCAGCAGTTTCGCCAAGCCCGCGTTGTCGTTCGCCGCCGACGTTCCGGCGGCGACGCCGGCCCAGGCCGCTGCGGAAGCGGTCGAGCACGCCAAGCCGGCCATCGCCGCGGTCAGCAGCGAAGTCGCCGCGCAGCCGCGCGAATCGGCTCCGGCGCAGCCGGAGAAGGTCGAGCCGTCGGCGCGCATCGAGCCGACGGTGGTCGAACCGGTCGTGGTCGAGCCGCCCACCGTGGTCGAAACCACCGTGGTCGAAACCGCGGTGATCGAACCGGTGGTGATCAAGCCGGCGGTGACGCCGCGCGATGAAAACCCGGGTGAGGCTGAAGCCTCCGCCGCGAACGTCGCCACGGCCTCGCCGGCCGTGGAAGCCGCGATCGGCCTGCCGGTCCAGTCGGCGCCGATCGTGGTCGCGCCGATCGAAACCGCTCCGGCGCCGTTCGCGACGCCCGTCGCCAGCGCGCCCACGGCGGAGATCGAACCGATCGCCTCGGAACAGGCCTCGCCGCTGACGCCGCGTACCGGCGGTCTGTTCGACACCCTGCCCCATCCGGCCGCGGTCAATGCCGACGCCGCCAGCGACGCGGCGCAGGACGAGGAAGGCAAGGCCGGCGACGGCGAGCACGACGGCGGTCCGGACGACGGACAGCACGAACGCCGCGCCTGATCCTCGGGCACCGGTCGGTCGCCTCGCGCGACCGATCGCCGGCAATAAAAAAAACCGGTCGCTCACGCGGCCGGTTTCTTTTTGTCCGCATGAAACGCAGCGGCCGATGTTTTGGCGGCGATCAAGCCGCGAACTTACTCGATCAAAGCGAATGCGCCGGGTCGGCCAATCCGTACTGCGCCGCCAGTCGCGCCAGAGCGATGCTGTCGGTGATGGTGAGCTTCTCGAACAGGCGCGTCTTGTGCGTGTTGACGGTCTTCGCGCTCAGGCTCAGCCGCTTGGCGATTTCTTCCTGGCGGAAGCCCTGCACCAGCAGCAGCGCGATTTCCAGCTCGCGCGGCGACAACTCATCGAACGGCGACGCGCCGCCGTCGAGATTGGCCAGGGCCAGGTTCTGCGCGATGTTGCTGGCCAGATAGCGCTTGCCGCGCGCCACGTCGCGGATCGCCCGCAACAGTTCGCTGGCGTCGCCGCCCTTGCCGACATAACCGGACGCACCGGCTTCGAGCAGGCGCTTGGGCATCGGCCCGTCTTCGAGCACCGAAACTATGATCACGCGCGTGCCGTGGTCGCCCTTGACGATGCGCTCGGTCACTTCCAGACCGCTCACGCCGGGCAGGTGCAGGTCGCACAGCACCACATCGGGCTTGAGCTTGCGCACCAGCGGCAAGGCTTCCTCGCCGCTCTCGACATCGCCCAGTACTTCGATATCCGTTTCCGCCGACAGAATCATGCGCATGCCGGTACGCACCAACGCATGGTCGTCCACGATGAATACACGGATGGTCATAACGTCCCCAGAAACACGCTCAGCCCACGCTCGCGAGGCTACGCGGCAGCATAGGGCCGCGCAAGGCATTGATATTTATTGACTCAACGGCGACGCCCCGGGTCCGCATAAACGGCAGATTTGTTCCCGCGAAAAAGCGTGCATCGGCGACGATAGCGATCGCAACTGATGAACTGTGTCACAACTCGGCAATTGCTAGGCTGAGTTGCTACCACAGGCGCGAGCCAATGGTATCCCAGCTGGGCGTCCGCGACCGGATCGCCGGCACGAATGGCCGGAAACCGGTGTTGGCTGTCGTTTTAGCGGTAGCGGCGCCGGGCAGGCACGCCATCGCGGGCCGATCCGGGCCGCGAATCGTGGCCGTCCCCGCAGGCCCGCGGCCGGCATGAATCCCGGCGTACGTCGAGTGCCGAAAACAGCGAGTCGCGGCGGCGCCGGCGTGGCATCCTGCCCGCCTTATCGCACCGAGCCCACCGGCCATGAACCGTCAAACCGACCTCGCCACCCGTTTCCACGCCCTGCACCACGACGGCCTGCTGCTGCTCGCCAACGCCTCCGACGCCGGCAGCGCGCGCCTGATCGAAAGCCTGGGCGCGTCCGCCGTCGCCACCACCAGCGCCGGTGTCGCCTGGTCGCACGGCTATCCCGACGGCGACGTGCTGCCGGTGCGGCGCCTGGTCGCGACCGTGGCCGACATCGCGCGCGCGATCCGGGTGCCGCTCACCGTCGATGCCGAAGGCGGCTATTCCGACGATCCGGCTGCGGTCGCCGAGACCGTGGCCGGGCTGATCGATGTCGGCGCGGTCGGCATCAACCTGGAAGACGGCGGCGCCGATCCGGAGCTGCTGTGCGCGAAGATCGAACACATCAAGCGCGCCAGCGCGCGCCTGGGCGTGGCGCTGTACCTCAACGCGCGCACCGACGTGTATCTGCGCGGCCTGGCGCCGCCGGAACAGCGCGTGGAGGAAACCCTGGCCCGCGCCGCGCGCTATCGCGCCGCCGGCGCCGACGGCCTGTTCGTGCCCGGGCTGACCGATGAAGCCTCGGTACGCACGATCGCCGCCGAGGCCGGCATGCCCTTGAACCTGCTCGCGCGCAGCGCACTGCCGGGCGCCGACGAACTGCAGCGCTGGGGCGTGCGTCGCCTGAGCGCCGGCTCGGACATCGCCCAGTCGATGTACGCGCGCATGGCCGCCTTGGCCGCCGGTTTTCTGCGCGACGGCGACTGCAAGCCGCTCTCGGCCGAGGCGATGACGTATTCGCAGGTCAATGCGTTGTTTCAGGATCGCTGAAGCCGTCGCGGGGTGAGTGCTTCCGCCTGTGGTTTCGCGCAGGCGGAAGCGGCTTTTGCGCGAGCCCGGTCGCTACGAGCCAATAGCAACTAGCCAAACGCTTTCATAGCCACGAAGTCTTTTGTAGGAGGGGCTTCAGCCCCGATGCTTTTCGATCAAGTCGCCAGACTTTTCCACAATCGAGCCATCTGATCGAAAAGCATCGGGGCTGAAGCCCCTCCCACTAGAGCCGCGCGCGCAGCGCATCTATTCCATCGCGATGATGCGATTCACCCGTTAAATTTTCGCCATCCATCCAAGCCAGCGGCTAGCCCGATCCGGCTATTTCGCCGTAACCGCGCGACGCGTAGCTTGCCGGCCAAGCTGGCACGGCGAGCGCAAAACCCCCGCACCGCCGCGCAGCGATCGCACAGCGGTTCAATGGATGGACTAGCGGAGGATTGTCATGAACGATCCGAACACGACGGCGACGGACAGCGCCGAATGGACACTGGCTCAACAGCAATTGTGGCAACGGCTGCGCGACTATCGTTTCGACGAGCCGGACTCGGATGAATTCACTCTGCGCGTCGCCACGCACGCGCAACTCGATATCGCCGACGCGCAGGCCGCGATCGAGGAATACCGGCATTTCTGTTTTCTCGCGATCAGCGCCGGGCACCCGGTCACACCGAGCAAGCTGGTCGATGAGGTGTGGCATGCGCACATCACCGACACCCAGCGTTATCTGAGCTTCTGCCGGCGCACGCTCAAGCGCTGGCTGCATCATGTGCCTTCGCGCGGCGGCGTCTCGGAAGATCGGCGCCATCAGCGCCAGTACGCCGATACCGTGCGCAGCTACGAACGCTATTTCGGCCGGCCACCGCAAAAGTTCTGGCCCGCGCCGCAAATCGAACCAACACCGAAGCCGACACCGGTCATCGGCCGCGCCGCCGCGCGCGAACCCGCGCACGGCCTGTCCTGGATGCTGCGCATGAGCCTGATCGCCGGAGCCGCCTATCTGCTTATCGCTGCCTGTTACGAACAGGGCAATCCGCTGCACTGGCGTGGCCCAGGATTCCTGCTGTGGTACCTCACCCTGATGTTCGCCGCCTACCGGCTCGGCGCCTGGCTGCGGCGGCGCGCGCTGGATCGCGGCGATCGCGGTTCGCGCAAGGCCGACCGATGGGAGCTGGCCTATCTGGCCGGCGGCGCGGAACGCGTCGCCGATACAATCGTCGCCGAACTACTGGAACGCGATGCGGTGACGCTCGAATTCGACCGCGATCGCGCCGACAAGGCACGCCGCACCGGACGGGTGTGGCTGCGACCGCGCGCGTTGTCGCCGCAGGAGCTGGATGCATTGCCGGCGATTCTGCGCGAGGCACTGGATGAGGTCGTGCGCGCGCGCAAGGCGCTGTCCAGCATCCTGCTGGCGTTGCGCGAACGGCATCAGCACATGCACCGGCAGTTGCAGGACTCGGGCCTGACCAACACGCCGGAGCAGCAGCACAAGGCGAAGGCGTACTCGATGGCACCGCTGGCCGCGCTGATATTGCTGGGCCTGATCAAGATCGATATCGGCTTGAGCGATAACCACCCGGTCGGATTCCTGACCGCGCTGACGATACTCACCGTGTTGATCACCCTGACCCGATTGCCGTCCAAGCCGGACGAACTGCTCAGCCATGCCGGCGAGTGGGAACTGTTCCGCGCACGCCAGCGTCAGCGCAGCGAACCCGGCGACGCCATGACCTACGTCGCCCTCGCCGGGCCTATCGCCTTGATCGGCACACCTCTGGCCGACTATCACCAGGTCCGCGTCCCGCACGGAAGCCACGCAGGCGGCGGCGACGGAGCCGGGGGTGGCGGCGATGGCGGTGGAGGCGACGGCGGCGGCGGAGGTTGCGGCGGCGGCTGTGGCGGTTGCGGTGGCGGCGGCGGAGGTTGCGGCGGCGGCTGTGGCGGTTGCGGTGGCTGCGGCGGCGGTTGATGCCGCGTGCCACGGCGACCGAAACCTGCAAATTGCGCCGAGCAATCGCCGTTGCTCCGCGCCCCCAAAATCGATCGACGGGCCCGCGATACAGGCGCGGACCCGTCGTGTCGAGGCTACGGCTTCAGAACGATCCCGCCGTCGGCCGCACGATCACTTCGCTGACGTCCACGTCGGCCGGCTGCTCGATCGCGAAGCCGATCGCGCGCGCGATCGAATCCGGGCCGATGGCGATGCGGCGGAATTCGCGCATGCCCTCGGCCGTGTCCGGGTCGGTGATGGTGTCGGCCAGTTCCGACTCGACCACGCCGGGCGAGATCGTGGTGACGCGGATGTCCTGATGTTCCTGGCGCAGGCCGTCGGAAATCGCCCACACCGCGAACTTGGTCGCGCAGTACACCGCGCCGGTCGGCACGACGTAATGCGCGCCCAGCGAAGCGACGTTGATCACCTGGCCATGGCCCTGCGCCTGCATCGTCGGCAGCACCGCGGCGATGCCGTGCAGCACGCCGCGGATATTAACGTCGATCATGCGGTTCCATTCGTCGAGCTTGAGCGCCTTCAGCGGCGACAGCGGCATCACGCCGGCGTTGTTGACCAACACGTCGATGACGCCGAACTCGTCCTGCGCATAACGCACGAAGGCGGCGAAATCCTCCGCATCGGTCACGTCCAGGGCGCGGTAGCGCAGCGTAGCGCCGGCGGCGGCAAGGGTTTCGCTCAGGGCCTGCAGTCGATCGGTGCGGCGCGCGCCGATCACGACCTTCGCGCCGCGCTCGGCGAGCAGCCGCGCGGTCGCCTCGCCGATGCCGCTGCTGGCGCCGGTGATCAGTACAGTCTTGCCTTGCACGTTGGGGTGGGTGCTCATTTCGAAATCCTTGGCTTGGGGGCGGACGCGGGTGGTCCGGCTTGGTCGCCACTGTGCGGATGGCGACCGCGGCCGCGGTAGAACGATCGCGGCCGGTTCTTGCACGATCCTCCATGACCCGGTTCCAGCCCTTGCCGCGGCCGCCGCGCGGACGGATCATCGCGGCCATCCCCACCCCGCCGAATCCCAGGAAAAACCTCGGGTTTCGGCCTATTCGACAGGCATCGCGCGATGGAAGCGGTAGAACGGCTGGCTCAGGCGATTGATCGAAACTCCGGCATCGACGGTCTGCATCCGACTGCCTTGCCGCGGGTGCAACTGATCCGTTCCAGCCGCCGCGTCGATGCGATCCACGAGTTGCATCGCCCGGCGGTGTGCATCGTCGCCCAGGGCTGCAAGCGGGTGATGCTCGGCGACCGCATCTTCGAATACGACCGCCGCCGCTATCTGGTGGTGTCGGTGGACGTGCCGATCCTCGGCCAGATCGCCCAGGCCAGCGAGGACGAACCCTATCTGTGCCTACGCCTGGACCTGGACCCGGCGGTGCTGAGCGCGCTGTGGCTGGAATCGGGCCTGCCCGAACCGACCGACAGCGCGCCGGGGCCCAGCCTCATGCTCAGCGATGCGACGCCGGATCTGCTCGACGCCGCGGTACGCCTGCTGGCCCTGCTCGACCAGCCCGACGACATTCCGATGCTGGCGCCACTGATCGAGCGCGAAATCCTGTACCGGCTGATCAAGGGCGAACAGGCCACGCGCCTGCGCGAGATCGCCCACGGCGAAAGCCGGCTGCGCCACGTCACCCGCGCCATCGACTGGATCAAGCGCAACTACCGCGAACCCTTCGACATGAGGCAACTGGCCGCGCACGCCAGCATGAGCGCCTCGGCGCTGCACGCGCACTTCAAGTCGGTGACGCGCATGAGCCCGCTGCAATACCAGAAGCAACTGCGCCTGCAGCAGGCGCGTGGACTGATGCTGGGCGAGGCGATGGACGCGGCCAGCGCCGGACACGCGGTCGGTTACGACAGCCCGTCGCAGTTCAGCCGCGAATACAGCCGATTGTTCGGCGCACCGCCGCTGCGCGACGTGGCCCGCCTGCGCGAATTGCCGCCCAGCTTCCAGGGTTCCGCGGCGAGCACCGCCGCCGGCTTCACGCAGAACTGAGCCGCGCCGCCGCTCAAGCCTGCGCGCGCAGCCACACCAGCAGCGCGGCCGCTGGCGAGCCTTCGCTTATCGCCTGCGGCGAAAGCAGGTGATAGCCGCTGCCGTCGGCGGCAAACCCCTGCGGCGCGACCAGCACGCCGGCCTCGATATCGTCGCGCACCAATTGCCACGGCCCGATCGCGACGCCCACGCCCGCCGCCGCGGCCTGCAGGCTGAAGTAGAAATGTTCGAACGCCTGCGTCTGCGCGGCCGGTACGCGCCGTCGCGCCGCGCGCGCCCAATCGGCCCAGGCGCCGGGCCGGGTCGCGCTGTGCAGCAACACCGCCGATTCGTCCCACTGCGCGCGCCTGCCCTCGCCGCGCAGATGCCGCGCGCGATAGGCCGGACTGCACACCGGGCCGACCCGTTCTTCGAACAGCAACTGCGCGTGCACGCGCCGGCCCCAATCGAAATCGTTGCGGCGGATCGCCAGATCGATCTCGCCGAACCCGACCGGGCCGCCGCCGGCGACCAACTGCAGGCCGATCCCCGGATGCACGGACTGGAACGCCGGCAAGCGCGGAATCAGCCAGCGCATCAGCAAGGTCGGCTCGCACGACAGCACCAGCGCAGGTTTGCGCGGCGGCTCGCGCAGTTCGCGCACCGTGGCGGCGAGTACGTCGAAGGCCGCGGCGGTGGCATCGCGCAGGCGCTCGCCGGCCGCGGTCAGGAACACGCGCTGGCTGCGGCGCTGGAACAATTCGACCGCGAGCGCGTCCTCGATCGAACGCACCGCGCGGCTGACCGCGCCGTGAGTCAGATGCAGTTCCTGCGCGGCGCGGGTGAAGCTGCCCAGGCGCGCGGCGGCCTCGAAACAGCGCAGCGCGCCCAGCGGCGGCAGCTCGCCGCGCCGGTAGCGTGAGTTTTCCTCACCAAGCTTGTGATCATTCATGGTTTGCGGCCTCGATCCATCGCCTCTAATTTAGCCTTATCCCCGAACTTTGGCGCAGCACCCGATGCAGGAATTGATAGCGGTAGTCACCATCACCGTACTGGCGGTGATCAGCCCCGGGCCGGATTTCGCGATGGTCTCGCGCAACAGCCTGCTGCTGTCGCGCCGCGCCGGCGTGCTGACCGCGCTCGGCATCGGCCTTGGGGTGTGGGTGCATGTGGCCTACACCCTGCTCGGAGTCGGGCTGGTGATCCAGCAATCGCTGCGCCTGTATGCGGCGCTGAAGATTCTCGGCGCGCTGTACCTGATTTACCTGGGCGTGAAGATGCTGCGCTCGCGCGCCGAACCGGCACCGGCCGTGGGCCTGCCCGCCGAGCCGCCGCCGGCGATCTCCGACGCCGCCGCGCTGCGCACCGGTTTTCTGACCAACGCGCTCAATCCCAAGTGCACGGTGTTCGTGGTCAGCCTGTTCCTGCAGGTAGTGCAACCGGCGACGCCGCTGGCACAGCGGATCGGCTACGGCGCCTTCGTCAGCGCCACCCACGTGCTGTGGTTCGCCCTGGTCGCGCTGCTGTTCTCGCATGGCGCGGTCCGCGCCGGACTGCTGCGCTGGCGGCACGGGATCGATCGCGCCTTCGGCGCGCTGCTGATCGGTTTCGGCGGTTTATTGGCCGGATCGGCCTTGCGGCGATAACCCGGGCCGGTGATCCGGTACTGCATCGCCGACTGCGCTCACGTCGGGTCGGCCGAACGCGCGGCCTCGGCGCGAAATTGCTTCAGCGCCGCGCTGTCGGCCTTGAGTTGGGCGAGCATCTTGCAAAACAGCCGCCCCTGCTCAATCGCATCATCCAGGGCGATGTGGGTATGCGGATCGTCGGAAAACCAATGTCGCGGCATCGCGCGCTTACTGGTATCTCGATACGGCAGATCGAGCACGGCCATCGCCAAGGTCTTCATGTCCAACGCGGAATGACTGAACGGACTCTCGCCAGTGAAGCGGATCAGGTACCAGTAGACGAAGCTGAAATCAAAGCCGGCCGGATAGGCGACGAACACCGGCTTGCCCGGCAGGTCCTTGAGCCAAGCCAGGTACTGCGTCATCACGTCCGACGGTGACCGGGCATCGACCCGCGCCGCATCCCAGGCCTGCGGTTGCTCGGCCCACCAGGCCAGCGTTTTCGGATCGCCCGCGGCGCCTTCCAGCTCAAGCAGGTTGGCCGAGAACGTCGCGATCAGTTCGCCGTCGGCGGTAAACGCCGCCGACCCCAGACTCAGCATCGAATTCGCCGCCGGAATCGGCCCGTCGGATTCGATATCCGTGGATACGTAGATTTCCTTCGCCATGAACGTTGTATCCCTGCAAGCGGAACGATCGCGGCTGTCGAAATGCGACGCCGCACAGGATTATGCCTGCGCCTCGGCGTTGATCGGGCATGTCGGCCGCCGGGTCCGACTTGATCCGGCCGCGACCGCAGCCATCCGCAAGTGCAGCGCCGCCACCCTCGGCCGGGCTTTGTATCCGAATGTATCCAACCGCCGCATTAGTGCGTTTGGCTGACAAATCCCCGCCTGCGCCGACACCCTGACGATACCGCGACGCCCCGAAATAGCCCCATCCCAACCGGGCCGGCCTTTCAGGAGCGAACCATGCGGTATCTGCCTTCCACCCTCTCCTCCCTCACCCCGCGCATCGATGCGGTGGGCCGCTGGCTCGCGCCGACCGGTCTGCGCGTGCTGCTGGCTTGGGAGTTCTTCGAAGCCGGCCGCGAGAAGTGGCTGGGCCAGAACTGGTTCGCCGATCTGGGCGACAAGTTTCCGCTGCCGTTCTCGCTGCTCGGTGCCGATGTGAACTGGACCCTGGCCACCTGGCTGGAACTGAGCGCCAGCATCGCCCTGCTGTTCGGACTGGGCACGCGCTACGCCGCCTTCGCGCTGTGGGTGCTGATCGTGGTCGCCATCTACGCCGTGCATTGGCCCAGCGATTGGTCGAGTCTGAGCGAGCTGTGGCAGGGCTACGCGATCAGCGACCAGGGCCACGGCAACTACAAGCTGCCGCTGCTGTATCTGGCGATGTTGCTGCCGCTGATCCTCAACGGCGGCGGCCGCCTCAGCCTCGACCATCTGCTGAGCGCCGCGCGAACCGCCGGCGCGAACAGCGGCTTCGATCGTCAGGCCTGGGGCGTAACCGCACTGGCCTTCGGCTTGCCGCTGAGCCTGCTGCTGCCGTGGCTCGGCGGCGCGATGGCCGCCGCCGGCGTCGCCCTGATCGCGTTCAAGCCCGGCCGCGCTGCCAATTCGGGCGCGATGACGAATGCCTTCGCCGCGGTTCGCTGAGCCGCCGCCGTCCACCGCATCGCGCGGCCGCAACCGCCGCTGCACCGACTCTCTTCCCCTCGCCGCGCATGCGGCGCCCACCCCTGCGGCATCGCCGCGATCTTCGGAGAAACACCATGTCACGTAACGATTCGACCACCCGCGCCTCGACCCGCAACCACAGCCTCGGCCTGATCGGCGTCGCCCTGGCCGGCGGCATGTTCCTGAGCGGTTCGGCCTTCGCCGTGCAGCCGCTGGCCCAGGGGTATCTCGCCTCGGCCGGCCACGCCGCCAAGGCCGGCGAAGGCAAGTGCGGTGAAGGCAAATGCGGCGAAGAGAGCTTCGCCAAGACCGACACCAATCACGACCAGAAGGTCTCGCGCGAAGAATTCATCGCCGCCGCGCCCAAGCGCGCCGCCGAGTTCGACCGGATCGACACCGACAAGAACGGCAGCATTTCCCTGCCCGAAGCCCTGAAGTCGGTCGAAGCCGCGCGCAAGGCGGCCGGCAAGTCGGTGGGCGAAGGCAAGTGCGGCGAGGGCAAGTGCGGCGGTCAGGCCTGACCGTCTTGCGCCCCTTCCTATCCCTCCCCGGGAAGGGGCGCCTTTTTCTTCCATGCGAGATGCCGCGATGAACGACTTCCACGCTTCCACCCACGCCGGTCTCGGCCTGCGCCGCGGCCTGTTGCCCGAACTGCTGACGATGGATCAGGGCGCGGTGGATTTCCTCGAATGCGCGCCCGACAACTGGATCGGCGTCGGCGGCCGCTTCGGCGAAGCGCTGGCGCAGTTGTCCGCGCGCTTCCCGCTGAGCTGCCACGGTTTGTCGCTCTCGCTCGGCGGCACGCAGCCGCTGGATACGGTGTTGTTGACCCGCACTCGCGAATTTCTCGATCGCCACAAAGTGAGCCTGTACAGCGAGCACCTGAGCTACTGCAGCGACGACGGCCATCTCTACGACCTGATGCCGATCCCGTTCACCGACGAAGCCATCCATCACGTCGCCGGCCGCATCCGCCAGGCGCAGGATCTGCTGGGCCGGCGTATCGCGGTGGAGAACGTTTCCTACTACGCCGCGCCGTATCAGGCGCTGAGCGAAATCGACTTCATCGGTGCGGTGCTGGCCGAAGCCGATTGCGATCTGCTGCTGGACGTCAACAATCTTTTCGTCAACGCCTGCAATCACGGCTACGACGCCGGCCAATTCCTGGCGCGGCTGCCGGCGCAACGCATCGCCTCGATGCACATCGCCGGGCATTACGACGAAGCCGAGGATCTGAAGGTCGATACCCACGGCGCGCCGGTCAAGGGCGATGTGTGGTCCCTGCTCGAACAGGCCTACGCGCGTTTCGGCGTGCGCCCGACCCTGCTGGAGCGCGATTTCAATTTCCCGCCGCTGAGCGAACTGCTGGCCGAAACCGATCGCATCCGCGCGATGCAGGCCGCGGCGATGAGCGTGGCCGACACCCGTGAGGCCGGCCATGACTGAGCGTCTGCGCGAACAGCAATACACCCTCGCCCGCCATCTGCGCGATCCGGCCCGGCATGCGCCGCCGCCGGGCATCGAAGCGCGCCGCCTGCAGGTCTATCGCGAGTTGTTCTTCGGTTCGATCGAATCCCTGCTCGCCGGCAGCTTCCCGGTGATCCGCCAGACCCTGGACGAAACCCGCTGGCGCGCGCTGGTGCGAGCGTTCTACGCCGACCACCGCAGCCAGACGCCGTTGTTCACCCGCATCGCCGCCGAGTTCGTCGCCTTCGTGCAGCGCTACGAGACCTTGCGCGATGACGCGCCATGGCTGGCGGAACTGGCGCATTACGAGTGGGTGGAGATCGATCTGCAACTCAGCGATACACCCGCGCCGGCGCATCGCGCCGATGGCGAACTGCTCGACGCGATTCCGCTGCTGTCGCCGCAGGCGCTCGCGCTGGGCTATCGCTGGCCGGTGAACCTGATCGGCCCGCATCTGCAACCGCGCACGCCTCCGCAGCTGCCAACCTTGCTGCTGGTGCATCGCGACGCCGCGCACGACGTGCAGTTCGCGCAGATCGCGCCGCTGACTTATCGGTTGCTGCAGTCGCTGCACAACCATCGCTGGTCCGGCCGCCGCCACCTGCGCGCGCTCGCGGACGAAACCGGCGGCGATGCCGATGCCGACGAACTGCAGACGCAGGGGCTGGCCTTGCTGGAACGGCTTCGCGAGCAAGGGATCGTGCTCGGCACCGCCGCGGACGATGCGCCGCCGCCCTCTTCCACTTCGATCCGGAGCGATCCATGAACCTGCAACCCACGACGCCGCTGACCAGCGGTTGGAAGTTGTTCGGCGTGATCGCCGCGCTGATCCTGGCCATGTCCGCCGCCATCTTGTGGGCGCATGCAGATCCGGTCGAAGGCGTGCGCAGCCTCATCCGCGCCACGGCCCGGACCTCGTTCGCCTTGTTCCTGATCGCCTTCACCGCCTCGGCCTTCGTCGCCCTGGTGCCGGCGCCGTGGTCGAAAGCCATGCTGCGCGAACGCCGCTACATCGGTCTGGCCTTCGCGTTCTCGCATCTGGTGCATGCCATCGCGATCTACAGCTACGGCCGGCTTGCGCCGGAGTTCTGGCCCGGCCGCACCGGTTTCGCGAATGTTCCCGGCTCGGTCGGTTACCTCTTCATCGTGTTGATGACCGTCACCTCGTTCAAACCGGTGGCGCGCCGCCTCAGCGCGGTTGCCTGGAAGCGTCTGCACACCACCGGCATGTGGGTGATCGCGGCGGTGTTCGCGTCCTCGTATTTCAAGCGCATCCCGATGGATTCGGCCTATGCGATCCCGTTCGGGATTTTGCTGGCGGCGATCGCGATCCGCCAGGTCGGCAAGATCGCGCAAGCCAACAAACGCCGCCAGGCCGCAACGCGCGGCGGCGTTCAGTACCCAACCGAAGCTGCGTAGCAACTCACGTCACTCAACCCAGAAGTTGACCGTGATCCTGCCGGGCCTGGACGACGCGCGGAAGCACCAGCTGGTCGAAGCCGCGCATCAGACCTGCCCGTACTCGCATGTCACCCGTGGCAACGTCGATGTCGAGTTCGAGACCGTCTGAACTCAACGCCGGCACCGCGTGCGCACGCCGCGCACGCGGGCTTGTGTAAGCCAATGTAACCGCGCCGCGCACGACAGCTTCGCTTACAAAACCCGGCCGCCGCGAAACACCGCCGATACGCCGCGCCGCTGCAATAGCCGCTCACTCCCAACGAGATTCCCCCATGTTCCGCACCGTACTGTTCAGCGCCCTGGCTTGTGCATCGTTGTTCTCCACCACCAGCGCCGCCGCGGAAAAAAGCGATGCGAATGCGCCCGCGACCGTGGTCCTGGTCCACGGCGCCTTCGCCGACGGCGCCAGCTGGAACAAGGTCATCGCCATCCTGAATTCCTGGGGCGTGCCGTCGATCGCGGTGCACAGCCCGCTGACCTCGTTGCAGGACGACGTCGATGCGACCCGTCGCGCGATCAAATCCGCGCCGGGCAAGGTGGTGCTGGTCGGCCACTCCTGGGGCGGCACCGTCATCACCCAGGCCGGCGCCGATGCGCAGGTCAGCGCGCTGGTCTACGTCGCCGCGTTCGCCCCCGATGTCGGCCAGAACAGCGCCGATCAAGGCCGCGATTTCCCGATTCCGCCCGGACTGAGCAGCCTGCAGAACCGCGACGGATTCCTGTGGCTCAGCCAGGCCGGCGTCGCGCGCGATTTCGCCCCCGACCTCAAGCCGCGCGAGTCGCGCCTGTTGTTCAGCACCCAGGCGCCGATCAAGGCCAGCGCGTTCGGCGAAGCGGTCACCCAAGCCGCGTGGCGGACCAAGCCGAGCTGGTACGTGATCGCGCGCAACGACCGCATGATCGCGCCGCAACTGCAGGCCGCCACCGCGCAGCGCATCCACGCGCAGGTGAGTTCGGCCAGTTCCAGCCATGTCGCGCCGCTGTCGCAACCGCGCGAGGTGGCGTTCGCGATTCTCGAAGCGGCCGGCGTCAAGACGCAAGACAGCGTGCAAGAGGGAGGCTGAGCCATGTTCGCGCACGGCATCGCCGAATACGCCCTGGCCGGTGTCGCCGGCCTGGCCACCATCGCCTCGCCCTGCATCCTGCCGGTGCTGCCGATCGTGCTGGCCACCACCTCCGGACGCAGCCGCGCCGAACCGATGTGGATCATCGCCGGCTTCACCGCCAGCTTCGCCGCCGGCGGCATCGCCATCGGGGCCTTGTCGGCGTTCTCCGGCGAACTGCAATACGGCATTCGCAACGCCGCCATCGTGCTACTGCTGTTGGCCGGACTGGCCTGCTGGTGGTCGGCGCCGTTCGACTGGCTCGCCGCGCAGGTTCAACAGCGGCTGTCCAGTCGCGCCGCGCGGACCTCGACGCAAACCGCGCCGCGCACCGGCAAGGGTGGCGCGCTGCTGGTCGGCGCCTCGCTCGGACTGGTCTGGACGCCTTGCGCCGGGCCGATCCTGGCCTCGGTGCTGGCCCTGGCCGCCTCGGCGCAGGCGCCGGCCAAGGCCACCGCCCTGCTCGGCCTTTACGCGCTGGGCGCCGGCGTGCCGCTGTTGGCCATCGCCTACGGCGGCCACTGGGTGTCGTCGCGCCTGGCGTTCTTCAACCGCCATGCGCTGCCGATCCGCCGCGCCTTCGGCGCCATCGCCGTCGCGGTCGCGGTGCTGCAACTGCTGCAGTACGACGTCGCCTTCTCGGCCTGGGCCACGCAATGGCTTCCCGCTGTTTCCACCGGACTTTGACTCCACGAAGGAATTCACCATGAACAAGACCCTGAGCCTGCTCAAACCCATCTTCTGCGCGCTGTGTCTGTGCGTCGCCGCCGGCGCCTGCACGCCCGGCGCCCACGCCGAACCGGTGCACGGCACCCAGACCCTGCCCGCGCCCAAGGCGCCGGAGTTCGAAGGCATCGACCGCTGGATCAACAGCCCGCCGCTGACCATGGCCGGTTTGCGCGGCAAGGTCGTTCTGGTCGAGTTCTGGACTTACTCGTGCATCAACTGCATCCACGTCATGCCCTACATGAAGCAGTGGCACCAGCGCTATCAGCCCGCCGGCCTGACCGTGATCGGCGTGCATACGCCGGAATACGGTTACGAGAAGATCGCGCGTAACGTGGATGCGGCGGTGAAGCGCTTCGGCATCGAGTACCCGGTCGCGCAGGACAACGCCTTCGCCACCTGGAACGCCTACCACAACCGCTATTGGCCGGCGCTGTACCTGATCGATCGCGACGGCCACGTGGTCTACGAGCACTTCGGCGAAGGCGGCTACGCCCAGACCGAGGCCAAGATCCAGCAATTGCTGCAGGCGCGCTGAGCCGGCGCAGCAGCAGCGCAGGCGCCGCGGCGTCTGCGCTTGCTGGGGCATAATCGCGAACAGGCCGAGTCCGGGCCTGGCGTCCTCTTCACCGGCGGGATTTGCGCATGAAACAGCTCGATCACATCCTGATCGTCGATGACGATCGCGACATCCGCGAAATGGTCGCCGACTATCTGCAGAAGAACGGCCTGCGCACCACCGCGGCCGCCGACGGCCGGGAAATGCGCGCGGTGCTCGACACCCACGCGGTCGATCTGATCGTGCTGGATGTGATGATGCCGGGCGAAGACGGCTTGGTGCTGTGCCGCAATCTTCGCGCGAGCAAGCACCGCTCGATCCCGGTGCTGATGCTGACCGCGCGCGACGACGCCACCGACCGCATCATCGGCCTGGAAATGGGCGCGGACGATTACGTGGTCAAGCCGTTCTCGGCGCGCGAGCTGCTGGCGCGCATCAACGCGGTGATCCGCCGCACCCGCATGCTGCCGCCGAACCTGCAGATCAGCGAAGCCAGCCGGCTGATCGCATTCGGGCAGTGGCGACTGGACACCAGCGCGCGCCATCTGCTCGATGAGCAGGACACGGTCATCGCGCTCAGCGGCGCCGAGTTCCGTCTGCTGCGGGTGTTTCTCGATCATCCGCAGCGCGTGCTCAGCCGCGATCAACTGCTGAACCTGACCCAGGGCCGCGACGCGGAGCATTTCGACCGCTCCATCGACCTGCTGGTCAGCCGCCTGCGCCAGCGCCTGCAGGACGGCGCGCGCGAGCAGACCTACATCAAGACCGTGCGCAGCGAGGGCTATGTGTTCTCGATGCCGGTCACCCTGGTCGGCGACGAGGCATGAACGCCGCGGTCGCCAAAGCGCCGTCGAAATGGCTGCCGCGCAGCATCGCCTCGCGGCTGTACCTGATCCTGTTCGCCGGCCTGCTGCTTGCGCATGGGTTGTCGTTCGGCCTGTTGTTCTATGAGCGCTACGTCACCGCCACCTCGATGATGCTCGGCAATCTGGAGCAGGACGTGATCACCTCGGTCGCCGTGCTCGACCGCATTCCCGCCGCCGAACGCGCGGAATTCCTGCCGCACCTCACTCGCCGCACCTACCGTTACGTGCTCAGTGCCGGCGAGCCGGGCAGCGCCGAACTCAGCGAACGCGCGCAGAACATCACCCGCCTGATCGGTTCGGCATTGGGGCCGCGTTATCCGGTGCGCGCCGATACCGTCTCGCGACGCCCGGAGCGTTTCCAGGTTCATCTGACCCTGGGCGACGGCCATCCGCTGACGATCGAAGTCACGCCCTCGACGATGCCGATCGCGCAATGGCTGCCGTACGTACTGGCGATCCAGTTGGGATTGCTGTTGCTGATCACCTGGCTGGCGGTGCGGCTGGCGACGCGGCCGCTGGCGTGGCTGGCCAACGCCGCCGAATCGCTGAGCCCCAGCGGCGGCGGCAAGCCGCTGCGCGAAGGCGGCCCGACCGAAGTGGCCAAGGCGGTGTCGGCGTTCAACGCGATGCAGGACCGCATCGCCGCCTACCTGCGCGAGCGCTTGCAGATTCTCGCGGCGATCTCGCACGATCTGCAGACGCCGATCACGCGCATGAAGCTGCGCACCGAAACCATGGACGAATCGCCGCTGCGCGCCAAGCTGATCGACGATCTCGACGAAATGCAGCATCTGGTGCGCGAAGGTGTCGCCTACGCGCGCAGCGCCCACGGCGCGTCCGAGCCGTCGCTCAAACTGGATCTGGACGCGTTCCTCGACAGCCTGGTGTTCGATTACCAGGACACCGGCAAGGACGTAGTCCTGGCCGGATGCGTCGGCGCGCCGATCTTTACCCGCCCGCACGCGCTGCGCCGGGTGATCGGCAATCTGATCGACAACGCCGTCAAATACGCCGGCGCGGCCGAGGTGGAAGTCGTGCGCGCCGCCGACGGCGGCATCGCCGTCAGCGTGCTCGATCGCGGCCCCGGCATTCCGGAGCCCGAACTCGACGCGGTGCTGCAACCGTTCTATCGCCTGGAGGCCTCGCGCAACCGCGACAGCGGCGGCGCCGGCCTGGGATTGGCCATCGCTCAGCAGCTGACGCTGTCGTTGAACGCGAAGCTGGTCCTGGAAAACCGCGAAGGCGGCGGTTTGCGCGCCACCTTGTCGCTGCCCTCGGCGAAGGCCTGATTCAATCCAGACCGCTGAGGCTGAGGTACTCCGGCGCCAGCGCGCGCAGGAAATCGGCCGCATCGAAGGCCTGCCCGGGTGCGATCACGCCGTCGCCGCTGCGGCGTCCATCGACGATGCGTTCCAAGGCCTCGACCAGCAGCGGCGCGGTGACCGCGTAGATGTCCTGCCCCTGCGCCGCGACCCGATGCTGCCGCGCGCCGGCGCGGACTTCCACTTCGATCGCGAAGCGCTGCGCCGAGCGGCCGTGCGCATCGGCCGCGACCGGTGCGGGCGTGGTGGGATCGCGCAGATCCTTCAGCGGCGTCAGATTGAGATACGAATGCACCTCGGCCACGCGCAGGTGCTGGGCGATCAGCGGGATTTCGCTGAAGGGCAACGCCACCACGTCCTGATTGGCGAACGGCGCGGCGAAGGCCCATTCGCGCGTCGGCGCCGGATCGGCGATAAATTGCAACGCGCCCTCGCCGATCACCAGCCGCCGCGCGGTGTTGCGCTGCCCGGTCAGGCGCGTGCCGGCGGTGGGGTGCCAGCTGTCGAGCGCGATGGCGATATCGATCGCATCCGCGCCGGCTTCATCGCCCACCGCCGCGGTGGCGAGCAGATCGGCGAGACCGCCGTAGAACGCCATCGCCGGAATCACGGCGACGCCGGCCTGCACAGCCGCATCGTGATAGCGCTCGAACGCGGCGATCACCGGCTGCTGTTCGGCCGCGGTGTCCAGATAGTGGATGCGCGCGCGCAGCGCCGCTTCGATCAGCGGCCCGCCCGATTCGCTGAAGGGCCCGGCGCAGTTGAGCACGGCGACGGCCCCTTCCAGCGCGCGATCGAGCGAAGCCGGATCATCGACGGTCGCCACTCGCTGCTCCAACCCGGGGAAATCTTCCGCCAGGGCGGCCAGCTTGGCCGCATCGCGGCCGGCCAGGATCGGCTCCCACCCGCGCGCGAGCAGATGCGCGACGGTGAACCGTCCGGTATGACCGTAAGCGCCGAATACGCTTACGCGCCGGGAGTTCGAGAGGTGTTGCGCAGCCGCGGGATCGATGGACATTGGGTTCTCTGGGTGCCGGTAAAAAGGACAAGCATAGAAGACACCAGAGCGGTCGGCGGCGCTGTCGAAATATTTAGTTCCTCGCCCGAACTGCGCTGGCGACCTGTCGGTGGAGCGCTTGTTCCATCGAACGCAGGCCGACCACCGCCGCGCGCTGCCTATCGAGTAACCCCATCGCGACACGGCAGCTCCAACACTACCGAGGTATCGATCTGCCGCTCGGGAATATTCCAGTAACTGCGCAGCAACGCGGCCGCGCGCGGTTGCGCCACCAGAACGAAGCCGTTGCGCTGATAGAACGCGATCGCCCAGGCGGCATCGGCCCAGGTGCCGACCAGGACCGGGCGCTGGGCGTTCTCGCGCAGATGCCGCAGCAGCGCCGCGCCCACGCCGGAACGCTGGCGGCCGGGCCGCACGTAGGCGTGGCGGATCAGATCGACCTCGCGCACCGGCTGGATGCCCATCACGCCGAGCAACTCGCCTTCGTGTTCATAGCCGGAAAACGCCACGCCGGCGGCGATCTCCTCGCGCAGTTCCCGCGCCGGCATGTACGGTTCATGCCAACGGTCGGCCGGGATCACGCCGCGATAGGCCTCGGCGGCGGCGTTGATGATCGTGAGGATCGCCTCTTCTTCGTCGGCGCGGCAGGGGCGGATCGGGTTCATTGCCGGCTCCCCGCCGCTGCGCGCGGAGCTGGATGGAAGGACGGCGCGGAATGCGGATGGGGGCGGTTGCGCATGAGTACGGGCTCGTGTGATCGGAGCCCCACTGTCCGCATCGCCGCGCCCGCGGTCTTGGATAAAAGTGCGCGCTCAGCCCAGGTGACGCGCGTACCGATTCGGGGTGACGCCGAACTGGCGCACGAAACAACGGTTGAGATGGCTTTGGTCGCAGAAACCGGCCTGCAACGCGGCGTCGGCCGCCGAGTGGCCGAGCCGGATCAGCCGCCGCGCCAGGGCGATGCGCCGCTGCACGATGTAGGCATGCGGGGTCAGGCCGAACTCGCGCGCGAAGCCGCGAATCAATTGATAGCGGCTGACGCCGGCCTCGGCGGACAGCTCGGCCAGCGACAGTTCCGCCGCCGGTTCGGCCTCGATGCGTTCGCGCGCGCGCCGCACCGGCGCGGCGGCGCCGGCGGCCACCCGCGCCGGTGTAGTCGCGTTGACGTCGCTGGCCGCAAGCAAACGCAGCAAGGCGGTTTCGCGCGCCATCGCCGCGGCCGATCCGCTCATCGCCGCCGATCCGGTCAACACCGTATAGGCCGATTCGAACACGCGCCGCACGCGTTCATCGCCGAACACCGCCGCGGCGAAGGTCAACGGCCGCCGCGCGCCGTCGGCGATCTGGGTCCGGGCCTGATCGACCATTTGCGGATCGAGATACAGCATCCGCCACGCCCGCGGCCGTCCGCCGATCGCGCGGCCATCGTGGACCTCGCCGGGGTTGACGAAGATCAACTGCCCCGGCCCGGCCTCGACCTGGCGGCGGTCGCTGGCGGAGGCGTGGCCGCCGGCATCGACGACGCCGATACCGTATTGATCATGGACATGGCGCGGATAAGCGCGCGCCGTCACCGCGCTCATCGCATCGATGCCGGCTAACGCGGTGGCGAGGTAGCGGATCTGTTCGGGCATGGGCCAACGCGGTGACGTGCGGGAGGACGGTTCGTTCGCATCCTACCGCGCCACGGCCGTTGAAACAGCGATCGCTCAGCGCGTGGTTTCCAGCGGCGGCCAGACGTAGCAGCCGCCGTCGCTCGATCGTATCGCCTGCGCGGAGATTTCCGGCGGAAAGTAGCCGCGCCCGCACAGGGCGCCGAAAAACTCCGAGCCGCCCTCGCCTTCGGTCAGCACGACGAAGGCGTTCTCGGCGGTGTCGGTAAAGATGAAGAGAACATCGCTGCCGCCGATGCCGCCATCCTGGAAAATCACCCGCACGATCGAGGCCCAGGCGAAGCTCGCATCCACCGCCGACTCGCGCGGCGGCCGGGCGCGTATGCGCACCTGCGTATCGTCGAAACTGACCGTGAACCATTCCTTGACCGTCGGCGGCGGGCCGCGGATGCCCTGCACGAACATGCCGACACCGCCGAGTATCGCGATCACGGCTCCCGCCAGCCGGATCAGTCCGTGCTTCAGGCCGATGTCGCCGCCCTGCCACAACGTCCACAGCAGCCACGCCAGACCGGCGACGCCGCCCAGCACGAGGACCGTGGCGGCGATGTATTGCGGCAGTTGCAGCAGCAATCGCCGCCACGACCAGACCTTCATGTCGGTGGCGCGCACCAGTTCGGCATGCAGATCGCTGGCGTACAACCAGCCGGCGCAAAAGCTGAAAGGCAATCCCAGCAGCCACCAGGCGCTGCCGGTGATGCGCAGCATCAACAGCGACAAAGGCAAAACCGCGACGGCCGCGGCGAGTTTGTGTCCGGTCTTCATCGTCCCTGCGTCGCCTCGGCCAACACGCCGCCTTCGTCCTGATTGTCGCTGCGCCTCATCGCTCAGTCGCGCCGCAGCAAGGCTTCGCGCGCCTGACTCGGCGTGGTGCCGGTCCAGCGCCGGAACGCGCGGGTGAACGACGGCGGATCCTGATAGCCCAGCGCCGCGGCGATGCGCTGGATGTCGATGTCCGGGTCGGCCAGCATCCGCATCGCGTCGCGCTGGCGCGCATCGTCGAGCAGTTCCTGGAAGCCCACGCCATGCTCGCCGAGCTTGCGCTTGAGGGTGCGGCCGGACATGAACAAATGCGAGGCCACCTGTTCCAGGCTGGGATAACCGTTGCCGGCGCGCGCCAGTTCGCCGCGCACGCGTTCCAGCAAGGTCACCTCGGACAGATTCGCCGTCGCCGCTTCGCGCTGGATCTGTTCGGTGGCCTCGCGCACGGCGACTTGATCGGCGGTGACCAGACGCCGCTCCAGATAGGCGCTGGGCAATCGCAGTTGCACCGCCGGCATCGAATAACGCACCTGCGGAATACGGCCGCGGAAACGCTGGTAATACTCCGGCTCGGGCCAGTCGAACCACAGTTCGAACTCCGGCTGCGCCTCGCCGAGCATGAAGCCGCTCATGCGCGACAGGCCGATCAGGATCGATTCGTGGATCAGATGCCGCCACGGCCCCAGATCGTGCGTATCGCGCGCTTCCAGGATCGCGATGTCGCCCTGCTCCAGCAGATGCAGACTGACGTCGCGCTGGCGCAGGTGCACGTAGCTCATCACCAGGCTCAGCGAATCGCGCAGGGTCCGGCAACTCATCGCCGCGTAACCCAGGTAGCCGTGCGCGTTGGGAATCGTGCGCAGGCCGAACTCCATGCCCAGGCCGGCGTCGCCGCTGAGTTCGACCGTGCGGCGCATGACATAGGCCGCGTCGCGCGCCATCACCCGCAGGTTGGGGTTGTCGAGCAACTCCAGCGTCAACCGGCTGCCGACCAGCAGCTCGGCCGGGTCCACGCCGCGCTCGGCCGCCAGTTCCAGCATCTTGCGCAGATACGCGGCCGGCAGCGAATTGCGCAATGGCGCGCGCGGACGGCGGCGTTCGGCGGAACCGCGTGCTGACAGGGGCGTGGTGGCGCGCATCGGTCCCTCGTGGCCCTTAATGCTAATCATGTTGACATGCTCGGTACTGATTGCAACGCCCGGCTCGCGGCGAAACTGAATCCGTTGGCCCGCAACCGTCCCAGCCCGCGGGCCGCGGAGAGATCCATGAGCAATCCCCTGCTGGCCGGCGTGCGCGTGCTCGACCTGAGCCGCCTGCTGCCCGGCCCGCTGTGCACCTTGTATCTGGCCCAACTGGGCGCGGAGGTGATCAAGATCGAGCATCCCGACGGCGGCGACTACGCGCGCCGGCTCAGCCCGGAACTGTTCGCGCTGGTCAATCGCGGCAAGCGCTCGGTCAGCCTGGACCTGTCGCGCGCCGACGACATGGCCGCGTTTCACCGGCTGGTCGAAGGCAGCGACGCGGTGATCGAATCGTTTCGCCCCGGGGTGATGGACAAGCTCGGCTGCGGCTACGCGGACTTGAAGCGGATCAATCCGCGTCTGGTCTATGCCGCGATCACCGGTTACGGCCAGACCGGCCCCTATCGCGACCGCGCCGGCCACGACATGAACTACTGCGCTTACGCCGGCGTGCTCGATCAACTCGGCCGTGCCGGCGCGCCGCCGGGCCTGGCCAACGTGCAGATCGCCGACATCGCCGGCGGCTCGCTGACCGCGGCCACCGGCGTGCTCGCCGCGCTGCTGGGCGCGCGCCAGTCCGGGCAAGGCTGCATGGTCGATGTGGCGATGCTCGACGGTACCTTGGCGCTGCAACAGATCGCGCTGTCGAGCCTGCGCGATCGCGGCGAAAGCGAAGCGCGCGGCGACGGCATGCTGACCGGCGGGCTGCCCAACTACCGCATCTACCGCTGCCGCGACGGCCGCCATCTGGCGGTGGCGGCGCTGGAACCGAAGTTCTTCCGCATCCTGCTGTCGGCCTTGCGCGATTGCGCGCCGAAAACGCTGCGCTGGGCCTTCGACCGCGTCGATCGCGAAGCCCGCTCGGTACGCCTGGACGGCGCCGCCGCGGCGCCGGGCGAAGCGCCGCGCGCACCGCTCGACCCGCATCGGCTCAAGCGCCGGCTGGCGCCCTTGCATGTCGGCCTGGCGCTGCTGTTCCGTTTGCGCGATCGCGACTACTGGCTGCAACGCTTGAACGCGGTCGATTGCTGCGTCTCGCCGGTGCTGACCTTGAGCGAGAGCCTGCGCGACGAACAGGTGCTGGCGCGCGGCATGGTCGAAGACTATCGCGGCAAGCCCGCCTTCGCCTGCCCGATCCGCTACGAGAACGCTCGCACCCGCAGCGGCGAGACGCCGGAGCTTGGCGCGGACAACGAGGCGATATTTAAAAGCATCGCGCCGAAAAACCAATGGAGAGAAGCGATGAGCGAGTAAGCGCAGCCATCCGCCCACCTTGTCCTGAAAAGCTAAGCGATCTGGCGCGCCGCCGACTCACCGCAATTCCCGCCGCCACGCAAGATCGTATCCATCCACCGCCTTCCACCATCGCCGAGTAACGCATGCTCGCAAGAACCTTGTTCGACGCCGGCCACGACGCATTCCGCAGCAGCGCCAGGCGTTTTTTCGCCGAAGACGTGGTCCCGTTCCACGATGCCTGGGAAGACGCCGGACAGATCGACCGCAAACTGTGGAACCGCGCCGGCGAACTGGGCCTGCTGTGCTGCGCGATTCCGGCCGAATACGGCGGCGCCGGCGGCGACCGCCTGCACAGCGTGGTGATGATGGAGGAACAACTCGCCGCCGGCGCCAGCGGCGTGGGCTTCGTCGTGCATTCCGACATCGTCGCCAACTATCTGCTGCACTACGGCAGCGAAGAGCAAAAACGTACCTGGCTGCCGCGCATGGCCAGCGGCGAAACCGTCGGCGCCATCGCCATGACCGAGCCCGGCACCGGTTCGGACCTGCAGAGCATCCGCACCGTGGCGCGCGAGGACGGCGACGACTATGTCATCGACGGCGCGAAGATGTTCATCAGCAACGGCCTGCAATGCGATCTGGCCATCGTCGCGGTGCGCATGGACGATCAACTGGAACGCGGCGCCAAGGCCATCAGCCTGATCCTGGTCGAAGCCGACCGGCCCGGCTTCGTCAAGGGCAAGGCGCTGAAGAAAGTCGGCCTCAAGGCCCAGGACACCGCGCCGCTGCATTTCGACCAGGTGCGCGTGCCCAAGCGCAACGTGCTAGGCGGCGAGGCCGGCGTGAACCAGGGTTTCATGATGCTGATGCAGGAACTGGCCTGGGAACGGCTGATCATCGCCATCACCTCGATCACCGGCGCCGAGACCGCGTTCGCGCTGACCCGCGAGTACGTGCAGCAACGCCAGGCCTTCGGCCGCCCGGTCGCGGCGTTCCAGAACACCCGTTTCAAGCTGGCCGAGATGAAGTCGGAAATCGCGATGGCGCGGGTGTTCGTCGATCGCTGCACCGAGTTGGTGTTGCGCGACGAATTGCCCATCGACGCGGCGGCGGCGGCGAAATACTTGTGCTCGGATCTTCTGTGCAAGGTCGTGGACGAATGCGTGCAGCTGCACGGCGGGTATGGCTACATGCTGGAGTACCCGATCGCGCGCGCCTACGTCGATGCCCGCGCCCAGCGCATCTACGGCGGCACCAACGAAATCATGAAAGAAATCATCGCCCGCTCGCTGTGAGCGACGGCCGATCGCGGAGAACCTCGCAATGACCGAAACACTTCGATTCGACGGCAAGGTCGCTGTCGTCACCGGCGCCGGCGCCGGGCTCGGCCGTTCGCACGCGCTGGCGCTGGCCGCACGCGGCGCGCGCGTGCTGGTCAACGACCTGGGCGGCGGCGCGCACGGCGGCGGCGCCGGCACCAACGCCGCCGATGCGGTGGTGGCGCAGATACGCGCGGCCGGCGGCGAGGCCGCGGCCAATTACGACTCGGTCGAGGACGGCGCGGCGATCGTGCAGGCGGCTGTAGACGCTTTCGGCACCGTCGATATCCTGATCAACAACGCCGGCATCCTGCGCGATGTCAGCTTCCAGAAGATGAGCGAGCAGGACTGGGACCTGATCTACCGGGTGCACCTGCTCGGCTCGATGCGGGTGACCCAGGCGGCGTGGCCGATCCTGCGCGACAAGCAGTACGGCCGCATCGTCATGACCACTTCGGCCGCCGGCCTGTACGGCAACTTCGGCCAGGCCAATTACAGCGCGGCCAAGCTCGCCCTGGTCGGGCTGGCCCAGACCCTGGCCGAGGAAGGCCGAGCGCGCAACATCCATGTCAACGTGATCGCGCCGGTCGCGGCCTCACGCCTGCTGTCCACAGTGTTGCCGCAGGAGGTGCTGGACCTGCTCAAGCCCGAATCGGTCACCGCGCTGGTCGCGTGGCTGTGTCACGAGCAATGCGAACAGACCAAGGGCTTGTTCGAAGTCGGCGCCGGTTACATCGGCAAGTTGCGCTGGCAGCGCAGCGGCGGCGTGTTCTTTCCCCAGGCCGGGTTCGGCCCGGAACAAGTGCGCTCGCGTTGGGATGAGATCGCCGACTTCAGCGCGTCCAGCTATCCGACCACGACCACCGAATCGGTCGCGCCGATTCTCGAAGGCGCGGCCAAGCCGCGTCTGGGCGGCAACGAATTCATCGACCTCGATGCGGCCTCGCAGGACAGCATCGAGGCCGAATCCAGCTACGACGAACGCGATCTGGCCTTGTACGCGCTCGGCGTGGGCGCCGCGCGCGACGCGCTGGACCCGCAGGAGTTGCGTTACGTCTACGAACTGGGCGATCAATTCCAGGCCGTGCCCACCTACGCGGTGATGCCGGCGCTCAACACCTTCCTCAACCTCACCCGCGACGGCCGCGGTTTGAGAGGCCTGAACTACGGCCTGGACCGCATCCTGCACGGCGAGCAATACACCGAACTGCTGCGGCCGCTGCCGCCGAAGGCGCGCCTGACCCATCGCTACGCCTTCAAGACCGCCTACGACAAGAACCCGCATGCGGTGGTGGTGATCGGCTGCGACAGTTTCGACGAAAGCGGCGAAAAGCTCGCCTACAACGAGATCAGTCTGTTCGTGCGCGGCACCGGCGGCTGGGGCGGCGAGCGCGGGCCGGGCTCGGAACGCAACGCCGCGCCCGATCGCGAACCCGATGCGGTGATCGAAGAACGCACCGATCCCAATCAGGCCCTGCTCTACCGCTTGTCCGGCGACTGGAATCCGATGCACGCCGATCCCGCGTTCGCGCGCGCCTTCGGCTTCGACCGGCCGATCCTGCACGGGCTGTGCACCTACGGTTTCGTCGCCCGCCATGTGCTGCGCAGCTTCGCCGACAACGACGGCCGCCGCTTCAAAAGCATCCGCGTGCGTTTCGCCGACAGCGTGTTTCCGGGCGAAACGCTGGTCACGCGGATCTGGCGCGACGGCGAGCGTCGCTTCGTCTTCGAAACCCGGACCAAGGAGCGCGACACGTTGGTGGTGAGCCATGCCGCGATGGAACTGCGCGAAGCGGTCGATGCGCCGGTGGCGAACACCGCACAGAAGGCGCAGCCCGCAACGGCCACAGCGACCCACCTCAGCGCCGCGCAAGCCTTCGAAGTCATCGGCGACTATCTGCGCGAACATCCAGATTTGGTCCGGCAAGTCGCGACCGTGTTCCAGTTCAAGGTCCACAAGCCGGATTCGGATTGGGTATTGGACCTGCGCAACGGCGCGGGCGAATGCCGGGCCGGGGTGGCCGAACGCGCCGACTGCACGCTGGAACTCGACGAAGAGCATGTGCAAACGCTGGTGACCCGGCCTATCGGCGAGGTGCAGCAGTTGTACTTCGGCGGAAAACTAAAGATCGGCGGCAATCTGATGGCGTCGCAGAAACTGGCCGCGCTGCATGCGATCGGCGCCGAGCCGTATGCGCGCGTGCTGGCGCGGGACGCGGCCGCGCCGCCTGCGATCGACGCCGCGCCTGCAGCGGCCGTCACGCCGGCCGTGGCGACATCCGCCGATCTGTTCGAAGCCATCCGCCGGCATATCGCGCACAACCCCGGCCTGGGCGATCAGGTACGCACCCGCTTCCAGTTCCAGCTGCGCAACCCCGATTCGCAATGGCTGCTGGACCTGAAGTCCGGCGACGGCACGGTCGTCGAAGGCGCGGGCGACAGCGCCGACGCGACCCTGGAACTGGACGACGCCGACTTCGTCGCCATGAGCACCCGCCGCGCCGATGCGCAGAAGCTGTATTTCGGCGGCAAGTTGAAGATCGCCGGCAACATCATGGCTTCGCAGAAACTGATGTTCCTGCAGAAGATCGATCCGGCGCTGTTGCAGGCGGTGCTGGCGGAGCGATCGGCCGGCGCGGCCGATGCGACGCCACCGGCAAGCGTCGATTCCGCTGCGCCGCGCACCTCCGACATCGCGCGGCTGTTCGCCGAGCTGGCCGCGCGTTGGCAAACCCGCGACGACGCGCCGCCGCAGTGGCACGGGCAAGCGCTGGCGTTCCGGCTCGAAGATCCGCGCTCGGACTGGAGCGTGGATCTGCGCGGCGCCAAGCCGTTGATTCAATCCGCAGCCATCGATACGGCGGCGGCGACCTTCCTGCTCGCCGATCAAGACCTGGCCGCGCTGTTCGCAGGCAGCGCGCACGCCGCCGACCTGTTCCAGCGCGGCCGTCTGCGCGTGGAAGGCGACCTGCGACTGGCGCACGCGCTCGACCGCCTCGCCGCCGCGCCCGCGCAAGCGCGCACCGCCGCACCGCCCGCGACCGCCCCCATCCACGAGGACACCCAGGCATGAGCCAGCACGTTCACGTCATCGGCGTCGGCATGACCCGCTTCGCCAAGCCCGGCGCCAGCCCGGAGTACTACGAGATGGCGCGCGACGCCGGCCGCGCCGCGCTGAATGATGCCGGCATCGGCTTCGAACGCATCGAACAAGCCTACGTCGGCTATGTCTACGGCGATTCGACCTGCGGCCAGCGCGCGGTCTACGAACTCGGGCTCAGCGGCATCCCCGTGGTCAACGTCAACAACAATTGCTCGACCGGCTCGACCGCGCTGTGGCTGGCTCGGCAGGCGATCGAAAGCGGCGCGGCCGAGTGCGTGCTCGCGCTGGGTTTCGAGAAGATGGAGAAAGGCGCGCTGGGCTCCAAGTACGACGATCGCGAAACGCCGCTGGGCCGGCACGCGCAGGTGATGGCCGATCTGCAGGGCGTCAACGCCGCGCCGGTGGCCGCGCAGATGTTCGGCGGCGCCGGCCGCGAGTACCGCTGGCGCCACGGCACTCGCAAGGACACCTTCGCCAAGATCGCCGAGAAGGCGCGCCGCCACGCCGCGCGCAATCCCTATGCCTTGTTCAACCAGCCCTTGAGCGTCGAACAGATCCTCGCCTCCGAGGACGTCTTCGACCCGCTGACGCGCTACCAATGCTGCCCGCCGACCTGCGGCGCGGCCGCGGCGGTGTTGTGCTCGGCCGATTTCGCGCGTCGCCACGGCATCACCGCTTCGGTGCGCATCGCCGCGCAGAGCATGACCACCGACTACGCCTCCAGCTTCGACGCAGGCAGCATGATCCGCATGGTCGGCTACGACCTCAGCCGCGAAGCCGCGCGCCAGGTGTACGAGCGCAGCGGCATCGGCCCGCAGGACGTGGACGTGATCGAACTGCACGACTGCTTCACCGCCAACGAGCTGCTGAGTTACGAAGCCCTGGGCCTGTGCGCGGAAGGCGCGGCCGAATCGTTCATCCACAACGGCGACAACACCTACGGCGGCAGCTACGTGGTCAATCCGTCCGGCGGCCTGCTGTCCAAGGGCCATCCGCTCGGCGCGACCGGACTGGCCCAATGCGCGGAACTGACCTGGCAATTGCGCGGCACCGCCGGCGAACGCCAGGTCGAGGGCGCGCGCACCGCCCTGCAGCACAACCTGGGCCTGGGCGGCGCCTGCGTGGTCACGATGTATCGCCGGGACTGAGCCCATGATCGCGCGCCCGGATTCGCAAGCCCTGCCGGTCGAAGCCTTGTTGCAGTGGGCGCGCCTGCGCCCTTCTCATCCGTGGTTGTTTCAACCCGGCCAAGGCCGCACGCGTGTGTGGAACTGGCGCGAAGCGGCCGGCGAAGTCGCGCGCATGGCCGCGGCGTTGCGCGCGCAGGGCTGGGAACCGGGCAGCCGCATCGCCATCAGCGGACTCAACACCGCGCATTGGGTGCTGGCCGATCTGGCGATCCAGATGGCCGGCTATCTGCCGGTCGGCCTGTATCCGAAGCAGTCCGCGAAGATCACCCGCTACGTGCTCGAACACTCGCAGGCCAAGGCGCTGTTTCTTGGGCCGATGAGCGACGGCGAGGATTTCGTCGCCGCCGTGCCGGCGGGCATCCTCACCATCCGCTTGCCCTACGACAGCGCGCCGCACGGCGAGCGCGACTGGGACGAATTCGGCGCCGGCGCGCAACCGCTGCAGCAGTACCACCCACCCGCGGCGGAACGGCCGCTGCTGCTGATCTACACCTCCGGCACCACCGGCGATCCCAAGGGCGTGCTGCTGTCCGGCCGCAATCTGCGTTACTTGCGCAGCGCCTTCGACAAAGTCACGCCACTGCCGGGCGAGGACGAACGCCTGTTCTCGTACCTGCCGCTGGCGCATTTCCTCGAACGCATGGCGGTGGAAATGGCCAGCCTGCTGTGGGGCGCGCAGGTGCATTTCCTGGAATCGTTCGACAAACTCGCCGAACAATTGCCGCAAGTGGCGCCGACCCGCTTTATGGGCGTTCCTCTGGTCTGGACGCGGTTGCAGGCCGGCATCCTGCAGAAGCTGCCGCAGCGCAGGCTGGATCTGCTGCTGTCCGTGCCGCTGCTCAATCGCCTGCTGCGGCGCAAGCTGCGACGCGCGATCGGCCTGGATCGCGCGCGCTTCTGCCTGAGCGGCGCCGCGCCGATCGCGCCGTCCACGCTGGCGTGGTTCCGGGACAAACTCGGGGTGACGATCCAGGAAGGCTACGGCCCGACCGAATCGGGCGCCTATTGCTCGCTCAATATCGCCGGCGAAGAACGCTTCGGCTCGGTCGGGCGACCGATGCCCGACTCGGGGTTCCGGCTGTCGGGCGAAGGCGAAATCCAGTTGCGCCATCCCGGCATCATGATCGGCTACTACGAAGAACCGGCGCTGACGCTTGCCTGCTTCACCGACGACGGTTGGCTCAAGACTGGCGACAAGGGCCGCGTGGACGAAGACGGCTATCTCTACATCACCGGCCGGCTCAAGGACATCTTCAAGACCCAGAAAGGCAAGTATGTGGCGCCGGCGCCGATCGAAGGCGCGCTGGCGCGCAACACCGACATCGATCAGCTGTGCCTGGTCGGCGCCGGCCTGACCCAGCCGGTGATGCTGCTGACGCTGGCGGCGCAGGCGCGCGGCAAACCGCGCGCGCAACTGGAAAGCGAGCTGCGCGCGGAGATGGAACGGGTCAACGCGGAGTTGGAGAATCACGAAAAGATCGCGCGCCTGTGCATCGTCGGCGAGGCGTGGAGCATCGACAACGGCATCATGACCCCGGCGATGAAGGTGCGCCGCGACGTGGTCGAGCAGCGCTATGCCGCGTGGGTGGCCGACGGCATGGAGGATCGCGCCGAGACTGTCGTCTGGCAGGACGCGGTGGCTTGAGCGCGTCTTCGCCTCACTGACGCGCTTCAGACACCCCAGTCCAACCATTCTCCCGGCGCCATCGGCTGTATCGCGATCGCCGCAGCCGATTTCGCGCGTGCGGCCTTGCGCAACGAGCCGATCGGATCGGCCACCTCCCGATACTCCTCGTCCATGCCCGTTATGCCGTAGTGAATGGGAATCAGACGGCGCGCGCCCAGGATGGTCGCGGCCGCCACCGCCTGCTCCGGCGTCAGCACGCCCGGCAGGCCGCTGACCGGCTTGCGCCAGCCGAAACGCGCGCCGTTGACCGGCAGAAATGCCGCGTCGAACGGGCCGAACTGGCGCGCGATCCGCCACCAGTGCCCGTGCCAGAGCGTGTCGCCGCCATGAAAGATGCGGCGGCCGCCGGCCGACACCACCCACGACACCTGCGGATCGCCGTAACCGTCCGACGCCGGAACGGCGGTGGCGGTGAAGTCGCCGAGCAGTTGCGGCTCCCACAACGCGCTCGGCCGCGCCCGGGCTTTTTCGGGCATGGGCTGCGGCTGGATTCCCGCCGGATACACCAGCGCCCCGCCCTTGCTCAGCGCCTGCGCCGCGGCCATCGGATCGAAATGATCCGGATGCGCGTGGGTGATCGCGACATAGGTATCGCCCACCGCATCGCCGACCGGAATCAAGCGGTCCTTGAGCGCGGCGCCCCAGGCGTCGGGATTGATCAACGGATCGATGAACAAAGTCGCCTGCGGCAATTGCAGGCGGATGCCGGCCCAGGCCAGCCGCTGGATTTTCAGTTCATCGCCATTGCCGGCGGCGAACACATCGCCGGGCAGCAAGCTCGCCGCCGCGAGGCTGGCGCAGCCGCACAGGAATTGCCGGCGCCCGATGCCGCGGCCGGACATCGTGTCTTCGCGGTTCATGCCCGCACCGCCCGCGCCGCGAGCGCGGCGTCGAAGGCGAACACCGATTGGGCGATGACGACGTCCAGATTGCGTCGATGCCATTCACGCTCGAACGCGCTGGCTTCTACCGACGGCGCCAGACAGGCTTCGATGGGAATCGAGGCGATGCGGGCATCGGCTTCGTCCGCGGCGACATCGAGCCGCAGTTGCATGACATGGTGCTGCAGCCGGTCCAGATAATGCACCGCGTTGTCGAGCACGGCCGCCGGAAACTTACCCATATGCCCGCCGACGATGGTGCCGCGGCCGAACTGGCGAATACGGCCGATCGCGGCGCGGATCAGCTCGGGATCGGCCTTGGACAGATAGACGATATTGCCGACGATGTTGTCGCCGACGCAGACCAGATCGGCGCCGGGCACGTCCACGCTGATGTGGTCCATGGTCTTGCCGGGGTTGTGGATCAGACTCAGCTCATGCCGGCCCCAGCGCAGGCTCATCGCGCTGTCGAAAACCACCCGGGGTTCGCGATAGAACGCATCGACCCGCCGGTTCTGCGAAAGAAAAGTATGGCGATGATGGCGATGGGCGATGGTCAGCGCGTCCGGGAACAGCGAAAGTCCGGCCATGTGATCGCTCATGAAATGAGTCGCCACGATCACCCGCACCGTCTTGCGCAGGTCCTCGCACAGCACCCGGCGCAGCCAGCGCGCATCGTCCTGGCTTCCCAGCGAGTCGATCAGCAGCGCCTGCTCGCCGTCGAGGATCGCGGTGGCCACCGACTCGTGGTCGTCGCCGACGAACATCAGCACGTCGCCGGCCAGTTCTTCCAATCTCATGATGCGCGTCCGCCGTTTCGGTGGCCCCATCATTTCCAGCGCCGGCGGCGCTGACAAACGAGATATTTTCCGCGCCGCGTTAGGAAAACTAACTTGATAGGATGCCGGCTCCGGCACCCGCAGGTTCGATGCGATCGTGAAGTCCTTGCACCCTGTCCCGCTCAACGCCCTGCGCGCCTTCGAAGCCGCGGCGCGGTGCCTGAGTTTCCAGGCCGCGGCCGCGCAGCTGTTCGTCACCCCGGCCGCGGTCAGCCATCAGGTGAAGCGGCTGGAGGCGCACCTGGGCGTGAAGCTGTTCCATCGCGGCCATCGCGCGGTCGAACTGACCGCGCAGGGCGAGGCGCTGGCCGCGTCGCTGACGCAGTTGTTCGGGCTGATCAATCTGGCCCTGGACCGGGCCACCGCGCCCGCCCACGCCGACCTGCGCGTGAGCACGATGGAATCGTTCGCGGCGAAATGGCTCGCGCCGCGGCTGCACCGGTTCCATCGCGATCATCCCGAGGTCAAGGTGCGCATCGAAACCGGCAACGAACAAGCCGATTTCGTCCGCGACGGCATCGATATCGCCCTGCGCTACGGGCCCGGCGCTTACAACGGCGTGCGCACCGAACATTTGCTGGACGCGCCGGTGTTCCCGGTCTGCGCGCCGTCGCGGCCGGACGACGGCCGCCCGCCGCTGATGCGGCCCGACGATCTGCTGCGCCACACCTTGCTGCACGACGAAAGCGCCATCGGCCGCGCCGGCGTGCCGGATTGGGCCGCATGGCTGGAACAGGCGGGCGTTACGCGCATGGACGCGACGCGCGGCCCGGTCTTCTCCAGCATCTATCTGGCCCAGGAAGCGGCGATCGCCGGACACGGCGTCGCCCTCGGCGTGGGTCCGCTGGTCGCGGAGGATTTGCAGCGTGGGCGCCTGATCGCGCCGTTCGATCGCGTCCTGGCTAATGCGTATGCGTTCTGGATCGTGCGTCCGCTCGATGGCGGCGACGGCAATCCGGCCGTCGAGGCTTTCTGCCGTTGGCTGCGCGAGGAAGCGGCCGGCGCGGATTCGCAGACCGCGATAGGCGAAGGCGCAGGTTGAATTGATGGCATCGCCGCGAGCGAGCCGCGGCGCCGCTACATCATCGACCCAAGTGCCCTCCGCCCCTCTCCCGCGCTCCGAAGGAAATTACCTCGAATGGCAAGCGGGAGAGGGGTTCAACTGGCACTCCTGTGACCAGGTGTTTAAGCGCCGCCAACAGCCATAGGCGAGCCTATTCAGCGCACTGCGCCGGGCCCGCTTTCCACCGGCGCCGGCCCATAGCAATCCAGCCGTATGCCGCCGCGCGCCTCGTCGGTTTCTTCGCCCCAGCCCGGCGGTTGCGGATACTCGCAGCCGTAGCTGACGAAGCGCATGCCGACGACGGCGCCGTCGCGGTAGTAATAGACCATCTGGACATAGGGATGTCCCGGCGGCGGCCACGCGAATGCGCTGGTGGCCGCGCCCAGTCCGAGGGTCAAGGCGGCAACGGCGCCGCACAGTTTGCGGTTGAGTCTTCTCACGATCCTTCTCCTTGGTCGGGTTGACTGCAGGTTCTGACCGCGCAGACATCGCCGCGTGGCCGCGCGGGCCGGCGGCTTCGAAGCCTTGCCGGCATGCGTGAGGGAATTATCGCGGCGCCAACGGCACGGGCCAGGGCCTGCGAAGTGCCGGTCATCGCAGTTCGAATCCGGCCGCGCGGCGCCCGCCGAAACCGACCGAAGCGGCGAATCCACCGCCCCGCCCCATCAAACGTGCATGCGTCACGCATCGGCCCGCAACCGTGCGAGGTGTTGCGACGCCCTGCGCAGCGCCATGCGGCCGCATAGGATCGAATCTATCCGCGACCGCACGCAGGGCCGCCGTCGCCGCGCGGCGGCGAGATCCGCACGCCGTCGCGGCCCGCCCGAGAGGGCCGCGCCCATCGCGATGCGATGCGACGTTCCCGACTCCCACGAGGACACCACCTCATGAAACGACTGATAAAGAGCCTGATTTTCCTGGTCGCCTGCAGCTTCGCCGGCGGCGCCTGGGCGCAGAACTGGCAACTGGTATGGAGCGACGAATTCGACGGATCGATCAAGCCCGACTGGGTGTTCGAAACCGGCAACGGCAGCGGCGGTTGGGGCAATAACGAGCTGGAGTACTACCGCCGCGAGAACGCCGGCATCGAGAACAACGCCCTGGTCATCACCGCCCGCCGCGAGGATTTCGGCGGCTTCCGTTACACCTCGGCGCGAATGAAGACCCAGGGCATCCGCACCTTCAAGTACGGCAAGATCGAGGCGCGGATGAAGCTGCCCTCGTTCATGGGCGCATGGCCGGCATTCTGGATGCTGGGCGCGAACTTGCCGCAGGTCGGCTGGCCCGATTCGGGCGAGATCGACATCATGGAGCACGTCAACAACGAGGATCGTACCTACGGCACCATCCACTGGCGCGACAACAACGGCAACTACGCTCAGTACGGCGGCAATACCGCGCTCAGCGTCGCCGACTGGCACCTGTACACCGTGGAGTGGGACGCCAACGCGATCCGCTGGTACGTGGACGGCAACAAGTTCCACGAGGCCAATATCCAGAACAGCGTCAACGGCACGGAAGAATTCCATCGCGATTTCTTCCTGCTGCTGAACTTCGCCATCGGCGGCAACTGGCCGGGTTTCAATGTCGATGAAAGCCGTCTGCCGGCGAAGATGGAAGTGGACTACGTGCGCGTGTACAGCGCCGGTGCCGGCGGCAACGGCGTCGCCACCGGCTTCCAACACTGCAACTACGGCGGCTACGCCGTGGCCTTGCCCGAGGGCAGCTACACCTTGTCGCAGCTGCAGGCGCGCGGCATCCAGAACGACGATCTGTCGTCGCTGCGCGTGACCGCCGGTTATCAGGCGACCTTGTACCAGGACGACAACTTCACCGGTCCCAGCCTCACCAAGAGCGCCGATACCGCCTGTCTGGTCGATGACGGCTTCAACGATCGCGCCACCTCGCTGGTGATCGCGCGCGCCAACCAGCCATGGGCGCTGACGCTGGAAGCGGAAAACTTCAGCGCGCAGAACGGCGTGCAGGTGGAAGCGTGCTCGGAAGGCGGCTCGAACGTCGGCTGGATCGAAACCGGCGACTGGATGTCGTACAACAACATCGCCTTCCCCGCCAGCGGCAGCTATCGGATCGAATATCGGGTGGCGAGCCCGAGCGGCGGCGCGCTGTCGCTCGACCTCAACGCCGGCGGCATCCTGCTGGGCCAGGCGCAGGTGCCGGCGACCGGCGGCTGGCAGAACTGGACCACCGTCGCGCACACGGTCACCGTGGCCGCGGGGACGTACAACCTGGGCGTCTACGCGCAGCAAGGCGGCTGGAACATCAACTGGATTCGCATCACCCGGCTGTGAATTGTCGCGACGAAACCGGCGTTTGCCGCCCGAACGCTACGAAACGAGGCTTCCGGGAAATACCCGGAAGCCTTTTTTTCGAGGGCCGCCGAACCTCCGCGAATTCTTGCGGCAAGATCGGTTCCGCGCTTGCATGCCGGAGTGCCGGCGATATCACGGCCCCATGCTGCGACGCGCAACGGCCGGCGATCCTGCGTTACGGACGAAACGCTAATCTAGGTTCCATCACATCCGAGGCCCGCTCATGAAAGACCAGCCGTATCGATTGCCCGCCGCCATCGCCGCCTGCATGGCGGCCGCGCTCGCCCTGCCGCTGTCGGCGGGCGAGACGGCCGGGCTCTATCGCGACGGCTGGATCGATCTGGACAAGAACGGCCGCAAGGACGTGTACGAAGATCGCAGCGCGCCGATCGACGCGCGCGTGGAAGACCTGCTGGCGCGGATGACCGCCGACGAGAAGACCGGGCAGATGGCCACGCTGTACGGCTATGGCCGCATCCTCAAGGACGAAGTGCCGACACCGCAGTGGCGGCAGTCGATCTGGAAGGACGGCATCGGCAATATCGACGAACATCTCAACGGCTTCGGCAGCGGATCGGCCAGCGTCTACGCCACCGATATCCGCAAGCACGTATGGGCCATGAACCAGGTGCAGCGCTTCTTCATCGAAGACACGCGCCTGGGCATTCCGGTCGACTTCACCAACGAAGGCATCCGCGGGGTCGAGTCCTACGCCGGAACGAATTTCCCCTCGCAACTTGGCATCGGCCATACCTGGAACCGCGAGCTGGTGCGGCGGATCGGCCGCATCACCGGATTGGAAGCGCGCGCGCTGGGCTATACCAACGTGTACGCGCCGATCCTCGATGTCGCCCGCGATCAGCGCTGGGGACGCATGGAGGAGGTCTACGGCGAAGACCCGTATCTGGTCTCGCGCCTGGGCGTGGAGATGGTCAAGGGCCTGCAGCAGGACATGACGGTCGCCGCGACCGCCAAGCATTTCGCCGTCTACAGCAACAACAAGGGCGCGCGCGAGGGCGAAGCGCGCACCGATCCGCAGACCAGCCCGCGCGAGGTCGAGAACATTTTCCTGCCGCCGTTCGCCGCCGCCATTCGCGAAGCCGGCCTGCTGGGCGTGATGAGTTCGTACAACGACTACGACGGCATTCCCGTCACCGGCAGCCATTACTGGCTGACCGAGCGCCTGCGCGGGGATTTCGGCTTCAAGGGCTATGTCGTTTCCGACAGCGAGTCGGTCGAGTACCTGCATACCAAGCACGCGGTCGCCGCCGATCCCAAGGACGCGGTTCGGCAGGCGGTCGAGGCGGGATTGAACGTGCGCACCAACTTCACGCGGCCGGACAACTTCCTGTTGCCGCTGCGCGAGCTGGTGCGCGACGGCGGATTGCCCATGGCGACCATCGATGCGCGCGTGCGCGACATCCTGCGGGTCAAGTTCCGCATCGGTCTGTTCGATCGGCCGTACATCGAGGATGCGCAGGCCACCGCGCGGCTGGTGAACTCGGCGCAGCACCGGCAAGTCGCGTTGCAGGCCGCGCGTGAAAGCATCGTGCTGCTGAAGAACGAGGGCGGCGCATTGCCGCTGCGCAAGGCGCTGCGCACGGTCGCGGTGATCGGGCCGAACGCCGACGACGATCGCTATGCGCACCGCCACTACGGCCCCTCCGGCGGCGCCACGGTGACGGTACTGCAGGGCATCCGCGACAAGCTCGGCGGCGGCGCCACGGTGCGCTACGCCAAGGGCGTCGAGGCCAGCGGCGCCAACTGGCCGCAGATCGAGATCCTGCCCGAACCGCTGACCACGGAAGAAAACGCCGGCATCGCTAACGCAGTGCAGGCGGCCAAGGGCGCGGACGTCGCCATCGTCGTGCTCGGCGACTCGGACCGCACCGTCGGCGAAAGTCTGTCGCGCACCAGCCTGGACCTGCCCGGCCGCCAGAACGAACTGCTGCAAGCCGTGCAGGCGACCGGAACCCCGGTCGTGCTGGTGTTGATCAACGGACGGCCGCTGTCGATCAACTGGGCCGACAAGCACGTGCCCGCCATCGTCGAAGCCTGGTTTCCCGGCGACCACGGCGGCAGCGCGATCGCCGACGTGCTGTTCGGCGACTACAACCCCGGCGGCAAGTTGACGGTCACCTTCCCGAAAACCGCCGGGCAGATACCGTTCAATTTTCCGAGCAAACCCAATGCGCAGTGGGAAGGCGAGAAGTCGCGCGTCAACGGCGCGCTGTACAGCTTCGGCCATGGTCTGAGCTACACCACGTTCGACTACAGCAATCTGCGTACCGATCCGACGCGCGTCGCCATGGGCGGCGAGGTGTCGGTCAGCGTCGATGTGCGCAACAGCGGACAGTGCGCCGGCGACGAAGTGGTGCAGCTGTACACGCGCGACCTGGTCAGCTCGGTCACCACTTACGAAAAGAACCTGCGCGGCTTCGAACGAATCCATCTGCGCCCGGGCGAAACCCGCACCGTGCGTTTCACGCTGAAGCCCGACGATCTGGCGCTGTGGGATCGCCGGATGCATCGCGTGGTCGAGCCCGGAACGTTCCGGGTGATGATCGGCTCGGGCTCGGAGGACATCCGCCAGAAAAGCGAATTCGAAGTGCTGCCCTGAGTCGCGCCGCAGCCCGGGCTGCGGAGTCTGACGCGGGTCCGTCACATGCACTGATCATCATTCCGGAAATTTTCTGTCCGGAGATTATGGCCATGCCCGTGTTTTCCCGTGCTCTTCGTCACATTGCAGCGGTCGGCTGCGCCGGCTTGTTGCTCGCCAGCACCGCCGCGCAGGCGCACAAGCAGGAAGTCCACCGCCGTATCGTCCTCGACGCCGTGGCCTTCATGAAGGCCAATCCGAGCATCACCAACTACAACCGGCTGCTGGCCGGCGTGCAGGCGGCGGGCTACACCATCGACAGCTTCGCCACCGCGATCGGCCAGGGCGCCTACGACGTCGACGATTTCTCCGACACCTACATCTGCGGCGCGCTCACCGGCGACTGCGTGAAGGCGCCGCTGTGGGGCACCACCGCGTCGCTGGTCAACTACACCTCGTACTGGCATTTCCAGGATCACGCCAACAGCCGCGACGTGCACGGCAACACCTACGGCGGCTACAACTACGACCGCAGCGTGATGAAGGGCGACATCGACAACCTGGCCGCCGACTGGCTGTGGAACGACCATCTGGACGACGGCAGCGGCGGCATGAAGGGTTGGTTCGGCGAAACCAGCCGCTACAACACCTACGGCGTGACCGAGAGCAAGTACCGCATCGGCAGCACCTCCAGCGCGTCGATGTACGCCGACTTCCAGAAGATGCCGTTCCAGCCGATTTCCAACCTCGGCCAATACTGGTTCACGCAGTTCCTCGCCAGCCCCACCGCGCAGTCGCTGGGCTTCGTGCTGCACACCACCGACGTCAGCGTGCCGCAGCATACGTGGTCGACCTCGGGCAACAACCACTCCGATTACGAAGGCTGGGTGGAGAACTACTACTACACCGAGAAGCTCAACGATCCGGCGCTGGTGAAGCTGGCGCTGAACGATATATCCGCGCTCCCGGCCACCGCCACCGATGTGCGTCCGCTGATGTATCAGCTCGGCGCGTACACCTACCAGAACGGCGCGGTGGTGCTGTCCTCCACCGCCTACGCCGATCGCCTCGAGGTGTCGCGCAAGACGGTTCCGCACGCCATCGCGATGGTGGTACGCGTGCTCGACCGCGCCGCGGAGCGTCTGTCGCCGTGAAGTCGTCTTGGGCGAATGCGCTCATCACAGCAGTTGCCGGCGCGGCGTTCTTCGCCGCGCCGGCGTTCGCGGCCCCCGGCGTGCCGGTGGATGGCACGCTGACGCAACCGCGCGTCGCGCTGCGGGTCAACGACTGGACCTTGTCCAGGCCCGCGCTGGACGCGCTGCTGCGCGTGGTGCGCGAGCAAAAACCCGAGGTCACGCCGGCGCAGGTGGCGGCGGCCGCGGCGCAGGATCGCGTGCTCGGCGCCTATGCACGGCGCCAGTACGACGATGCGAAGTTGTTCGCCGGCGAGCGTGTACGATTTTCTCCGCAGGCTACCGTCGAGGCTTCGCTGGTGACGACCTTGCAGGCGGCGTTTCGCGAGCCCCTGACGAAGGCGATGGGGGCGGCCGACAGCTTCATCGTCAAACGCCATCCGCTTACGCGCGAACGCTTGGTCGCCCTGCTCGACACCGGCGGCAAGCTGCGCCTGGACGATCGCCTGCCCGCCGCGCGCGAAGCGAAGTTGCGCGAGGTGCCCTTGATCGACGGCCGCGTGGGTACGCAGTCGTATCGCGTCACCCTGCACGACATCTGGGAACGGCAGGACGTGCAAGGGCGCAATGCCTTGTATCGGTTCGATGTCGGATTCGCGATGGAGCAGGCCCGGCAGTTGGCGCGCGACCGGTTTGTGCTGGGCTGGGCCCGGCAGAACAGCGGCCTCGGCGACGATGGCGTGGAGCAGCTGCGGCAACTGGTGGCCGATCGCAATCGCCGCAATGCCCTGGCGCGTCTGCTGGGCAGCGGCGAAGACCCGCATTACAGCAGTCCCGAAGTCGAGCGCCTGCAGCGCGGCGTCGAGCCATCGGCTATTGCCGGCTACTACAACACGCACAAGGCCGAGTTCACGCGTACCGAAAAGGTGCTGGCGCGGACGGTGCGTTTCGCCGATGAGGCCCAGGCGCGCGCCGTCGCCGTCAAGCTCGCGCAAGGCGCGCGCTTCGAGGAGTTGGCGCGGCAACGCGGCGCCGGCGACGGCATCGCGAAATGGATCGACAGCGATGCCACCCGCCGTTCGTGGATCGCGCAGCTCGCCTTCATGCAACCGCCCGGCGCCGCGTCGCCGCCGATCCGCGAGCCGGAAGCCGGAACGGCCGCGCCGGGTTGGGTCATCGTCAAGGTGGACCGGCGCGTGACCGGCCTGCATCCGGCCGACAGCGAAACCGTGCGGTTCGCGGCCAGCGAGGCCATTGCGCGGCAGCGCGCCGCGTCGAACTTCGCCGGTCTGAGCGCGCGGCTTTTGTCTGAAGCGCGTGTCGATATCAACCTGGATGCGCTGGGCCTGCGCGCCGCGCCGAAGATGTTGGACGGCGGGCCGTGAAATGGCCTCTGGCCGGTGCGGCACTGCTGATCGCCGGCGCGGCGTGGTGGCTGATCAGGCCGAACGCGCCCGTCGCAGGCGAGCCCTCGCAGGAACCGTCCGCAACGATCGATCCGTCGGCGCACGCAAGCGCGCAGATTGCATCCGCCTCGCTATCGGACTTCGCCCAACCCTCCGCAGCGCCGATCCCGCCGCAGCCGCAACCGGCTTGGCAGACGATGGCCGCGGCGCGCGAGCACGGCGACGATCGCGCGCCACCGATCGAGCGACCCACGCCGGAATCGCAGGCGCCCGGCGCCACCGCGTGGGATCTCAGCGATCCGGCCCGCTACCGCGAGTACGAACTGCGCGGCCAGCGACGGCTTCGCGAGGATTACCTGATGGCCGCCGAGCAGGAGCTGCCCAAGTGGAAAGCCCTGCTCGCCCAGGCGATCGCGGCCGGTGCGCCGCCGGCCGCCATCAATGAGGCGCGGGACAAGATCCGCCACCTGGAAGCACGGCAGATCGCATTGCGCAGCGAAGCATCGCGCGACTCGCAACCGAAATAATCGCGGCCGCGACGTTTCACACGCGCAACGCGACGCAGCCGGCCCACGTGCGTGGCCGGCTGCGTTGAATCACAGGTTGACGTACCGTCGTTTAGACGGTGACGGCCACCGTCTGGTTCCAGACCACGCCGATCGGCGCGTTCGGATTGCTGAAGGTGAGCGGCGTCGTGCCGACCATGACGTTGAACGCGGCCGGGCCGCCCCAGTTGATGCCGACCAGGGTCAGGCTGTACTTGCCCGGCGCCAGCACCGAACCCAGATTGACGGCGTAGCTGACCGGATCGTTGTTGCCGGAGCTGATGTGGCAGATTTCGGACGAACCGGCCGGCGTCGAGGCGATGATGTAGAGCTCGTTGTCGCAGGCGGTGACTTTAATGGGCGTAGCCATTGGGGAATCCTTTTCCGAAGTGGATGATGTTGCGCGGATGAACGATGCGATCGGCTCAGAAGGAACACGGTTACCGGTCCGACAGGAGATTCCGATTGCGCGATGCTGCGAGCGGATGCCGTTGCTGCAGGTCCGCATCGCCATCGCAGTATTCGCCTCGCCCGTCGGATAAACAGCGTCATTGCCGGCGCAGTCGCGTATCAGTTCGGGCGCTTTTCGCAGGCCTAGCCGTTGATCGCCGTGGCCACAGGAGTCGTCTCGCAGCGAACGATCTGCATGACCGGGACTTCGAAGCAGCGCGCCAATGCGTGAGCGATGCGAAAACGCACGGCGCGGCCGGATTCGGCCCGTTTTATCGTGGCGATGGAAACGCGGATATTGCGCCGCCAGCATTCGTCGGCCAGATCCTGCTGGCTCAGCAACCGATCCTGACGCAACCGGCGCAGCACCGCGCCGTCCAACACGACCTGGCCGCGGTCCAACAATCCGACCCGGTGGTCGGTCGCGGCGATGGGTTCCTCGTCCTGCAGGCTTGCGCTGCTCAGGACGGATACGGCGTAGAACTCGGGTCCTGCGATCTGATCGGGTGTGGTGGAGTCGTCCATGGAAGAGCCTCGGGTGTAGGGCTTGCCGAAATGTCCCGCGTCGTCGCTGTCGCATTGCGCGATGGTTCGACGAACCGCGGGAGTCGCGCGGATCGTCATTGATCCGTCGCGATCACGGTGCCCTTCGCTTCGTCCGGTCGCCTTTCCGAAACCTGCCGGTTCGTATGTCGCTGTTTTTGCTGAGCGAATATCGTCGGCATGCGCCCTAGCCCGCGATCCGCATCGCTTCGTTCGCTGCGATTCGCGCGGCCGTATTGGACACGTTCGCCTTCGAATCGGGACGCGATGACTTGAGGCAACAAGCAAACCGCGGTGAGCGAGTGTTAGGGAACGTTAGCCGCGGCTGGAAAATCAGCGCAGTCGCATGCGCTTGCGCTTCATCGCGACTCGCCTGCGACTGGATCTGCGCTTGTTCGATGCCGGCGATCGACGGACGGGACCTCTCACGCAGCCTCATTCGCCCGGCGCACGATCAACGGCTTGAAAATCGCCGGCCGAGAGAATCGGACGGCCGATCTGCTGATATTTATCGGGGAAGTGTGATCCTGCCCGTGGTTTTTCGCGGACCATCGCACAAAACACCGGTATCGACGACCGTGATGATGGCCAAATGGTCATGGGGGACAAGTACGACAGGCTCAGGGTTCGCTATAAACGGCGAATGCCCGCGGGCGATGTCCGGCGAGACGACAGGAATGGGCGGTCCCGGCGAAATGCGCCCGCCGCTCTTTTTTACGAACGAGGCAAGTCCACCACATGATCGCAAGCGATCACTCTCCCTTGGCGCATCCGGCCAACCGCGCCGACGCTGCCGCAACGGCGCTGCCGCCGGCCGACGGCGGCGACAGCGTCACCGCGCTGTTGGCCGCCGCGCACGACGGACGGGCCGATGCCTGGCAGCGCATCTACAGCCTGCTCTACGCGGATTTGCATCGCATCGCGCGTTCGCAGATTCGCCAGCAGGGCGGGCCCCGCCTGTCGCCGACCTCGCTGATCAGCGAAACCTGGCTGCGTCTGGCGCATTCGGAGCTGCCGGTGGAAAGCCGCGCGCACCTCACCTCGCTGATCGCGCGCGCGATGCGTTTCGTGCTGCTGGACGAAGCGCGCCGCACCCTGGCGGACAAACGCGGCAGCGCGATCGATTTCACCGCCCTGAACGATCATGCCGAGTCCGGTTCCGAAGCCCGCCTGGAGCAGTTGCTGGCACTGGATCAGGCGCTCGACTCCCTGGCCGGCTTCGACGAGCGTCTGGCCCAGGTCGTGGAACTGCGTTACTTCGGCGGCTTGAGCGAGCAGGAGATCGCCGATGGTTTCTCGCTCAACGTGCGCACCGTGCGCCGCGACTGGCGGCGCGCACGCGCCTATCTGCTGATGCGGCTGGGGCACGAGGGCGGCGACATCACCATCTAGGCCGCGTATCGAGCGACGGCCGCGCGCCGGTTCAGTGTTTGGCCAGCGCCTGCGCGCCGGCGCCGGAGGTGAGCCGAGCCAGCTTCTCTCCCACCTGACGGATCGACGCCTCCTTCGGCCCGGCGATGCGCAAGCCGATCTCGTAAGCGCGCTGCCAGTGTTCACGCGCACTCGCGATCTGCCCCGCGGATGAGGCCAGATCGCCCAGCACATCGTGGCTGTTGAAGCGCACCACATCCACCGCCAGACTCGGCGGCGCCGTGTCGGCGTCGCGCAGCAAGGCCGTCAGCTCGCGTCCGGCATCGCTGTCGCGTTTCTGCCGCAGCAGCAGTTCGACCAGCACGTAGCGCGTCTGCAGAACGCGATCGTTGCCGGCGCCGCGCGCGCGGGTCAGCCCGGCGATCACCCGCCCGAGTTCTGCTTCGATGCCTTGCGTGCGGCCGATGCGCAATTGCGCGCGGATCAGATAGACCCGATACACCAGCATCGGCAGGCCCTGCTTCTCGCCTTCGGTCACCGCGCGCTGATACAGGTCCACGACTTCGTGCCAGGGGCGTTCGGACGGCGTTTCCAGTGCCTTGACCGCCAGCGCGCTGCCCAGATGGATCATCGCGCGGATGCTGCGCTGATGCGACGGACCATGCGCGCGCAGCATGATCGACAGCGCTCTGCGAGCTTCATCGATACCCAGCTGGGTTTCGCCGGTCTGCGAATGCACCGCCGCGACCATGCGCATCGCATCGGCTACCTCGGGATGTTGCGACCCCAGCGCATCGCGCAGAATCCGCTCGCCGGTCTGGGCGGACTCTAGCGATGGCGCCAGCTGCGCATTGGCGTACTGCGCCTCGGCCAGCACCGCCCAGGCCTTGCCGGTTTCCGGATGGGCCGGACCCAACAGGCGGCGCCGGTTCGCCAGCAGGCGCTGGGCGATGGCCAGGGCCTGCGCGCGCTCGTCCATGGCGAACAAGGTGTGTTCCAGTTCGGCGCGCGCCGAGTCGGCCACGACCGCGTCGCGCCCGTCCGCCAGGGCGACCGCGCGCTGCAGGTCGCTGCGCGCCGATTCGAATTCGAACAACTGCGTCCGCCATTCGCCGCGCTGGGTCAGCAACTCGGCCAAAGGCACGGGATTGCGCGCGGCCAGCGATTCGGCCATGCCCAGGGCGCGGTTCAAGGTCGCGTTGGCCTCGGTGAGCTGCGCCCTGCCCCATTGCGCTCGCGCCAGTTCCACGTCCAGGGCCAATACGACGTGCGCGCGGCCGTTCAGATCGGCCGCGCTGGCGTCCAGCAAACCTTCGCGCACCGCCTGCTCGGCCTGCGCATAACGGGATTGGACATTGAACAGATGGGCCAGCGTGGCCTGGGTCAAGGCGCGTTGCTCGGGATCGTCCATGCCGAGCGCGCGCGCTTCCTTGACCAGGTTCAACGCGCGCTGGTAATCGCCCAGCGTGGTGTAACTCTTGGCCAGCGCGATCAGGCCGCGCGCGCGCACCGAGGCCGGGTCGGCGCTGCCGCGCTCGCGCAAACGCCGTTCGGCGACGTGCAGCATGTCGCCCGACACCAGCGGCGAATGGCCGAGGCTGGTCAGCGTCATTTCGCCCAGGGTGTCTTCGAACAGGCGCTGCACTTCGCGGGTGGATTGCGCTTCGTGCGCGGCCTGAAGGCTGTGTTTGTAGGCCAATCCGGACACCGCGCCCAGCGCGGCGATCATCGCCACCGACACCGCGACCGCGATGCGGTTGCGGCGCAGGAACAGGCGCGCGCGATAGCCGGCTTCGCGTTCGCGCGCGAGCAGAGGACGGGTCTGCAGCCAGCGGCGCAGATCGATCTGCAACTCCGCCACCGAGCGATAACGCCGTCGCGGTTCCGGATCGACGCAGGCCATCGCGATGCGATCCAGATCGCCGGACAACTCGCGCGCCCAGGCCGCGACCGTATCGCAGGAACGCAGTTTCGCCGCGTCGATCGTCGCCTCGCTGGCGAGCCGGCTCGGCGATTGTTGCGTGTCGAACCTCGCTATTCCCGCGGCGCGCAGTTCGGCCTGCGCCGGCGGCCATCGCCCGCACAGCAATCGGTACAACACCGCGCCCAGCGCGTAGATATCGCTGGCGACGCTGTAGCCCTCGCCCGCCATCACCTCCGGCGCGGTGTAACCCCAGGTCATCGCCACGCCCGGACGCGCCGCGCCGGCGGCGCCCAGGTTCAGCGAAGACAGGCCGAAGTCGATCAGCATCGGGCGCCCGCCGGCGCCGACCAGGATGTTGGACGGCTTGATGTCCGAATGCAGCGTGACCTTGCTATGCGCATAGGCGACGCCTTCGCAGGCCTGATCGAACAGCGTCACGCGCGTGCGCGTGTCCAGTTGGCGCGCATCGCAGTAGGCGTCGATCGGCTGGCCATCGACCAACTGCATCGCCAGCCACGGATACCCTCCGGCGTCGATGCCGCCGTCGAGCAAGGTCGCGATGTTGGGATGATCCAGGCGCGCGAGCGCATCGCGTTCGTTGCGGATGGATTCGGCCAGCACCGGCGAGGAGATTTCCCTGCGCACGCATTTGATCGCGACGGCCTGCGCGTACTGCCCGTCGTCGCGAAGCGCGCGGTACACCGTGCCCATGCCGCCGGTGCCCAGCACCGCTTCGATGCGCCAGGGGCCGAGCGACTGTCCGATGCGCTGATCCGATTGCGACGCATCGTCAGCCCCGCCGCGGGCCGGCTGGCTTTGGGCCAGGATGTTCAGCGGCGAGGTTTCCAGCGCGCCCTCCAGCGCGTCGGCGCGCAGCAGCGAACTCACCGCCTGGAACAATTCCGGATCGTTGGCGCGCAATACCTCCAGCGCCTGTTTGCGATGCGCCGCATCCAGATCGGCCACGGCATCGAATTCGGCCAGAGCGCGGACTTCGAGAGAGGACATGCGCATTCCGATAAGGGAACAGGACCACGGCACCGCCGCGGCAGGGTACGGCCCCCGGTCATCCCGGAACAACGCGAAGCCGATGTAGCCGGGCATCGCGGCGTGCGCCGGGCACGTCGGGGTTCGTGCTTATCCAGTTCGCGATACCCGCGTGAAACAGGACACGCGCGCCGGAGGCACCGTGAGGGCCGATGACGCGCTGCGAACCGCCGGCAGCGCCTGAAACTTCGACCGCGTCACATTTCATCGTTCACGAATCACTTCCGGGCGATCTCGCGTCGCGGCGATGTCCTGTCGATCCGCCTTGTTACGAAGCAAGGGTATCGATAACAACACCAGGCGAAGTATGGATCGCTTACAGGCTCGCGTGTTCGAGGATTTCCTGCCCCATCAGCGTGCAGCCCTGGCCTGCCTCGCTATAGATCAAACGCATCCGGTACGAACCTTTGTAGACGCGCCCCCACACCTCCAGAACCGCGAATTGCTGCTTCGCGTTAGCAGGATTGCGTATGGAGGTGCGCTTTTTGACCGCTGAATCGATCGAGATGCGGTCGTCTTCCCCGACGTGAAAAGTCAGCAGCCGTTTCGCCTGCGCGCGAGCCTCGCTCGCGCATGCGGGCTCGGCGGCGAAGCCCGAATTGCCGAGAGTCATCAGCACCAGTAACGCCATCATTCTGCGCACGATAGTCATGTCGTTCTCCAGAAGGTGAATCCACATTTGCCCGAAACCTTAGAGGTTCCGCCATGAATGTCCAGTACAAATCACCCGATATCGCGATGTCGCCGGCTCCCTCCATCGGCGGGCTCACGCCGGAGCAAGTGCGGCAGATCGCGCCCACTCTCAGCCTGGAGCGCGCGACCCAATTGGCCGGTCCGCTGACTCAGGCGATGACCGCGGCCGATGCCAATACCCCGCAACGCCAATCCATGTTCCTGGCGCAACTGGCGCAGGAAACCGACGGTTTCAATACGCTGGAGGAATATGCCGACGGCACCCAGTACGAAGGCCGCAAGGACCTGGGCAATACCGAACCGGGCGACGGCGCGCGCTTCAAGGGACGCGGCTTCATCCAGCTGACGGGCCGTTCCAACTACGAGGCGGCCGGTCAGGCGCTGGGCCTGGACCTGGTGGGCAATCCGGAACTGGCGAGCGATCCCAATGTCGCGGCGAAAGCGGCGGCGTGGTACTGGAACAAACGCGATATCAATTCCGCCGCCGATGCGGGCGACTTCGAAGAAGTCACCCGGCGCATCAACGGCGGGCTCACCGGCATCGATGACCGGCGCGCGTACCAAGGCCGCGCCCAGAGCGCGGTAGGCGAAGGCGTTTCCTTGTCCGAGAAAGCGCAGGAGAATCCGTCGCCCTCCCCGACTCCCCATGTCGGCGGCCCCACGCTCACGCCCGGCAAACCGGGCAGCGGCGAGGCGACGGAAGCGAAAGCGGTCGATGAAGTCGCCGGCCCGAATCTCGATCACAACCAGTGGTACAAGCCGCAGCCCGGTAATTGGCAATGCGGTCCGACCTCGCTGACGATGGCGATGGCCTCATGGGGAATGCGGCCCGCGGATGATGCGACCTTGGATGAAATGGTGAAGTTGACCGGCGCCAATCCGAACGACGGCGTCCCGGGCAACGCTTCGCTGGTCGCCAATGCGGCGAAGGAAGCCGGAATGGAGTCCAAGTTCAATCCGGACGGTTCCGCGGCCGCGGTGGGCGCGGCGGTCGACCGCGGTCACAGCGTCGTACTCAACGGCGGACTGCCCGGCGGCGGCGGCCACTTCATCTATGTCGCGGGCCGGGACGACAAGGGCAACTTCCTCGTCGGCGATCCCGCGCGGCCGCAGATCACCAGCATGACGCCGGCTGAGCTGGAAAAATTTTCCAATGAAAATTCCGGCCAACACCCGACCGGGTTCGCCGAGGTTTGGCGTGAAGGACGGACACCACAAAAACCCGATGCCGCGTCTCCGACCGCGGAAGCGCAGAGCCAGAACCCGCCGCCGTTGGTAACGCCCGGTTCCGCGCTGGATCAGCATCTTCAGGCCAAGCAGCAAGAATCACCCGAAAATCCGCAGGCGAAAGTCGCAACTCCTGGATCGTCCGAGAACTCCGACGGCGCGGCGACATCGACCGCGGAAACCGCTCAACCGCCGAGCCCGGTGCAGACGAAGGGCACGCCGCGGCAGATGGACGATGCGCCGCCACCGCAGGACGTTCCCACGTACGCGCCCTACGAAGTCAAAAACAGCTCAGGCACGCCGCTGACCGAACCCGGGAAACTGGAGCCGCACCACGACGGCGATGTGTCGCGCACGCGCGGCAGCGAGTACGGGGTGCCGCAAGAGCTCAGCGTGAACGATGTCGTGTTGGGGAATTCCGCCAATGCCGAGCAACAGAAGATTCCCGCGCCGATGTCGGGCGAAGTGATGGTCGCTGGCGAGTACGGCGGCGGTGCCGGCAACTCGGTGGTTATCAAAGGCGACGACGGCAAGTTGGCTTACATGTACCACATGTCCGAAGTGGACGTTAAAAAAGGCGACCGCGTCGAATACGGCCAGGTCGTGGGCAAGCAAGGCAATACCGGCGACTCCGAAGGCGCTCACGTCCACATCGAAGCGCCCAAGGACGTGACGGACAAATGGGTCACCGATCTCAACGACGGCCGCTTCGATAAACAATCCAAGCCCGACACCATCGCGGCCAGCGAAGGTCAGCCGCAAAATCGCCGATCGGATACCGACTACGCTTCCAGGCAGTCGGAGGCATTGCCGAATACTTTCTCGCCAAGCCGCGGCGCCTCCCCGTACGATTCCGAAAATCCAGGCATGGCCGGCCGAGCGCAGGAGCAGCGCGGCCCCGGTCCCAAGGCGGAACAAGCGCATCCCCTCTTCGCGCAGGCGATGCGCGGATTGGAAAAGCTGGGCCCGGAGGCCGGCGGCTATCGCAACGAAGACGAAAAAGAGCGCATCGCCGGCGCGCTGGCTTTGAGCGCGAGGAACAGCGTGCCGCCGATCAAGGAAATCCACGACGTGGTCGCCAGCCCGACGAACGGAAACTTGTTCGCGGTATGGACCAATCCCGGCAATCCGGTGGATGTCGTGCATGCCAACGTCGATAAGGCGCAGGCGGCCCGGCAGCCGTTGCCGGACAGTTTGCACAGGCTGCATGACGCCGACCGGCAGAATCCGCCGCAGGACGATGAGCAGATCCAGCAGCAGACGCGCGGAGCCTTGAGGATGGCTTAAACGAGGCGGCGATCTGCTCCGGTTTCAGGCCAGCTCAGCGGCCGGGCACCGCAGTCTTCGATGAAGCCAGAAGCTACCGCTGCGACGGTAGCTTCTGGCCTTGTGGAGCCGGCCTTGTCGAAACTCAGCGCGATCCGCGGGCGATCAACGCTTTCCCCTGCTCCGAATCAGCCGCTTGGCTTGCTCTTGAAGTTCAAGCGTCTGCGCGGGCAATGCGGCCGCTGCCATCGGACAAGGCGAAGCGGCTTGGGCTTCAGCCGGTGCGGTTACCGTCGCAAGTTCGCCGCAAGCGGCCGACTGCATGGATTTGGGCGCCAGCGGAGCCGGAAAATCCCTTGTGACCAGCACGCGCGGCGAGGCGGGCATGCCCTCCCACACCTTGGGCGTATCCAGCAATTCCAGTTTGCGGATCGCCTGCGGGGCCGGAACGTTGACGACCCAGGTCCGGTAGCTGTCGCTCTTCAAAGGATCGCTCGCGCTGGCCGGCGGCGCACCGCTGTCCTGGTTGAACGGCCTGAAGCCGTCCTGGATCAGTACGTGCCGCTGCTTTCCGTCCGAATAAGTGACGCGAATGGTGTAGTCGCAACCTCCATTCGAGCAATACCAGGGATAGGTTCCGCGACCGGGTACGATGCTGGCGCGCTGGGTCGCGTCGGTCGGGTCGATGTACCGAAGCAGATTGCCCGTGAACGACAAGGTCGGATAGAACTGCGATACCCCCGTGGTGCCCGCATAGCTGTAGGTCAGAACGATCGCGTGCACAGGCACGTTTCGCTGTTGCGGCAAATTGCCGTCGAGGCCGAAGATTCCGCGGTCGGTAGTGACCGCTTCGACATTCACCCAACGCCGATCGATCGTGTCCCAACGGCGGTAACCGCCCGGGAAGGAAGCGTCCTCGATGATGCCGCCGCCGCTGTAGGAGTGTGCGCCCGAGGTGTCGAGGGTCGTGCGGCCTTCGAAGTGTCGTTGGAGCATGCCGGTGCTGTAATCGGAGAACATCGTGAAGCTGTTTCCGGCCGCCTGATCGCCGCTCCCGCCTTCCATCGGATCTTGCCTCACGCAGCGCCCTTGGCCGTCGATCTGGCGAGGGGTGCTACCGTTGAAGGTATCGCCGCGACACTTGGCGTAGCGCGATGCGCTGGTGGGCACGAACGTGCCGAGAAAACGTTTGTTGATCTGGTCGTAGCCCCACAGCGATCCGGCCAGGCTGCCCACCACGTACGGATATTTCCCGTCGGTGTAGGCGCCACCCTGATGCGGCAGGCCCATGGCGTGACCTTGCTCGTGGATAAAAACTCCGGTGTAGCTGGGGTCGCCCGTACCGACTTCTCCGCCGCCCAGTCCGCCTCCCGGCCCCTCGTAGGTTCCCGCGGCATTGAACATGATCAAAGGCCCGTAATACTGCACGGAAGCCGGCCTTTCGCCGTTGGCGTCGAGCAGTCCGCCCAGAACATTGAGTACCGACGACATCGTGGCGTAGCCATCGAGTTGATCGTCTCTGCTATGGGCCACGTACGCGGCATGCCCCTCGCGAGGACCGATCACCATCGTCGGCCAGACGATGGCCTTCGCCCCATGATTTTTCGCTGTCACACGGGCCACGGGCCATACGGCATAGATTTCATTGATGCTGTCTTGGCTGGGCACGCCCACCTTCGCAAGGGGGAACGAATTGTCCGGGTTAGCGCCGTACAAGTAGAACGGCAACACACGAAGTACCGCCTCACTGTCGGCGCCGACAAGCGCGGACGTCCAGGCTCCGGGTTGATAGTTGTCGGCGACCACGCGCAGTTGCAGGTCCGGGGTCATCCAGGAGGCGGGGATCTCGGCGCTGTATGCATCGCTTGCATAGCGCGGCCCGGCGGACTCGGTCGGCGGCAGCGAGGAAGGCGCCGCAACCGGTACGGTTCCGAGCGAAGCCTTGTTCGCCCACCCTTCCACACGCACGTTGGCCCCATCGGCCGCCGACAGGCGCAGCAATGCCAGCGCGGCGCGGCCGCCGATCGCGTGATAACTCTCGCTCGCCGCGCTCAAGGTCCAGCTACGTCCATTGGCCGGCAGCACGTGCGTCTGCGCAAGCTCCAGCGACTTGACCTCCAATGCAGTGGTGGGCTCGTGAGCCTGCGGCGTAGCGCTCGCCTCATTCGACACGGCGCTGGTGCCGGCCGCGTTTACCGCGCGCACGACAAAATAGTAGGCGACGCCGGGCGTCAGTCCCGTCACCGTGGCGCTCAGACCCGCGACGTTGCTTTGCACCGGCACCGAATTCTCGGCCCCGGGCGACAGCCCTTGATAGACGTTGTATGTCGTCGCCCCCGATACGGACGTCCACGACAAAGTGACCTTGCCGACACCTGCGGTGGCGGCCAATCCGGCGGGCGCCGCAGGCACCGATGCCCCGGGCGCCGGATTCCCCGGATTTCCGGAGCCCGGCGACTTTTGCTTGCCCCCGCCGCCGCCGCCGCAACCGGTAACCAGCAACGCCGAAAGAATGGACAGCGCGATAATGTTAAAACGCGGAACGTTCATGCATTTCCCCTTGAAATCGAATCTGGACATTCGGTAGTTCTGCCGAGTAAAGGCGCAGGCGCCGTGGCCTGCGCGATGCAATCGTCGGAATGGCTTGCCAGCCGCGTCCCCATGCCCGCCCCTTTTTCGTCCTGGCATGCCGCGGGTGACGGACTCGGCCTGCGGCACGCCGCCAACGCCTGCGAGTGCCTGCTTAAAAAGCGATCCGCACGCCGACGCTGTATTGGCTGTTGCCGGCGCCCGCCTCGGCTTCAGCGGTCAATCCCCACATGTCGTTGAACTTCAGCAACGCGCCTGCCGCTACGCTGGCCTCTGCCTCGTAGGTATCGCCGTCGGTGTACCTGAGCTTGCCCCACGCCTCCAGGCGCTCGGTCAATTCGCCGCGCAGACCGATCGCCAGGCGGGCATCGCCGCCATCTTGTTTATCCGTGAATAAAATCGCGCGGTTCTCATACTCGAAACGGGTATCGAGGTAAGCCAATTCAGCGGTCCAATCCAGGCGTTCGTTGATTTCGCGCCGGTATCCCAGGCCGACGACGACTTGCTGCACGTCCACGTTCAACTTGGTCAACACCTGCGGCCCGGATCTCAACTTGATATCGCCGTTGCCTTTATGGATGCCGCCGCTCAGAAATACGCCGCGCCCCAGGTCTGTCGAGCCGGCGAGGTAACCGCCGGTCGCCTCGATGTCGTCCAGCCGCAGCAGCGGATCCGAGTTGGCGGACTCGATCGACTGCTTTCCGTATCCCGCGTCCAGATAGGTGTAGCTGCGCGATTGCGCGGCGGCGACAGACGATGTCGCAACCGCGGTCAGCACAAGAAGTGTCGTCAAACAGTTTTTCATAGCGTGAATGGCTCAGGGGTTTCGAGGGAAGTCATCGCCCGGCACACATCGCTTTCGCGTCCCTGCAGGGAGCAGGAAATCAATGCTCATGCAGGGCGCGGGAACAAAAGACCCGGTCACGGGGGGATAAGCCGTGACCGGGCCGCGGCGCTACTACGCTCGCACCGTTAGAATTTGAGGCTCCAGCTGTCGATCTTGCCGATGTCCTGGCCGGCGTTGTCGTTCACGCGCAACTTCCATGTGCCGTTCAACGTTTCGCTGGACAGGTTCAGCGTCACGATCTTGTTGATGTTGTCGGTGCCGCCGCCGGTGTGGTTGTGGATGTTGTAGAGCGAGCCGTCCGGCGCCACCAGGTCGACCTTCAGATCGCCGATGTAGGTGTGCACGATGTTCACGGTCACCGAAGCATCGACCGGGCCGTTGCCGGTGCGGCCGGAAACCGTGACCGGGCTGTCCACGGTGGTGTTGTCGTTGATCGCGTAGTCGCCGTCGTTGCGGTAAGTCACCGGGGACGGCGCCGCGGTTACGGTGACCGAGGCGGTCTTGGTGTGGCTGGCGCCGTCGTCGTCCTTGACCGTCAGGGTGACGGTGTAGGTGCCGGCCGCGGTGTAGGTCTTGCTCGGGTTGGTCGCGGTGGAGCTCGTACCGTCGCCGAAATTCCAGCTGCGCGAGGCAATGGAGCCGTCGCTGTCGGTGGATTTGTCCGTGAAGGTCGCCTTCAGCCCGCTCACCGTGCTGGTGAAATTCGCCACCGGCGGCGTGTTGGCCGGTGCGGCGCTGCCGGTCTTGGCCAGTTCGCCCATGAAGGCCAGGGCCAGCTTGGCCAGCGGCACGCTCGGCACCGCCGACTCGCCCATGTTGGCCAGCGTATCCCCGCTGCTGTGGATATACGGGTTATAGCCCTTGAACGCCGGCGTGTTCTTGCCGGCATCGGTGCCGGACTCGAACATCATCGCCGCGGGGAATCCCGCGCTGGTCCAGGAGGCGTGATCCGAACAACCGTAGCCGCAGGTGATGGTGCCGCGGGTCAGTCCCAGCGGCGCCAGGTACGCATCGAAGACGTCGGTGACAAATGTCTTGAGGTCGGCGTTGGAGTAATCGGTCACCAGCTGCATGGTCTCCGGCGTACCGGTGCGGTAGTTGGTCATGTCCAGCTGCAACACGCCCACCACGTTTACGCCATCGGTCTTGAATTTTTGCGCGATGGCGTTGGAGCCGCGCAGGCCCACTTCTTCCGCCGCATACGCCATGAACTTGACCGTGCGCTTGGGTTTCCAGCCGTTCGCCAGCGCGACGCGGATCACCTCGGTCAGGGTGGCCACGCCGGAGGCATCGTCGTCGGCGCCCGGCGCGCTCTGCTCGGCGCTGCCGCCGGCCGAGCCGTTGATCGAATCCAGGTGAGCGCCGAGCACGACCACTTCATCGGGCAGGCTGGCGCCTTTGACCGTGAGGATCACCGAAGGCTGGGTGGAGCAATTGCTGCAGCCATCGAACAACTCGGCGGTAACGTCGGTGCGCGTGGCGGCCAGTCCGGCCCAGGCGCTCTTGATCCACTCGGCGGCGGATTTGCCGTAGCTGCTGGTGTAGTAGCGGTTCTTGTAGCTCTGCAGATGGTCGATGGTGTCGTAGATGCGGCTTTCCGATACCGAATCCAGCCAGGGGTTCACCGTGGCCTGGTTATCGATCGAGTAGTCGGCCGCCAACGAACGGGATGCGGCGGCCGCCGACTTATCGTTGCGGATGAAGGCCTCGGCCTGCTCGCGGGTATCGAACGCGAAGTAGCCGCCGCAGCGGTTTTCGCGCCCGTGAATGGTTTCGCTGATCTGGCTGAGCTGATGGGCCTTGATCTGCGAGATCTGCAGCGCCTTGCCGAGGCTGTCGCGGCGAGACACCGAGTTGCGCGCCAGGCCATCGATCAATTCGCCGGTCGCCTCGGACGTGACGATGTAAACCGGCGCGAGCGGATCGTGCTCGCTGCGCAGCGAAGCCGTTGCGGCATCTGCGTGCGCCTGGGGGTTTTCACCGGCCGCGACGCGATCGTTGCTCAACAGACCGGCGGCCAGACATGCCACGGCGAGAATACTGTGCGATTTCACTTGGAATGATCTCCTGTACTGCGCAGGCGTCGATGGCCGACTGGCCGGGATCGATACGCAGGGGACATGGGTACGCGATGGCTCGGCGTGTCGTGCCGCATGCGGCAACCCCGGTCGAAACCGGGGTTGCCGTGACGCTGTTGCGTTCGGTCATGCGTATCGAAAGCGACCGCAACGTTGGATCAGAACTTCACGCTCCAGCTGTCGATCTTGCCGGTGTCTTGGCCGGCGTAGTCGTACACGCGCAACTTCCACGTGCCGTTGAGCGTCTCGCTCGACAGGTTGAAGGTCACCGTCTTGTTGATGTTGTCGGCGCTGCCGCCGGTGTGGTTGTGGATGTTGTAGAGCGAGCCGTCCGGCGCCACCAGATCGACCTTCAGGTCGGCGATATAGGTGTGCACGATGTTCACGGTCACCGAGGCGTTGCTCGGTGCGTTGCCGGTGCGGCCGGACACCGTGATCGGGCTGTCCACGGTGGACCGGTCGTTGATCGCGTAGTCGGTGGTGTTGCTGTAGGTCTGTACCGAGGGCGGCGCGGTGACGGTGACCGAGGCGGTCTTGGTGTGGCTGGCGCCGTCGTCGTCCTTGACCGTCAGGGTGACGGTGTAGGTGCCGGCCGCAGTGTAGGTCTTGCTCGGGCTGGTGGCGGTGGAGGTCGTACCGTCGCCGAAGTTCCAGCTGCGCGAGGCGATGGTGCCGTCGCTGTCGGTGGATTTGTCCGTGAAGGTCACCTTCAGCCCGCTCACCGCGCTGGTGAAATTCGCCACCGGCGGCGTGTTGGCCGGAGTGCCGCCGCAACCGGCCGGCAACGCGCCTGCGTTGATGCCGACGACCTTGAAGGCGTCGACTACGTCCTGACCCTTCATGCCCATGTCGCAAGCCGCGCGCAGCACGCCGGCACCGCCTTCATTGAACGTCGTGCTGGCGGTCCAGTAATCGCGATTGGCGCGGGCGAAAGCCTGGAACGCGGTCTTGGTGTTCCAGCCGGCCTTGGTGGCCAAGGTGTAGAACGCCTTGTTGTAGATGCCCGAACCTAGGTGGTTGTTGATGCCGCCGGCCGGCATCTGGTTGACGTGGTCGATCGAACGGCCGTCGTCGCGCGGAGTGGCCATGTAACGCAACGCGCCGTCGCCCTTGAAGATCTGGGCGCCGACCTTGAAGTCGTTGCTGCCGAGCATGAAGTACTCGGCGGCTTCGCCGGCTATGTCGGAGAAGGCCTCGTTCAAGGCGCCCGGGGCATAGTTGTCGTAGTTCAAGCCCGAGTTGAACTGGGTATAGCCATGCGACACTTCGTGCGACAGAACGTCCAGGCTGACCAGCGGGTAGAAGGTGGTCTTGCCGTCGCCGAACAGCATGCCGTTGCCGATCCACGAGGCGTTTTCGTAGCTGGTGCTGAAGTGGACGCCGAGGAGCAACTTCTCCGGCAGCGGCGAGGCCTGCATGTAGTCCTTGTACATGTCGAACACGACGCCGCCGAAGTAATGCGCGTCGTTCAGCGGCGAGTACGCGCCGTTGATGGCCTTGACCGTATTGCGCGGGCAGGTGTAGCTGTACGCCGCCTTCGTGGACAGATCCACGTTATCGTCGCTGGAATGGTTCAGATTGACCGTCTTGACGTTGTCGTTCTCCATCTTGCACGTCGTGCCGGACTGCGCCACGTTGAGATAGCCGAAGTCGGTGCCGAACTCGTACTGGCCGGTCTTCTCGTTGCCGCCGGGGCCGGTGCCGTTGGCGGTCTGCAGGTTCTCCCATTGCTTCAGCACGCGGCCGTCGTTGGCATCCACGATCACCTTCGGCAGCGTCGGCTCGCCGTTTTTCACCGCGAAGAACGACACTACATAGGCCAGGTGCGCGCGGCCGCTTTCATCGACATAGATATTCAACTCGGCCTGTTCGTTCTGGGCGGAGCTGCGGGCGCCCAAAGCCGAACGCTTGCCGACGCTGAGGGCCTGCGCCTTGCTCAGCTTGGGCGCGACGGAAGCGATTTCGCTCGCCAACCCTTCGATTTTCCGTCCAAACAAGGCGCGGACCTGGCCGCTGTCGTCTTCGCTGACCACGACATGCTCGCCGAACACCGGGATGCCGCGGAAGGTCTGCTGATAACGGCTGTTGCGCACGCCCAGGCTGGTGTGGCGGTTCTTCGCCACCAGGCGCGATTCCGAATCCAGACCGATCAGTTGCGCGTGACGGGCGAAGGGTTTGGCCGCGACACCCGTCTGCGCGACGGTGGCGTCGAACTGTCGATTGAGCTTGCCCAGGTCCTGGTTCATCAGGTCCACGCGCTGTGCGGCGAAGACAGGAGCGCAGGCCAGCGCGAGCGGAGTAATGGCCAGAATGACATTGCGAGTATTCACAACAATCTCTCCATAAACAGTAAGCGGATGTCGGCGATACAGCGATGTCCGACGCAGATGGGTAAGTCAGCGAGTTGATCCGCCGACGGACGGTTGCCGACGGCAACCGCGGCGAGCAAGAGCTGAAACCGCAATCAGTAATCGCTTTGCCACGAGCGATCGGTTATCGCCGAAGAACGAACGATGACTCGGACGTACCGACATGTCGTTGCTCGCGCTGGCCGTATTTGCGTGGAATCCAGGTGCGTAATCCCTTCGGCGCTGCGCTCCTGGGCCGGCTTCCCATCCGACCTGCTGACTTGGACCGGGTGTATTGCGCTGTGTTCGAGATACCCCGTTGGCTCGATCGCCAAGTCCCCTTCGCGATGCTGATCACTGCCTTGCGTGCCTACCTTCGCAATCCGCGCTGCCTCTACGCATCCCCCGAAACCAGGGGTAGGGTGTTGTCCCCATGCACTAACCATGACGCGCGTCGCGAATCGTCATGCAAAAAAAACCCGGCCAGGGATCAACCCAAGGCCGGGCCGCACGCAAACGCGCGCCTCTCCTAGAACTTGATGCTCCAACTGTCGATCTTTCCGGTGTCCTGAGCGGCGTTGTCGTTCACGCGCAACTTCCAGCTTCCGTTCAACGCCTCGCTCGACAGGTTCAATGTCACCGTCTTGTTGATATTGTCGGTGCCCGCGCCGGTGCGGTTGTGGATGTTGTAGACCGAGTTATCCGGCGCCACCAGGTCTACCTTCAGGTCGCCGATATAGGTGTGAGCGATGTTCACGGTCACCGAGGCGTTGCCCGGCGCGTTGCCGTTGCGACCGGACACCACGATCGGCGAGTCCACCGTGGCCGTATCGTTGATCGCGTAGTCGGTAGTGTTGCTGTAGTTCTTCGAATACCTACCGACCACACCGACGCCGTTGAACGCCGATGCGGCCTTCAGATTGAGGTAGTAGGTGCCCGCCTTCGGCGCGGCGAACGTGCAGGTCTCGGCGTTGTCGGCCTTGTTCGGACGGCAGTCGTAAGTCGCATCGGTCGGCTCGGCCCCGAAGCGCACGTACATGTTGGCGTTGCCGGCGCCGCCGGACGTGGTGAGGCTCAAGTCCGACGCACCGGCCGGTACATCGATCTTGTACTTCAGATAGGCGTCTTTCGCGGCGGAAAGATTGGCGACGGCCACGCCATTGACCAAGGTGACGACGGCCGGCGCCGGTTCGGCATCGATGACGGCCTCGACCACCGCCTGCGCATTGACGATGCCCTCGCCGATGTCCTGGTCGGGAACCACCGGGAAATCGCTGGCGTGATCGCGGATCAGCGCTTCCACTTGCGCCGGCGTCTTGGGCTGGCCCACCGCCGACTGCAGCAGGGCGACGACGCCGGCCACGTGTGGCGCCGCCATCGAGGTCCCGCTCATCATCGCGTAGCCTTGCGCGCCGGGAACGGTGAGGCTGGTGTTGATCGTCGAATAAATGTCCGAACCCGGCGCAGCGACATCGATGCCCGCGCCATAGTTGGAGAACCAGGAACGCTGCCCGGTGTTGTCGATCGACGCCACGGCGATCACGTTGGCGCAATTGGCCGGCCGATGATTGGCGACATCGTCGCTCTGGTTGCCCGCGGCCACGACCACGGTCGTGCCGCGATCGACGGCGCCGTTGATCGCTTCCTGGTAAGCCGGGCTGCAGGCCCCGCTTCCGCCCAGGCTCATGTTGATCACTTCGGCCGGGTTGGGATTCGCCGGAATGTTCTGCACGGCGCCGCCGGAAGCCCAGGTGATCGCATCGGCGATATCCGCCAGGGTTCCGCCGCAGCGTCCCAGCACGCGCACCGGCACGATTCGCGCGTTATGGGCGGTACCGGCCACGCCGCGCGCGTTGTTGGTCACCGCGGCGATGGTGCCGGCCACGTGCGTGCCGTGGAAGCTGGAGTTCGTGACCTTCGAGCCCTCCCCGCACTCGTTGGCGACCGGACTCCAATCGCCTTCGTCGCGCGGGTTGTTGTCGCGGCCGTCGCCGTCGCGCGAGGCCCACGAATCGGTGATGAAGTCGTAGCCGGGCAGGATGTTGGCATCCAGATCGGTATGGGCGGTGATGCCGGTGTCGATGACCGCCACCACCACGCCTTCGCCGGTCGCCCGGTCCCAGGCCTGTTCGGCCTTGATGCCGGCGTCGGCATCGTTGAAGCCCCATTGCCGGTTGTAGCTGGTGTCGTTGGGCTGCAGCGTCGGATACATGCGCGCATTGGGTTCGATCCAATCGACATTCGGATCGGCGGCGATCTGGCGCATCAAGGTTTCGGCGTCGGCGCGATCGAGCTTCTTGTCGGCCTTGACCAGATCGGCGCCGATCGCCAGGCGGCGACTGTGGCCCAGGGCGAGATGCTTGCCTGCGATCTTGATCTTCGTCGCTCGCTGCAGCGCGCCGGCGACGGTGTTGGCATGGGCTCGCTCGTTGCTGCCGTCGCGGTACTTGACGATGAATTCGTCGTACTTCTCGCCCGACTTCAGGCTGGTCAGCCCGACCTGCCCGGCAAAGGCCGGCATGGCGAAGGCAGCGATGGCGACGGCCAGTGCATGCTTGCGCATGCGCGGATTGGATGCAGACATCAGGTGATCCCCCTTGCTTTTTGACGTGATGGACCTCCGCGTCCGTTGCGAGTAGCGAGGTCGTCCGCGCGAACCGGTTCGGTCGCGCTCCCTCGATCACAGGCTTGCAGCCATAAGCGGCCCGAACCACCCCCAGAAATAGGGGTAGGGAGATACGTCGGGGAGCCGTTATGCCGCGTATTGGCTGTTCAGGTCAGCCCGAGCGCCCGAGCCGGGCTGCGCGCGTCAAAGGGAAACCCACTTGCAGGCGTGTGCCCTGCTCCGTCGAATCGATCTGCAGCTCGCCGCCCAGGCGATTGGCGCGCAGGCGCATGCTGGTCAGCCCGGCGCCGCCGGGGCGGTGCACGAACGTGGAAAGGCCTCCGCCATCGTCGCGCACATCGAGCCGAAGCCGTCCGTCTTCGTGGCTCAGCGATACATCGACGCGGGTGGCGCGGCTGTGCTTGAACACGTTGGTCAGCGCTTCCTGCAGCAGCCGCAGCAAGTCCAGGCCGCGCGGTCCGTCGAGTTCAAGCTCGTCCACGCCGTGCAGATGCCAATAGCTGTCGATGCCCGCCGCCTCCAGAAGCTGGCTGGAGCGGTAACGCAGCGGCGCCAACAGATCGGCGATGCCGACCTGTCCGTCGGTGGTGCTGTCGAGCACCAGACGCAAGTCGTCGCGCATGTCCTTCAGTGTTTCCACGACCTGCGTCTTGGGCGTATCGTCCGGCGCTTGTTCGAGACGGGCGATCGCGCCGATCAGCGTGCCGCCGAAACCGTCGTGCAGATCGCGCGTCAGCTGCAGCCGCTCCTCGGCGCGGCTCTTGCCCAGCGCCAGGGCATGTTCGCGCGCAAGCGTTTCGCCGAGCTTGCGCGTAGCCGCATCGACTTCGCGCTTGAGCTCAAGATTGAACGCCTCCACGCGACGCGTCGCGGCCACGAACCGGAAGGCCGCGGCGAAAAACAGCCCAAGCGCGGACAAGATCGCCGCGAAGCGCAGCAAATGCGTATGAGGCACCCACTCGAACCTGGCCAGCACCTCATAGACCGCGGCGACCAGCGGAAGTATCAGACACACGGCCAATACGCTGAAATCGCTTCTGCGTATCTGCAACGCGCGCCACATGAACCAGCCGGTGCCCGCGGCGAAGACGAATGCCCCGACCAGTTCCCACTGCTCTCCATACAGCGAGGTCCAGTGCGGGACCATCAGCGCCATGATCAGGACGATCAGGCATACCAACCACATGGCCTTTTCCAACACCGGAAAGCGGCGCTCGCCATAGCGAAACAGGAACATCACGAAAGCCGCCGCTGCGATGACCTTGAGCGCCTCGTTGAACGCCAATGCGGCGGCAATGCTGGCAAATGGCCAGGGGTCTTCGGCAATCAGGTTATAGCGCTGCACCGCGCTGACGAACTGCGACAGCGCGAACCAACCGAAGGTCGTTTCTTCGCGCCGCAGTATCCACATGAACGCGAAGATCAGCGACAGCGCCAGGCTCAGCGCCAGCGTCGCCACCTTGATGTACAGGCGATTGAAAAGGCTGCGCTCGTAGAGGTCGCGCACATCCTCCGGAGCGCCGCGGGTCACCACTCCCATCCCCGGCTCGACGTTCTTCAGTCCGGAAACGCGCACCAGCAACACGTTGTCGCCGGCCCGCAGCAGCGGAGGGCTGACCAGGAAATACTGCGCCGCGACCCATCCGCGCGATAGCGGCTCGACCAGCGAAGGGTCGCGCGCGACCATCACATCGTTGATATAGACCGCGCTGGCCAAATGGGTGTAGTCGAGCATGAGCGCGATCGGAGCGCGCGCATCGGCCTGATGCCAGTGCAGCCGATACCACACAACGCCGTCATGCTGCGGCCAGCGCGCGGTCCAGTCGTCCGGCAAACGTACCGGCGCCCAGCCGCTGACCGGCAATGTCCACGAGTCCCATCCGGCCGGCGCGGCCTCGCCCTCGACGATCTCCATGGGTGCGGACGCTGGCGGCTGTTGTGCTGCGATCGCCGATGCGCAGGTCATCCATCCCATCAGGGCGAGGACTGCGAGCGATCGGCACCAGCTTCGCATCAACTCAACAAACCCAGCTTCTGAGCCTCGAATACCGCCGCGGTGCGCGAGCCCACCGCCAGCTTGCGGTAAACGGCCTTGATATAGCCCTCCACGGTCAATCGCGAGAGCGTGATCAGGTCGGCGATCTCGCGATTGCTGCAACCGCGGGCCAACAGCTGCAGCACTTCGAGTTCGCGCGCGGACAAACGCACATCGTCCTCCGGCGCGACCTGCGCGAGGCTGGGGCCCGGCAACAGTTCGAGGATACGACGCGCGATCAGCGGATCGATGGGCGCTCCCCCGCGCTGGATGCTCTTGAGCGACAACACCAGTTCGATGTCCTCGCGCTCCTTGAGCAGGTAGCCCACCGCGCCCGCCTGCAGCGCCGACAGCACCGTCTCTTCATGACCAAAGGACGAGATGACCAGAGCCGGTGTCTGCTCCGGGCGCGCGTGTAATCGCGCGACCAAATCCCGACCGTTGCCGTCGGGCAGACCGACATCGACCAGGGCGATGGCGAAGTCCGTGCGGCTGAGCGCGTCATAGGCTTCCGCCAAACTGCCCACGATGGTGACTTCTGCGTCGGGATCGACTTCCCTGACGATGGACGCCAGCCGCCGCTGCGTCGCTGGATCGTCCTCGACGATCAGTGCCGGTGTCAGGCTGAGTAGCTCGGTCGGCATACAGCCTCCCTCCCCCGTACGATATCTTTCAGCTGGCAGTTTACTCCGACGCCGAGCCCGTTGAGCCGCCTGCGCGTGCCGCGAAAACGCCAAAAATGTGACGTCCGCACCGCAGCCGCGACAGCGTGCGATGGGGTATGGAACGAAAGGCAAACGGGGCTGTCCGGTGTCTTAATTTGCCTGGGCAGCCCAAGCACGCCGATTAGTTATCCGTTAAATCCTGGTTATTTCAGAACCTTTCCCGGCCTGCGGCTAGACCCATTCAGCGATTACGACGGGCGCGATTGCTACGACTGTCTACGAAAGCCCGGGCGATTCAAGTTCTGCATTCGAGCCTTCCGATTTACCGGTTTGGCTAAAGATTCCGATAGCCGATGCGGATAACGAATGGTTCCATTTGCCGGGACACCAGCCGCCTCGGAGCTCTGCATGACGATGTCGAATCACAAGGTCACCGTTTACGGTGCCTATGGACATACCGGGCGCTTTGTCGTCGCCGAACTATACGAACGTGGATGGATACCGATCCTGGCCGGGCGCGATGCAAGCAAGCTGGATGAGATAGGTAACGCGTTTCCCGAACTCGAACGGCGCCTGGCGTCGGTTATGGATCCACCGTCGCTCGACCGTGCCTTGGACGGCGCCGTGGCCGTCATCAACTGCGCCGGACCATTTCTCGATACCGCGGTCCCGATGCTCGAAGCAGCGCTGCGTGCGCGCATCCACTACCTGGATGTATGCGCCGAGCAAGCGGTCGTGCTTGGCATCTTCGAGCGCTTTGCTGAAACAGCGAGGACGACCGGGATCACAGTCATTCCCGCGATGGCGTTCTACGGCGGCCTGGCGGATTTGCTGGCGACAGCGGCGAAGCAGGATTGGCCGGATGCAGACGCAGTCGAGATCGGCGTAGCCTTGGACAGCTGGCACCCGACGACAGGCACGCGCGCGCCGAGGCGCCCTGGCCACGGTCCGCGCTTGGTATTTACGAACGGGAAACTGCAACCGCTCGCCGATCCGCCGCCGTCGCGCGAATGGACGTTCTGCGCACCATTCGGAACGCAGCAGATGGTGGCCCTGCCCTTCTCGGAGATCGTCACGATCTCGCGGCACCTGCGCAGCGATGAGGTGCAGTCCTATATGAACCTCGCGCCGCTCAACGACCTGCGCGGTCCCGATACGCCGCCGCCGACAGCGACCGATGCACGCGGACGTTCGGCGCAGGTCTTCGCCGTCGATGTCGTGGTGCGCCGAAACGGCCAGACACGTCGCGCCAGTGCGCATGGGCGCGACATCTACGCGATCAGCGCGCCGCTGGTGGTTGAAGCGCTCCAGCGCATAGTTGACGGGCGATGCAAGGAGAGCGGAGTTGTCGCTCCGGGAGAGGCGTTCGATGCGCTGGAATTTCTTGCGTCGATCGGCGATCTCCGCCTTGAAAGATATGGATAGCCGACACAACCCGGGCAGCAATCCGAATGCACCGGCGGTAATCGACGCCCTGCGCCCTTTCGTTCTGGCCACCGTTTGCGGCACCGATGCATCGCCCAAGCAGGAGCATGTCCGCCAACTGGGCTGATCCATGCGCTATTGTCGCAGCATGATCATCCTCGCCGGGGCGCCCCCGGCGAGGTATAAGTCGTGAAATGACGCTCGTATCGATACGAGGCAAGCACTCCATGCCGACCGGCAATGATGAAGGAAGGCGTTTCGCCGCCGGATCAGAGTCGGCACCATGAATCCTGCGACACCGATCCAATTGAAGGCCATGGCGATTTCCGAATCGTTAGTTGGCGTGTTCGTCGCCAACCGCCGGATTGCTGAGGGCTGTATTACCAGCGGTTTTCGTCAGCGCGTTCGGCAAGCAAGTGATTGTGTATTCAACCGGCGCGGTTTTGACGCCGTCCGCGTCCGTTAGCGTAGTACTCCATCGGGATACATCCGTTGTCGAAGATGTCCCAGAGCAAGAGGCCGTCCACGTCAAAGGCGAAGGCACCTCGTCCCGATATGTTTGGCTGCCGTTCGAGCAGGAATGTCCGCTAGGGCAGCTGACATTCGTGGTCTTTCTCACCACGGGGAACTGTGGGAAGCCGGCAAAATTCGCCTTCACCGCAACGGAGGGATCGCCGCGCTTGATGGTTATGCTAGGGATGCTGGTAATAGCAAATGGAGTGCACGCCTTGCCCTGCGTATGAATCCGATAGCCCTTCTCGACCCCCTTCATTGCAGCGGTACGAAATGCGGGATCCTTGAGCGCCGCCGCATCGGTTGGGTTTGAGTGAAAAGCCACTTCGACAATGACCGACGGCATCGCCGCCAAGCGTGTTTCACCCTCGCCATCGCTTGGCGTCGGCGCTGCCGGAACCGTGAAATTCGCATATGCCGGAAGTGCATGAATGGTTTCCTTCATGCCGCAAAGAATGCTGGTGGCAAGTTGTTGATCCACAGTCCGGCCGGGGTAATAGAGCACGCGCGGCCCTGTTGCAGTCGCGCTCGGCCCATTAGTGTGAATATGAATCAGCTTGCTTGCCGAAAGGTAATTGGCATACAGCGGGCGGCTACGAATATCCTCGTTCTGCTCGCGCAAATTAGAAGTGTCACTGGGAAGCGAATGCCATATCCCGGTTTGACTGGGCAGTATTTGCTGAAGGAAGTATCGCGACGCCATTTGTTGCCATTGAAATCCGCTCGGCGCATGAATTTCCGTCCCTCTAGAGCGGACATACTCAACCGGGACGAGGCTACGCCCTCGGATCAAGTCTGCCAACGCAGTCGCATATCCCTGCGTTATATAGTCCTCGGTTATACCATTGTAGGGGTCGCGCTGCGGACGCCAGTCCTTATAGCCGTAGTGATAGTAGACGCCATGCCCGGCCGCGACCACGACCAAAGAATCAGCGGCCGCGGGCGCGACGGTCGTCTTCTGCTGCAGCATCTGACGTTTTTCCTCGGGGAAAGCCTCTTCAATTGTCTTGCCCCCAAACAAGAATCTGACGCCATCTACCGGAAGGTCGCCATTCTTGTCCCTGAGGATCTCGTCAATAACGGTTCGAAGCTGGCTGATAGCAGCTTCCATCTCGGAGTCGAAATATCGCGCCCGCTTCGGGATGTACCCATCACTCAAATCAACTAGCAGCCACCTCCCTCCGTCGAGAGCACTGAAGCTCGCAGTGATCCGAATGTTATTCTCCTGACCTTCGATGCGTTTTTGCGCATTGACGGCGCTCTGAATTTCATTCCGCACTTCGGGCAAGATCTTCGCCTCGCTCACTGCGGTCAATCTTTGACCAGACTCGACCGGGGAAGCGACAGCGGGCGTGCCGATTGCAACGAACAGCGTCAGCATAGCCCCCCGCATCAGCAGCGCCGCGGACGGCTGCGTACCACGACAGACATGAGAAAATAATTTCAGAGATGACACGGCATCACTCCTTCCTGCATGTGTAGAAATTAGTCGACGACATGATTCGTTATCGACGCGTGGCTCCATGAGGCACTTCGGCCATGAGCGTATCCAGACCGGGGCCCGGATCGATCGGGGCAGCGGCATGGAATGGCGCACCGGCGCCGGGCAAGGCCGGCGCAGCCGTGGGTGAAAGCGAGCTGTGACGCGGTGCCATCATGGCGTTGCTCTCCTATGGGTGCCCAACAGTGACTCGACCCACTGGCAGCGGCGTTCGCCGTCGCTTGAGACGAAACAGGCCTCCATTGAAATGACGTATGAGAGGGCAGTATCCGGAACATCGTTCGGATCGTGCGCTCACTACTCCGTCTCATTTCGATAGGTCTGTGCCGCTACCTGCGAAACTCGGTCAGGCGATCGTGTCATTCGCCGCCCACCGGCGACACGATCAGATCGATCTGTCGCTGAGCCACGCCCCGTCGTTGCGGATCACGGATCTGCCTGACCTTGTTCTTCGCCAGCACTACAAGCTCGCGGTCGCTGGCGACGTCGTAGCTGGACAATCGCTTCATCTCCGACAGAACGAGCACGATGTTCTGGATGGTCAGGTCGTCTCCGGCCTGAGAAAGCTTGCTCTTCAATACCGGAACGACGGCCGCGCCACCGCGGGCGAAGGGTTCGGCCAGGTAGATCGCAGGCGGATGGACAGTGCGCGTTCCGCAGACGAACAGGAGGTACTGAGCCTGCGCATCGCGCTTGCCGAACTCAGATATCCGTTCGTTGAGCGAAAGCCTGAAATATGTCCTGTAAAAGGGGCGGCACTCGTCCTTGAGCGCCGCTTCCGCAACACTGCCGCACGCAGCGAGCGCCAGCAACATGAATATCGATGCTCGCCGCGCAGCCCGTTTCATTGCTCGCATCCGCAATCGCCACTGGGATTTTCGTAGCCGTTTTTAGTCAGATCTTCCTGCACCTGCCGTTGGACTGCATCCGCAGGCTTTTCGTATTTGCTGTTTTCGTACCCGCGGCGGGTAGACCAAAGATAGCTGAGCCAGGTCATCCCATCACGGTATTGTCCAACGTGGACAAGCTCATGGGCGAGCAAAGCCAAGCCTGCGGCCGTCGTAGTGCTGTACACCCCAGGCCGCATGTAGATGTCGTTTCCGCGCGTGATTGCGTCGAATCCCTCCATCAGATACGACGGGACCTGACCGTCATGCAGGTCCGCCTTGTCGAGATCGACTTTAGGGATGAATGGGCTCAACAGTCCTTTCTCGCATTCGGTCAGCGGACGCAGCCCGAGCGGATCGATGCTGCTGATCGGACTGCTTCCGACATAAGCATAGGTATTCAGCCCCCCCATCAGCCCGATCGGATCGGATTGGATGTAGCGCCCGGTATTCGAGTCGTAATAGCGGAATCCGTTATACCAAAGACCGCTCTCCTGATCGTAGTACTGTCCCGGGAATCCGAGATTCAAGCCGCCGATGGAATCCTGCACGACGCTTCGGCCGAACGCATGGTTCTCGGCGCGCCACACCGTCGCTTGCGCGCTGTTGGTGGCAACTTCTGGGCGTCCGAGGTGGTCGTTGTGCAAGTAGTAGACCTGATTGGCGCGCACCAAGGCGACCAACTCGCCTCCGAAGTAGAGATAGTCGGTCCAGACATCGCCGTTGTCCTTGTGTTCGGACAGCAGTTGGTTCTGCGCGCCGTAGGTGTATCGGTAGTAGCCGTGGCTCGGTGCAGCCTTCCATACCCGCTCGCCGTTCGGGTTCAAGCCATAGGCGTTGCTGGTTCCCGAGCGGGCGACCGAAACCAGGCGGCCGAACTCGTCGTAGGTGTAAGTATTTCCGCCTCCCGAGGTTATGTCACCAGTGGCGCTGTAGCCGAAGCTCAGCGATTGGCCACCACTGATACCAACGAGGCGGTTGCTGCCGGCGTCGACGCTGTAGCTGTCGGTGCGACTGGAGCGTCCGCTAAGAGTAGCCTGGGTCCGGTTTCCGTTACTGTCGTAGGCATACGCCCAGATATCGTTGTCGCCCGTGGATACCTGCTTGAGGCGGAACAGATCGTCGTAGAGATACGCCTGGGTAACCCCGGCGTCGATGCCGTTGGTGATCTTGGTGATGGCGTCGCTGGCGTCGCGCGCATAGGTCAGGCTCTGCAGGACGGTGCTGGCGGTGCCGGCGCTGATCCCCATGACCCGGCCGTCTTCGTCGTAGTTGTAGTGCCGGTCGATGCCGTTGCCGTACTTCCAGCTCTCGATCGCGCCGAACGCCCGGTACTTCGCATTTTGGATCACATTGCTGACCGTGCCGCCGATGCTGACGGTCATGGCGCTCAACTTCCCGTCCGCGTAGCCGTAGCCTGCGGCCACGCCGTTGGGATAGGCGATCGCGGTCATGCGTCCCAGGCCGTCGTAGGTATAGGCGGTCTTATAGTCGCTCTGGACGCCGTTGCCCACCGTGACGTCGCGCCGCGAAGCGATGTCGCCCTGCATGGTGTACGTGTAGAGCGTGCTGGCGTTCGCCGTCGAGACTGCGCACAGCCGTCCCTTGCCGTTGACGCAGGTGTCGTAGGTGATGGTCTGCGACAGGGCGCCGGCGGTGATCTTGCTGGTTCGTCCCATGCCGTCGTAGTCGTAGCTCGTCGTGCGGCCGTCGGATCGGGCGACCTGGGTCCGCTGACCGTACTCGTTGTAGCTAAGCGATGTCGTGCCCGTATCCGGACTCATCCGCTTCCACAGTTGAGCGAAGCCGTCGTATGTGTAAGTGGTCGCCTTCCCTCGCGGGTCGGTGACTTTCACTACGTTGTTGCCCGCGTCGTACTGATACTTGGTGATGCCGCCCGCCGGGTCCTTTGCTTCAACGACCCGATCCAGCGCATCGTAGGTCATGGCCGTGACCCGTCCCAACGAATCGGTGATCGACTTGAGGTTGCTGTTGGCGTCGTAGGCGTAGCGTACGTTCTGGCCGTGGTTGCCTTTGCGCGCGATGACGCGGCCCAGTTCGTCGTACTCGATGGTGGCGCGGGCGACCACTTCCGGCGGAATGACCGGAATGCGGTAGGTTCCGGACGCGGCGATCAGCAGGTTGCTTGCGCCCACAGGGGAGATGCCGTGGATATAGATTCCACGTCCGCCGTAAAGCTGCTTCATCTGCTCGGTGATCGGGATGGAGAAGCGGTAAGTTGTACCGCTTGCACTGCACGCTGTGGCGATGGCCGGTTCGCTGGGCTTGTTGGCCGTATAGCCCGCCACCTTTATACCGATCCCGCCCGGGCCGCCGACATACAAATGCACGTCGACCGGCGCGTTGCGCGTAGTCGCGCAAGCCCAACCGGTGATGACAGTTCCACCGGGAACGCCGTCGATATTTCCCTTGATCTGCGGCTGCGGCGTCACTTGCACCGCGACGTTAGGACTCGTGGCGCCGAACCACGCCTGCCCTTCATCGACCATGCGCCATTGAAAGTTGTAGGTGCCCGCCGTGCTGGGCGCGCGGACATTGAAAGTGAAGACCGCGTTCTGGCCCTCGTCCACCGCAGCGGGCAAGGCCACCCGGTTCGAACCCCACGTCGTGTTGTCGCCCGGATTCTGCGAGCCCAGTTTGTAGCCGTCGGCCGCGGTCCAGACGGCGGTCCCGGTGTTTTGCATCCGCACGGTCACCGAGTAAGACTGCCCTGCCTCCATCGTGGTTGGAACCGTCTGGCCGACAAAGCTCGCCGCACGCGCGGGTTGCGGTGGCTCACACTCCTCCGCCACCGGGCAGGACGCATAGACCGGCAAGGCGAACGCCGCCGACAAGACTGCGCCCAGCACCAGAAATGCCAGATGGCGCTTCGCGCACGCGCCCTGGCCGAACCTCGTTTCTCGGGCACGGACGCCGCTGCTTGCACTATGCATGTCGCTCTCCCCCATCTCGACCGTTCCTTGTTCGGTGCTCATAAGCCGCTCCGTGGCCTTCATGGTTGCGTCCCCTGGATCGGCTGGCTGAAGGCCCGCTGGCTGGTGACTGAGGTCTGCTGCGACATGGCGTTGTAGGTGTACGCGACTTGATTGAAGCTTCCGTCGGATTCGCTTTCGGCCTCGCTCATCAGCCGTCCGGCGATGTCGTACTGATAGGTGTGTTTGCGGCCGTCCGCTCCGGTCACCGCGGCCAATCGGCCGAAACCGTCGTACTCATAGCGGGTGACTGCAGTGGCGCTGTCGCGGTAGTTCTTGGTTTCGACCAGACGTCCTCGAGCGTCGTAGGCGTAGTCGGTCATTTCGCCGTTGGCGCCGGTCGCGCGCCCCGGCAGACCCAGACTGTTGTAGTTGCTGTACTGGATCTTCTGCCCGAGCCCGTTGGTGACTGAAATCAGATTGCCGAAGGTGTCGTATTCCTGGGTCGAGTAGTCCGCCGATCCCACCCCCTGTATCGGTCCGTCGACAGTCATCTTCGACAGCATTCCGTATGTGCACATGGTTCCGGTACAGCTGCCGTGATAGCTGTAGTTGTAGGACGTGGAACGCGATTGATTGGCCACGCCGTTGGCGGACAGATTCTTGACCTGCACCAGCGATACCCGCTCGGTGCTGCCGGCATAGGCGTACGTCGTCTCCGAGACGCCGAGCAATTTGGCGCTGATCATCCGATTCATGTTGTCCCATGCATATTCAGTCGTGCGCGCGATGGGCGTTCCATATGCCTCGACCTGCTTGAGCAACTGCCCCTTGGCGTTATAGGTGTACGCCGTGTCGTTTCCGTTGAAGTCGGAACTCAGTTGGGGATTGCCATTGGCGTCGTAGGCGATCTCGGCATACATCAGGCCGGGACAATTCGGGCTGGGGTCGCCCTTGGTCGTAAGCAAGTTCCCGTCTTTGTAGGTGTACGTGGTCTTCTTGCCGAGCAAATTGGTTTCCACGACGGTAAGCGCCCCATCGGTACCGGGCGTGTAGGCAAAGACGGCCTTTCCGGCGCCTATGTGCTCGCTGCTAGTGGCATAGCCGCCGGTGTCATAAGAGAACTTCGAGTAGCGGATTCCGTTATAGGACTTGCCCGTCAGCGCGGTCGGATCACCGGCCACTTCGTAGTGATAGGTAATGACGGTCGATGGGCTGGCTGGCTTGGTACTGCTCGCCAGCCGATGAATCCCCGTGCCGAATTGGTTGGCGGTGTAGGCGAAACCATATGAATTTCCCGCGGGATCACGAACCGCGGTCAGCTGGCCATTGGTCCAGATGAACTCCACGAAGCGCCCCGAGGTATGGGTTACGCGGCTGGGATAGGTCGCGTTCGCATAAGCGAACGTCCAGCTGATGTTCTTGAAGTCCTGGATCTTCGTGATGTAACCCGCGGAGTTGTACGTCTCCGTCTTGTTTTCCTCGGTCGTCAGGAGAAACGAGCCGTCGGCTTGCACCGCAATCCTGGCAACGGCCTCGGGCTTGTCCTCATAGAAAGCGCCGTCGCTTCGCTTGATGAACTTGAGCACCCGGCCATCGGGCCGCCAGGCAAAGATCGCAGTATTGGCGCCGATCGCGCAGTTTCCGCCGCCCGGTCGCGGGTAGCAGTTGTTCATATCGGTGGTGCCGAAGGTCAGCTTGTAGTCGAAATTGCTGACCCAGTTCTTGCCGAACAGCCCGACACCCGACCAATAGTGGTTGTAGGTTCGGGCCAGCGCCAATGGCATCTCGCCCGAGCTCGAGAAGTCGCCTTCGGGCTCTATCTTGTTGCCCGTGGAAATGATGATCGGATTGTTCTTGCACGGAAGTTTCTGGTCGGCATTCCTTCCGGCGACATTGGTGCCGCCTGACGAAGGCCCGCCGCCGCCGTCGTTGCCGCCGCCGACGGGTTCGGTGATCGGGCCGCGACCGCCCCATCCTCCGCCTATGGCCCCCGAGTCGAAGCAGCCGGCGAATACTCCGCCGATGTAGCCCGATATCATCCCCACTTCAGAACAGAAGCCCTGTACCGGGACCGAGCCCCAGTTGGACGGCGGCGAATAGGACGTCCACCCTCCGCCTGGAGGACTCGGAATGGTCGGAGTGATGGCTTTGGCGCCTACCGCACCGACGAAGACACTGGCGACGCCAAGCGCGCCAGCCAGTTTTTTTGCGCTGTATCCGACGCTCGAGACAAAGCGTCCCCCTCGCCCTTTGCGGGCGATTTCGACGTGTGACGCCATTTGCAGTGCTCCCTCTGGTTATCGACATGGTTCTTTGGAACCGTCGATGTGATCTGTCCTTGTCTATACGCGGCGACTCTACGAGTACACGCGCGCCCCTCGTGCCCATAACTCCCGCGTGAACCCGCGCGTGTCAAATCCCCGGCAAGAACGGCGAATCGAACCCACGCCACGCCCGTCGGCGATGCCCGCGGCGCCTTGGCAGGAGTGCCCACGTATTACGATGGCACCGTTGCCCCGGCACCATGGTGGTCCGAAGGTCTATTGGCACAGAAGATGAGACGTACCAGCGACGAAAATCCGGAACATCTCTCCCCGGATAGCCGAAAACGCCACGACGCAAACCGTCGCGTTGCCATGTTCGATGGCGGGTCTCGCGTCCGCTGCCACTCCTGGCACTAATTTCTCCTGCACCGTCCATCCCTATGAGCCGCCCGATGGCGCGCCTCAGGACACGCCTTACAGGCTCCAAGCACCCGGATCGATGCCAGTCTCAAAAAGCTCAGCGTGCCAGGCTGTTTGGAGAGATCCCTTAAAGAGGTGAACTGAACGCTGCCAAGGCTCGCCCACTTAGACATAAGACGTACGAACAGGGGAAAACCGGAATGCCATCTCATCCGGTGAGGACAGCGTCTGATGCATTCCCGCGGGACCGGGGTACAGTCCGGCGATCGATCGCCCGTCGCGAGATTCAGAGCGGTCCTATGAAACACGCGCCTTGTCTGTCAGCACTAGACGCCGCCTTAAGTGACACCGGCCGACCACTCGCCTGAACAGACCGCCCTAAACCGCGCTCGACGCACAAGCTTTTGGGATATCAGGGAAAATCTTTGCTCAGAACCAAGCCGAAGATGCGTGGGTCCAGGGTGAAAACGTTGGTGGTCAGACCGGAATCATCTCCGTTGATAAACGTTCCAGTAATGGGCGCCTTGTCGAAAAGGTTTTTGACGTAAAACTGCATCCTGAAACCTGATCGCAGGCTCGAAAAAGTCAGGGAGAGATTCGCATTGTCCCAGCTTCGAAGCCGATCATTGACCGCGTTGTAAACCCTCGCCCAGCTAGCGCCCTGATGGTAATAATCGCCGCGCACGGTCAAGTCCCATCCTCTGGCGATCGGCAGGGAATACTGCGCCCCTAAACTGAACGTAAAGCGCGGCGCCCCCGGCAGCTCGTTTCCGCTGAGGTCGGCGAAGAAACCCTGCCCATGATTTTGGCCAGTATCGGGGTAGGTCAACGCGTCGTAGGACACGCCGCTCCCCGGCGGGATAGGTGGAGTGTAGTAATCAGAAAGATGGCTTTTTGCGCACATGCTGTTAAACAACTGCCCGCCCATCTCAAACAGATGGGTTTCCCACCACGACATGAGCTTTTCCACTACTGCTGTCGGCACAATGCAGTTCGAGGGCATTTGAACCAATGGCTGTACGACGATCCAGTCCGGGTTTCCTTGGGTACGGTTCATGACGTCAATCGATCTTTCGCCATCAGCTAAACGCGTCCGAAGGAAACCTAAGAGGCCGTCGATGCGCAGTCGCGAGGTCGGCTGCCAGATGGCTTCGATTTCAGCGCCCAGAACGCGAGCATCGAAGTTCTCAGTGAAGGCAGAGCGGTCAACGTACTTAGAAACCTGATAGTCCCGGTATTCATAGTGAAACGCTGTCGCATTCAATTGAAGCGCTCCGTCGAGCAACGTGTTTTTCGTTCCTATCTCGAACGATACGATGTATTCCGGTTTGTACTCCGTGGCGCGCTCCGGAAGCTGCAGGAAGGCTGGATTGAAATCGGGTCCCGCAGGGTTGGTTCCGCCTGCTTTGTAACCGCGCGTAACGGATGCGTAAGCCAGAGTACTGTCCGTGAAAGCGATATCCGGCTTCCAATCGAACACAAGCCGGCCGGTGAGCTCCCCCCAGCGTTGTCTGACTTCCGGTTTCTCGGGGTAACCTTGTTGAACGTTGCCGCCGGCCTGCAACAGGGGGGCAAGTAACAATTGGCTCGGCGTCGGGGTGCTGACTTTGACGTCGTGCGTATAGCGCAGGCCCGCACTGAGCTTAAGTGTTTCGGAGATACGCCAATATCCTTCGCCAAAGGCTGACGCCGACCGGGTCCATGCCACATTGCGGCTTCTGAAATAGTTGTGTCCGTCTCCGCGAAGATGCTCAATAGGGCTGGAATCCACATAGATGCAAGTGGAATTATCGACATTGCTGTAGTCTCCGCCTGGATTTCCGGAACCACCCGGATTGCAGCGAAATCCTTCAGGTGGCAACTCGAGAGCGTTGTAGCCGAACAGCGAATACAGGGTATACAAATTATTAAAAACGAAGTAATCCTCGTCCGTCCTGACGTCGAGGTAATTCGCGCCGACGCTGTAGTTGAAGCCGTCAGCCGACGACGACTGGAGTCTGATTTCTTGCCACCATTGTCGGCTACGGGATCGCGACAGATCAGCTGACAGCATCCCTTCGGAAGGGCCAAGCTGTGGATCGGTGAATACTCCACCTGGTATCAGCGAGTAAGCCGGAACGGCTTTACCGAAGAACATCCATGGCATGGCCATGAATAGACCATCGGAGGAGTTGAATATCTGATTCGACGGAAATCGGCTGTAATCCTGCGTAGACCAATAACTGTCGCGAGACCAACCGGCCTGGGCGTGCAAGGATCGCCCTTCGCCAAGTTCGGCGTAGACGTTGAGTTGCGCCATATCGTTAACAGCCTTGAAGCGCGGATCGTATTGAGTAGCGATCGTTCTGAGGTCTTGCGACTGCTCAACTCCCTCGTATGGATTAACAAGACCGTTAACGACGCCAATCACGTTCGTATTGTAGAAGTCGTCATTCAAGCGCTTGATGCCCAACAAATGCCGACTCAAGTCGGTGGCATTTATCTGCGGCAAGCTAATACCGTTGGGTACGCCGAACGCATCTGTTCCATACAAAGAGCCGGGGCGGCAATTCTGACTGAAGCGGGCGACAGTGGATGTGGAAAACCGGCTGTATTCGTCATTCCAACTACCGATCCGTGTCGGCACCGGATCGGCGTGGCAGAGCTGTTTGCCAGTCCGGGCCCTGCGATCATTCTCATCGAACCGTTCCCAGATCAAATCCGAGCGAAACCTGTCGGTCGGCTTCCAGGCCAGAGACAAGCGCGCTCCCCATAGGTCGCGGTCGTTGACATACTGTCGCGTGACCGTGTTGTAGTCGGTGCCCTTTCGCTTGGTGTGTACGCCTGCGAGCCGCAACCACAGTTGGTCAGCGATCGGCTGATTAATCATGCCGCTCACTCGTTGCAAATCGTAACTGCCAGTTTCGCCGCGGAAATTGGCCTCGAAAATCTCGCTTGGCAGGTTCGGGATCATATCGACCACGCCGGCAGTCGCATTACGGCTATGCAGTGTCCCTTGCGGCCCTCGCAGCACCTCAATTCGATCTACATCAAAATACTCTTGCTCGTAGAAGCGGTTGTGTGCCAGCGGCATGCCATTGAAGTTGATTGCAACCCCGGAGTCCGTGGTCGCAGGCAATGCTTGCGTGCCGACACCGCGGATCTGGAAGTTATGCGTGGTGAAGTTAGTCTTGGAGAATGTTGCGTTCGGTACCCCACGCAGCAATTCCCCTCCGCCCTCTATCTTGAGCGCACCCAGGTCGTCGCCGCTGAGCACTGAAATTGCCATGGGTACGTCCCGAGCTCGTTCGATACGCTTCTGGGCGGTCACCAGTATGCCTTCCAGTTCTGTCGTCCGAATCCGCTGTTCGCGCTTGCCTGCATCGGTTTTGGTGGCGTCGAGGCCATTCTCGGCAAACCTCATCGGTACCAGAGCGATGGCGCCCGACGTATCCGTCTCCGGCTTCAGATTGGTTCCAGACAGAAGTATCGTCAGCGCTTGCTCGGGAGTGCGCACCCCGGCCACGCCCAAGGTCCGCCGGCCTCGGACATCGCTCACCCGGTATATGAGTTGCACCCCGGACTGCCGGATGTAAGCCTCCAGCCCTTCCGTCAATTCACCCGCCGGCACGTGGAAAGCGCTGGGCAAGGGGGCTTCCGCAGCTTGGGCATGCACTCCACCCGCGATAGAACAAACCCCCAGCACGACGGCACAAAACCTCAGATTCCCCATACTCCGCACCACGGCATCCATCTTGGTTCGCGAGCATTCCGCGAGTATGGAATTATCTTCGGCATAACCGAGAACGTGCGTCAATCAAAGGCCAATAAATCTCACGCAGCCGAGAGATTTCTTTGCTCCAGCCTGAGCCGTTCCGGATTCTGGTGCTTTGGCTGTCTAAAGGAAGAAGAGCAGGCGAAGGAGATCGGGTTTGCGCAAGGTGGACGAATGGTTTATGCGCGAGGTGCTGCCGCTGGAGCCGGCTTTGATGAAGCTGCTGCGGCGCAGCGGCTTCAACGAAAGCGAGCAAATCGATATGCGGCAAGATTTGTACATGCATCTGTACGAAGCGGCGCGCGATGGCCTTCCGACGCACACCAAGGCTTTCGTTTTTCGATCGCTACGCAATTTGCTGATCAATCAAGTACGGCGCGCGCAAGTCGTCTCTATTGAATCGATCGCCGATATCGATGCCTTGAACGTTTCCGCGCACAGCTTCACGCCGGAACGCGAGGCGACCGCACGCGAAGAATTGCAGCGGCTGCGCGCTGGACTTGAACGCTTGCCGCCGCGGTGCCGTGAAGTCGTGGTGCTCCGGCGCGTGGAAGGTTTGTCGCAACGAGAGACGGCCGAACGCCTCGGCGTCAAGGTCAGCACCGTGGAAAAACAGATGGCATATGGACTGAGAGCGCTCACGGATTTCATGCTCGGCGGTTCGGGCAAGATCCGCCGCGACTCGACCATAGACGACTCCGATGAGGTGGCGCTATGAACGACACGCGCGCTATCGAAGAACGGGCGGCGGCATGGCGTGTTCGCCGCGACGATCCGGATTGGAGCGAGCAGGACCAGGAGACGCTGGACGCATGGCTGGACGCGTCCGTTGCGCATCGTGTCGCCTGGCTGCGCATGGAGTATGGATGGCAACGGATCGATCGACTCTCGGCGCTGCGTTCGCCGCGTCCAAGGGACGCATCGGGCACGGTGCTTCGCAGACTGCGCAGTTGGCCGGGAATGGCCGCGATTTTAGCCGTGCTTGTCACCGGATTATTGACGTTGCTTTATACCGTCGAAAGTACTCAGCGATATGCCACCGAGGTGGGTGGACACCAGGTCGTGACGCTGAGCGACGGCTCGCGGCTGGAGCTCAATACGGCTACTGAGTTGCGGGTGAAGATCGGCGCGCGGACACGCGAGGTCTGGCTGGATCGCGGCGAAGCGTACTTTGAGATATTCCACGATAAGACGCGCCCGTTCGCAGTACATGCCGGTGAGCAACGCGTCGTAGTGCTAGGGACTCGATTTTCCGTGCATCGCGAGCCAGATCGACTCAGGGTCGCCGTGACCGAGGGGCGCGTTCGAGTAGAAGCGCCGACTCCTGGCGGACAGGTGACCGCGGTCGCCACCAGGGACGAGGTAGTCGTCGCACCCATCGATGGCCCTCCGACCGTGGTCTCGTCTTCCACCCAGGTGCTCAATGCACTGGCTTGGCGTAGTGGCCGGCTGACATTCGAGAACGCCACGCTGGCGGAAGCAGCCGCCGAGTTCAACCGCTATAACCGAAAACGCCTGTCCGCCAACGGCTCCGGTACCGGCGAAATCCGGATCAGCGGCAGCTTCGATGCGACCAATCCTGACGCCTTTATCCGCCTGCTCGGACGGGCGTATGGGCTGAAAACTCAAGACCGGGGTACGCACGTCGATATTTCCGAACACGGCGAAACCCAGTGAACCCATGGGCTCGCGACAAGTCGGCGAAACAGCGAATCAGTAACTCGTAAAGCAATTGGCGGAGAGAGTGGGATTCGAACCCACGGAAGGTTTGACCCTTCGGCGGTTTTCAAGACCGCTGCCTTAAACCACTCGGCCATCTCTCCGTAGAACGCTTTGCCGCTTGCGGGCGCGCCATCGCGGCGGCGCCCTGCGCCCGGCCTTGCACCGGGCGCGGGACATTCTCTCACGCCGGGGCGGAAATCTTCACCGGCTTGTCGTGCTTCTTGCCTTCGCGGTGGGCGACGCTGTCCGGGCACGGCTGGCCCTTGATGTCGCTGCACTGCAGACGCGCGGATTCGACCAGGGACGGCGCCTTTTCGGCCAGGAAGTCGATGAACACCCGCACCGCCGGCAGCAGGCCGCGGCGCGAGGCGAACACAGCGTGGAAGATGCCCTGCGGCAGACGCCAGTTCGGCAGCACCACTTCCAGCTCGCCCCGGCGCACGGCTTCGGCGCAGACGGTTTCCGGCAGCAGGGTGATGCCCACGCCCTGCTCGGCCAGCGCCATCAGCATCGGGAAGTCGAAGCCCATCACGCGCGGCTTGAGTTCGACCTTGCGCACTTCGCCGTCGGGACCGTGCAATTCCCAGCGCTGGCGGGCGTCGTCTTCGCTGATGCTCAGGGTGACGTGATCGGCCAGTTCGTCCGGATTGGTCGGGCGGCCCATGCGGGTCAGGTATTTGGGGCTGGCGACCAGCAATTCCTGGATCTGGCCGAAGCTGCGCATGACCAGGCTGCCGTCGTCGTCGAGCTTGGAGCGCACGCGCAGGGCGACGTCGATGCCTTCGTTGATGATGTCCACGCGCCGGTTGCTGACGTGCAACTGCACGCGAACCTGCGGGTATTTGGCCAGGAATTCGGGCAGCAGCTTGGGAATCTGCTGCTGCGCCAGACCGACCGGGACGCTGACCCGGATCACGCCGCGCGGCTCGGCGCTGAGCCGATCGACCACTTCGCGCGCGGCCTGCGCCTCGGCCAGCATCGATTGGGCGTGGCGATACACGCTGTTGCCGACTTCGGTCACGGCGAAGCGGCGGGTGGAACGCTGCAGCAGGCGCACGCCCAGATCGGTTTCCAACTGGCTGATGCGGCGGCTCAGGCGCGACTTGGGAATGCCCAGCGCGCGCTCGGCGGCGGCGAAACCGGCGTGGTCCACGACCATCGCGAAGTAGTAGAGGTCATTGAGATCGTGCATGACGATAGTTCCAAAAGTAGAACAGTTGGTGGTATTGAACCAGCTTTATCCTATTACCGCAACGATCCAGACTTTGCTCCAACGCGGCACCGCCCGCCTTCCAGCCTACCGAGGCCCACCATGAAGCTGCTGCACATCGATTCCAGCGCCTTGGGCGCAAATTCCGTGACCCGTGAGCTGTCCGCAGCCGTAGCGGCGCGCTGGCAGGACGAGGTGGCGGGGCTGCGCATCGACTACCGCGATCTGGACGCCGACCCGGTTCCGCATCTTACCGGTCGTTCCCTGGCAAAGGTCGATCCGGCCGAAACCGAGGAATCAGAGCGCATCCTGCAACAATTCCTGGACGCCGACGTGATTGTATTGGGCGCGCCGATGTACAACTTCGGCATTCCTTCCACGCTCAAGGCCTGGATCGACCGGGTCGCGGTGGCTGGCAAGACCTTCCGCTACACCGCCGACGGCCCCGAGGGTCTGGCCAAGGGCAAGAAAGCGATCATCGTCAGCGGCCGCGGCGGTTTGCACACCGGCCAGCCCAGCGATTTTCAGGAGACCTACCTGCGTCACGTCCTTGGTTTCATCGGCGTGACCGATGTCGAGTTCGTGCGTGCCGAGGGTGTGTCTTACTCGCCTCAGCATCGTGCCGACGCGCTCGCTGCGGCGCACGCTTCCATCCCGCTGCCGCAACGCAAGGCGGCATGAGGCTTCATCCGTGTCTGTCCCGCAACACCCGTACACCGTGTAGCTCCCAAGTCCGGCGTTCCCTCCCCCACGCCGGCATTCGCCGGGTCTTAGCAGGCCCGGCTTTTTTATTTTCATGGCGATCGCTGCTGCACTTGAAGAAGGCTGCCCAAGGCACGCGATTCGAGTAATGTAGGCCCCTGCGCGGCTTTCGGCCCGCGGGCGCGATCGCCGGTGAGCGGCGACATTCGACTCCAAAGCGCGCCCATGACCTCCACCTTTCTTTTTCCGGTTGCCTTGCAACCCATCGCATCGCGCCTGTTCGGCGAACTGGTCCACTGCGGCCCGATGCGCGTTACCTGCTGCGCCACGCTTTCCGTGAACGGCGAACTCCTTTCCTTGCCCGGCCGCCTGTATTGCCCCATCGATCTGCTGCAAAGGGTCGTGGATCGCGAGACCGGCGATGCGCGAATCCTCGCGATGTGCCTGGGCACCCGGCATTGGGACGGCCACGTTCGCGAGGCCTATCTACGGCGGATCGTCGATCTGGATCGCGATTGGGTGGTGCCGTTCGTGGTGCAGCTATTGGGCGAGTACGTCGTCGAGATCGCGCAAGTGATCAAAGAAGCGTTGGCGCGCGTCGATCAGTCCCGCTACGCGGCGTTCGCGCGCGCGAATCCGCAGTTCATGGAACTCACCCGCCAGCGCACTCTGAGCTACTGGGACTGCTACTACCGTTGGGTCTACAAGTATTTGCGGGACTACCCCGCCCGGGCCGCGCTCGACGCGATCGAGCGCATGGTCTGACCCGCGCGCGGGACGCAGTAATGAGCGACATGCCGGGGCCGAAACCCCGGCATGTCGCGAGTACTCGTCGCTTACGCCAGCGTCTCGACCCCGCCCATATAACGCCGCAGCGCCTCGGGCACGGTGATCGAACCGTCGGCGTTCTGGTAGTTCTCCATCACCGCGATCATCGCCCGGCCGATCGCCACGCCGGAGCCGTTGAGCGTATGCACCGGCTCGGGCTTGCCGGTGGCCGGGTTGCGCCAGCGCGCCTGCATGCGGCGGGCCTGGAAGGCCTCGCAGTTGGAGCACGAGGAAATCTCGCGATAGCTGTTCTGGCTGGGCAGCCACACTTCCAGGTCGTAGGTCTTGGTCGCGGCGAAGCCCATGTCGCCGGTGCACAGCAGCATGCGCCGGTACGGCAGGCCGAGGGATTCCAGCACCACTTCGGCGCAGCGGGTCATGCGCTCGTGCTCGGCGTAGCTGTCTTCCGGACGCGCGATGGTCACCAGCTCGACCTTCTCGAACTGATGCTGGCGGATCATGCCGCGGGTATCGCGGCCGGCGCTGCCGGCCTCGGCGCGGAAACACATCGAATGCGCGGTCATGCGCAGCGGCAACACGGCGTCTTCGACGATCTCGTCGCGCACGATATTGGTCAGCGGCACTTCCGAGGTCGGGATCAGATAGCGCTTGCTGGCCGATTCGCCCTCGCCGACCAGGGTCGCGAACAGATCGTCCTCGAACTTGGGCAACTGGCCGGTGCCGCGCATGGAATCGGGATTGACCAGCAGCGGGACGTTGGTTTCTTCGTACTCGTGCTGTTCGACGTGCAGGTCCAGCATGAACTGGGCCAGCGCGCGATGCAGGCGCGCCAGCTGGCCGCGCAGCACGGTGAAGCGCGCGCCCGACAGCTTGGCCGCGGTTTCGGCGTCGAGCCAGCCGTGGCGGGCGCCGAGTTCGACATGGTCCTTGACCTGGAAATCGAATTCGCGCGGCGTGCCCCAGCGGTGTTGTTCGACGTTGGCGGTTTCGTCCGCGCCCAGCGGCACCGAATCGTGCGGCAGGTTGGGAATGCCCAGGGCGATGGCTTCGATCTCGGCCTTGATCGCATCCAGGCGCGTCTCGCCGAGCTTCTGCTCGTCGCCCATGCTCGACACCTGCGCCATCAGGTCGGCGATGTCTTCGCCCTTGCTCTTGCGCTTGCCGATCTCGCCGGAGAGCTTGTTGCGCGAAGCCTGCAGCTCCTGGGTGCGCACCTGCACCATCTTGCGCTCGCTTTCCAGCGACACCAGCGTCGCCGGATCCAGGGCGTAACCGCGGGTGGCGTGCAGGCGGGCGGCGAGTTCGCCGGGCTGTTGGCGCAACAGGTTCGGATCGAGCATGACTTAGCCGGATGTGGCGGGGAGAACCGCAGATTATCGCGTCAAAGCGGCTTTTTCGCGAACCGCGCGTGGTCCGCGGCGGTTGCGGCCGACAGCGCGCGGCATTTCGTTGCAGAATGCACGGCGCCTCGAAATCGCCGTGATCCCTCCGAACCGCGAGTCCTCCTGCCCTATGTCCACGCCCTCCCCCGCGCCGCGCCGTTCCTTCAACTTCGCTTCCTGGCTGCCCTCGGGCAAGGCCTGGTGGTGGGTGCTGGGGGCGTTCGCGATCGGGCTGGCGCTGTTCGCCTGGGTCTGGTCGAGCAACCGCAACCGCAGCGACGGCTTCTACCGTGCCGGCGAGGAAGCGCCGCCGACCAGCGAACAACCCTTCTATGCGCCGCTGCCGGCGCCCGCCGCGGCCGACGGCAGCGCCCCGGCCGCGTCGCAACCGGCGCCGGACGCGACGCCGCAAGAGGCTCCGGACGAGCAGCCGCGCTTGGTCGAGAACCCGAATCCTCCCGCGCCGCCGCAGTCCGCGCCGAGCGCGCAGCCCTCGCCGGCGCCGGCCGCCGGCGGCGCGCATGTGCCGGCCGCGCCGCTGCCGGGCAACCGCGCGCCGCAGTACCCGGCCGCGTCGCTGCGCCGCGGCGAAGGCGGCACGGTGCGGGTGCGGGTCGAGGTGACCGAGCAAGGCGATACCGGAGCGGTCGATGTCGCCGAAACCAGCGGCTCGCGGATGCTCGACCGCGCCGCGGTCAATGCGGTGCGCAGCTGGCGTTTCCGTCCTGCCATGCGCGGGGGGCGGCCGGCGGCCGATGTGGTGATGGTGCCGATTACGTTTAATCCAACCCAGTAAGCGTTCAACGCGCTATTACCGAAGCCGAGAACCCCCGACTTCCAGCTTCTAAATGCCGCTCACGCCCCAATCCGCGCTTGAATCGCCCCTGAACCAAATCCACACCTCGTTCACCCGCGAGTAACGCCGCCGCTTAGAAGCTCGGCCTCCGCGATCCCATCCCCCGGGGATCGTTCGCAAGGAGGTCGGCATGAGCACCCCGTCACAAACCATCGATCCCAACCGGCCTGAGCACGAAGTGCCGGCTCCGGAAGCCGTCGCGGTCGAAGCCGCGCCCAGCCGCAACGGCCTGTGGCTGCTGATGTTGCTGCTCGCGGCCACCTTCATGGGCTGGTATTTCTACGGCAAGCGCCCGGCCGTCGCGCCGCCGGCGCCGATCCATCCGGTGGTGACTCTGCCGCCGGTGGAACGCACTCCGGCCGATGGCGCCGTCGACGCCGCCACCGCTACCGCATCCAAGCAGGCCGCCGTGGCCAAGGCCAAGGCGGCCGCGCAGCGCAAGGCGCTCGCGGCGAAACCGCGCGCCACCGATGCGCGACCGATCGCCAGCCGCAGCCCGGAACCGCGTTACCCGGTGACCGCGCTGCGTCGCGGCGAAGGCGGCACCGTGGTGCTGCGGGTCAATGTCGGCGCCGACGGCGTTCCGGACGACATCGCGGTCGCCCGCCGCAGCGGTTCGCGCGATCTCGATCGCGCGGCGATGCTGGCCATGCGCGATTGGCGCTTCAAGCCGGCGACTCGCAATGGGCGCGAGGTTGCTTCGGTGGTGGAGCAGCCGGTGGAGTTTCGTCCGGCGCAGTGAAGGGTCGAGCAGTGGGCCGGGATATGCGGCATTGCGATCTGAGAGAAGAGCGTCGGGGCTGAAGCCCCTCCCACAAAAAAACGGCAGCCTTCGGGCTGCCGTATTTTTTCGTGGTGTTTTACCTGCGTCTCTACGAGGCCGTCATTCCCGCGAACGCGGGAATCCAGGGCCTTTCGTGCGAGAGCGCTTGAAGTCGCTGGATTCCCGCGTTCGCGGGAATGACGGTGGGGGGGAGACCCGCTGGCCTCCCTAGCAGCCGCCTTACTCAGCCGCCCTGACCCGCATCCCCGCCTGCGCCGCCAACGCCTCGAACCCCGGAAACGAAGTCGCCACATTGGCCACATCGCCGATCCGCACCTCGCCCGACGCCCGTTGCGCGGCGATGGAGAAACTCATGGCGATGCGATGGTCGCCATGGCTGTCCACTTCGCCGCCGTGCAACGCGCCGCCGTCGATGATCGCGCCGTCGGGCGTTTCTTCGATGCGCGCGCCCAGCGCGCGCAGGCCGGTGGCCATGGTCGCGATGCGGTCGGATTCCTTCACCCGCAACTCGGCCGCGCCGCGGATCACGCTGCGGCCTTGCGCGAGCGAGGCGGCGACGAACAAGGCCGGGAATTCGTCGATCATGTCCGGCACCAGCGCTTCGGGCACTTCGATGCCGTGCAGCGGCGCATGGCGCACGCGCAGGTCCGCGACCGGTTCGCCGCCCTCTGCGCGCGGGTTTTCTTCGACGATGTTCGCGCCCATCAGCCGTAGCGCCGCCAGCAGGCCGGTGCGGCGCGGGTTCATGCCGACCGCTTCGAGCAGCAGTTCCGAGCCGGGCACCACGCTCGCCGCGACCAGGAAGAACGCCGCCGAGGAGAAATCCGCCGGCACCGCGACATCGGTCGCGCGCAGCGTGTGGCCGCCGCTCAGTCTGGCGTAGCCGGGCGAGAAGTCGATCGGCCAGCCGAACGCGGCCAGCATGCGCTCGGTGTAGTCGCGGGTCGGATGCGGTTCGTGCACGACGGTCTCGCCGCGCGCGTACAGGCCGGCCAGCAGCAGCGCCGACTTCACCTGCGCGCTGGCGACCGGCAAGGTGTATTCGATCCCGGTCAGCGCGCGGCCGCCGTGGATGCGCAGCGGCGGCAGGCCGCCTTCGTCGGTGTCGATGCGCGCGCCCATCGCCGCCAGCGGCTCGGTCACGCGGCGCATCGGCCGCTTCGACAACGAGGCATCGCCGATCAGCACGCTGTCGAAGGCTTGTCCGGCCAGCGCGCCGGCGAGCAGGCGCATGCCGGTGCCGGCGTTGCCGCAGTCCAGCGGCGCGTCGATGCCGCGCAGGCCGTGCAGGCCCACGCCGTGGACGATGCGTTCGCTCGCGCTCGGCGTTTCGATGCGCACGCCCAGGCGCTCGAACACGCGCGCGGTGGCGCGGGTGTCCTCGCCTTCCAGAAATCCGGTGACGCGGGTGACGCCTTGCGCCAATGCGCCGAGCATGACCGCGCGATGCGACACCGACTTGTCGCCGGGCACGCGCAGAGAGCCGCGCAACGGCATGCCCGCGCTGGCGATCCAGGCCTGCGCGGCGCCGTGATCGGCGCTGGCCGCGCTCATGCCAGCACCTCGTCGAGCGCGGCGAGCAGGCGACGATTTTCGTCGGGCGAGCCGACGCTGATGCGGATGCAATCGGCCAGGCCGTAGCCGCCCATCGGCCGCAGGATCACCCCGCGTTCGACCAGGGCCGCTTCGATCTGCGGCGTGCGCGCGCCGAATTCGACCAGCACGAAATTGGTTTGCGACGGAAACACGCGCAGGCCGCGCTTGCCCAGCGCCTCACTCAGGGCCGAACGCTGCTCGGCGTTGCGCGCGCAGGCCCACTGCAGATGATCGACATCGCCCAGCGCCGCTTCGCACGCGGCCAGCGCCGGGCCGTTGACGTTGAAGCTTTCGCGCAGGCGGTCCATCACCGCGATCAGCCCCGGCTGCGCCAGCAGATAGCCCACGCGCAGGCCGGCCAGACCGTAGGCCTTGCTGAAGGTGCGGGTGATGGCGAGGTTGGGATAACGATCGAGCAAGGACAAAGCGCTGGCGTAATCGGGCGCGTCGGCCATTTCGGCGTAAGCCTCGTCCATCACCACGATGACCTCGCTCGGCACGCGGTCGAGGAAGGCGATCAGCGCGTCGCGGCCGAACCAGGTGCCGGTCGGGTTGTTCGGATTGGCGATGTAGACCAGACGCGTGGCCGGACCGACCGCCGCGGCGATCGCGTCCAGATCGTGGCCGTTGGGCATCGCCGCATCGCGCGGCAAAGCCTCGACGATGCGCATCTGCGCGCCGGCGGCTTGAGTCGACAGCGCGAACACGGCGAAGCCGTAACGCGAGAACACGACCTCATCGCCCGGACCTGCGAACACTTGCCCGAGTTGCATCAGCAATTCGTGCGAACCGTTGCCGAGCTGGATCTGCTTGACGTCCACGCCGTGCCGGGCGGCGAGTGCGCGCTTGAGATCGGCGCCGAGAGGATCGGGATAGCGATGCAGCGCGTGCAGGCTGTCCAGAATCGCCTGGCGCGCGGCCGGCGACGGGCCGTACGGATTTTCGTTGGAGCCCAGTTCGGCGAGGTTGGCTTCGCCGAACTTGCGCCGCAGCGCGACCAGGTCGTGGCCCGGGTCGTAGGCCTTCAGGCGTTGCACGCCCGGCTGCGCGTGCGCGGCGAACCAGGCCTCGTCGAAGGCCGGCGCCTGCGCGGATTGCGATGCCGCCTGACTCATGCGATCGCCACCGGGTAGGAACCGAGCACCTTCACTTCGTGCGCGAGTTCGTCCAGTTCCTCCAGCGCTTCGCGCATCGCCGGCTCCTGCACATGGCCGCCGATATCGACGAAGAACGCGTACTGCCAGCGACCGGTATGGCCCGGACGCGACTCGATGCGGTTCATGCTCAGCCCGCGCTTGGCGAACGGCGAGAGCACGTTGTACAGCGCGCCCGGCTCGTCCTTGATGAAGATCAACAGCGAGGTGCGGTCGTTGCCGGACGGCGTGAACAGCTCGCGGCCGATGACGAGGAAGCGCGTGGTGTTGTCGGGGCGGTCTTCGATGGGACCGGCGACGTTGCGCAAGCCGTAGACGTTGCCGGCGCTGGCGCCGGCGATCGCCGCCGCGTCGTCGGCGTTGCGCGCGCGGCGCGCGGCCTCGGCGTTGCTCGACACCGCGATCTTCTCCGCCTTGGGCAGGTACTGACGCAGCCAGGCCTTGCACTGGGCGAAGGACTGCGGATGCGAGTAGACGCGCTCGATATCCTCGATGCGGCCGCTGCGCGAAAGCAGATGCTGGTGCACGCGCAATTCGACTTCGCCGCTGATCTTGAGCTTGGACGTCAGGAACATGTCGAGCGTGGACTGGATGGTGCCCTGGGTGGAGTTCTCCACCGGCACCACGCCGAAATCGGCGCTGCCGGCTTCGACTTCCTGGAACACTTCCTCGATGCTAGCCAGCGGCAGTCCGTGGATCGAATGGCCGAAGTGCTTGTACACCGCCTGCTGCGAATGCGTGCCTTCCGGGCCGAGGAAGCCGATCTTCAGCGGCTCCTGCTGGGCCAGGCAGGCCGACATGATTTCGCGAAACAGCCGCACCAGCACTTCGTCGTTGAGCGGGCCGTCGTTGCGGTCGACCACCCGGCGCAGCACCTGGGCTTCGCGTTCGGGGCGGTAGTAATCCACCGCCGCGGCGAGCTTGCCCTTGGCCTTGCCGACTTGATTGGCGAACTGCGCGCGCTCGCCGATCAATTGCTGGATGTGCAGGTCGATGCCGTCGATGCGCTCGCGTAGCGTGGCCAGATCGGGAATGGCCGCGGCGGGCGCGGCCTCTTCGACCGCAGCCGGCTTGGCTTTGCCCGCGGGTTTCTTTTCCGCGACGCCCTTGGCGGCGGCGGATTTCGGCTTGCCGGGCTTGGCCGGCTTCTTGCTGTCTTTGCTGGCCATCTCAACCGTGCCGTTGCTGGAAGTCTTGCATGAAGGAAGCCAACGCCTGCACGCCCTTCTCGGGCATCGCGTTGTAGATAGAAGCGCGCATGCCGCCGAGGGCGCGATGGCCCTTGAGCGAGATCAGCCCGGCCGCTTCGGCTTCCTTGAGGAAGGGCTTGTCCAGCGCTTCGTCCTTGAGGAAGAACGGCACGTTCATGCGCGAGCGCACCGCCGGCAGCACTTCGTTGCGATAGAAGCCGCCGGAGTTGTCGATCACGCCGTACAGCAGCGCCGACTTGCGCGCGTTGCGCTGGGCGAACTCGGTCACGCCGCCTTCGGCCAGCATCCACTTGAACACCAGTCCGGCCAGATACCAGTTATAGGTCGGCGGGGTGTTGAGCATCGACTCGCCCTTGACGTGAGCGCGGTAGTCGAAGATTTCCGCGCGCGGCTGGCCGGCGCGTTCGAGCAGTTCGCGCTTGACGATGACCACGCTGACGCCGACCGGGCCGAGGTTCTTCTGCGCGCCAGCGTAGATCACGCCGAACTTGGACACGTCCAGCGGCTCGGACACGATCGAGGAGCTGAAATCGGCGACCAAAGGAACCTCGCCGACCTCGGGAATATCGCGAAACTCCACGCCATGGATGGTTTCGTTCGCAGTGTAGTGAACATAGGCCGCGTCCTTGGACAGCGTCCAGGTGTCGCGCGCCGGAATTTCGCGGAAGCCGCTGGCCTCGCCGTTGGCGGCGACATTCGCGTTGACGTAAGGCTTGACCTGCTTCAATGCGGTCTTGCCCCAGTGGCCGGTGACCACGTAGTCCACGGTCTGGCCGGGGTTAGCGAAGTTCAGCGCGATCAACGCCTGCTGCGCGGTCGCGCCGCCCTGCAGGAACATCACCGCGTAATCGTCCGGGATCGACATCAGCGTGCGCAGGTCGCGCTCGGCCTCGGCGGCGACCTGGATGAACTCCGGTCCGCGATGGCTGAGTTCCACGATCGAGGCCCCGGCGTTGTTCCACTCCAGCAGTTCCGACTGCGCCTGCAGCAAGACCGATTCGGGCAGGGTCGCGGGACCGGCACTAAAGTTGAAAGCGCGGGACATCGGTGGCTCCGTGGTTGGGGTGGGCCCCGCAGTATGCCGCAGTGCAGCACCGTGTGTACTTGTCGTTACTCGCGCAACTTTTACCCCGCAAGCCGCCTCTATAGGGGTACCCGGTCTCGTATGGATGATGAGCCGCCCCACCCGCCGCGAAGCCATCGCCCGTCCGTTCCGGAGCCGTCCCCATGTCGTTGCGCGAAGCACTGAATATCCCCTCCTCGCAGATCACCGACGAGGCGGTCTACCGCGACCGGCGGCGCCTGCTGGCCGCCTTCGCCCTGAGCCCGGCGCTGGGCCTGTCGGGCTGCGCCGAGGCCGAAGCCCCGCCGCCGCCCAAGGCCGCGCCGCCCAGTCCGGAACAGATCAAGGCCGGCTTTCGCACCGAGGAAGTCCAGACCAGCTACGCCGACGTCACCTCGTACAACAACTTCTACGAATTCGGCACCAACAAGGGCGACCCGTCGGCGGCCGACAAGACCCTGCGCACCAGTCCGTGGACGGTGGCGGTGGGCGGCGCTTGCGCCAAACCCGGCAAGCTTTCGCTGGAAGACCTGATCAAGGGCCTGACCCCGCAGGAACGCGTGTACCGGCTGCGCTGCGTGGAAGGCTGGTCGATGGTGATCCCGTGGCTGGGGGTGCCGCTGGCCGATGTGCTCAAGCGCTTCGAGCCGACCGCCAAGGCCAAATACGTCGCCTTCACCACCCTGGCCGATCGCAAGCAGATGCCGGGGATCGCCTACCCCTCGATCAACTGGCCTTACCGCGAAGGTCTGCGCATCGACGAGGCCATGCATCCGCTGACCCTGCTGGCGACCGGCTTGTACGGCAAGCCGCTGCCGCAGCAGAACGGCGCGCCGCTGCGGCTGGTGGTGCCGTGGAAGTACGGCTTTAAAAGCATCAAGTCGATCATCGCCATCAGCTTCGTCGAACACCGGCCGCTGACCAGCTGGAACGACTTGCAATCCAACGAGTACGGGTTCTTCTCCAACGTCAATCCGGCGGTCGATCACCCGCGCTGGAGCCAGAAGACCGAACGCCGCATCGCCGGCACCGGCAGCAAGCTGTTCGCCGACCGCATCCCGACCCGGTTGTTCAACGGCTATGGCGAACAGGTGTCCAGCCTGTACGCCGGCATGAACCTGCGGACCTGGTTCTGAGATGACGGCCGATTCCGCGGCTCATCCGCCGGCCGCCGCGTCCACGCCGCGGCCGGCGCACAAACGCAGGACGCCCCGGGGCGTGATCGCGGCCAAGGTCGTCGTGCATGCGCTCGCGCTGACCCCGGCGGCGATCCTGGCCTGGCAGATCCGCGAGGAATTCCTGACCGGCAGCGGCGGCCTGGGCGCCGACCCGATCGCCGCGATCGAGCACCGGCTGGGCCTGTGGGCGCTGCGCTTGCTGCTGATCGCGCTGGCGGTGACGCCGCTGCGCCAGCTGACCGGGCAAGCGGTGCTGCTGCGTTTCCGGCGCCTGCTGGGGCTGTACGCGTTCTTCTACGCCAGCCTGCATCTGGCGGCGTATCTGATCCTGGATCTGAAGGGGTACTGGACGCAGATTTTCGAGGAAATCGCCAAGCGGCCGTACATCACCGTGGGTTTCCTGGCCTGGCTGCTGCTGATTCCGCTGGCGGCGACTTCGACCCAGGGGATGATGCGCAGGCTGGGGCGTTTGTGGGGCCGGCTGCACCAGTTGGTCTATGTCATCGCCGTGCTGGCGGTGCTGCATTTCTGGTGGCTGGTGAAGTCCGATATCCGCGAACCGGCGTTGTACGCGGCGATCCTGGCGGTGCTGCTGGGCTGGCGGGCGTGGCGCAGGTTCGCCGAGGCCAGGACGCGGGCCAGGCTGGCGGCGGCGCGCTGAGCGCCGTTGGCGCCTTGAATCGTGCCCGACCACGTCGGGTCGCCAGCTCCGGATAGTGTCGGGGCTGAAGCCCCTCCCACACAGACCTCGCGGCTTCGCGGTGTTTCAAGCCGCGCCGCGCAGTTCCGAAGTTTTTTGTGGGAGGGGCTTCAGCCCCGACAACCCGCCGCGACGCGACTAAGCCGCTCAGCGCACGCCGTACAGCAGCAACAGCCCCAGCAAGCCGGCCATCACCACAGCCGCCAGCAACAGCCACGGCATGCGCCGCACCGACGACGGCAAGGCCGAAGGCGGCGTCGGCCGGGTTTCGTTCGCGGCCGCTTCCTGCGCCAGTTGCGCCTGCAAGGCCTCGGCCGCGCTGAACTGGCGGCTCGGCGCTTCGATCACGAAACGGTGCTGGCCGTCGAGCAATAGCTGATCGCCGGGCTTGAGCAAGGCATGCCGCACCGGCTGGCCGTTGACCACGCTGCCGTCCACCGATCCCACGTCGCGCAGGACCACGCCGTCGGCGTGCGCCTCCAGGCGTGCGTGACGGTCGGCGAAAGCCGGCTCGTTGATGCGGATGTCGCAATCGCCGGCGCGGCCGATCACCTTGGGTTGCTCCAGGGTGTAACAGCGGCCGTGGTGGATGCCGCCGACGCCGCGCACGACCATGCGCGAATCGGCCGGAATCTCCACGCCGAACGGAGGCGCGGCTTCGGGCTTGTCGGCTACCAGCAGCAATTCCACGCCGTCGAGGAAAATCGCGTCGCCCGCGCGCAGCATCGCCATGCGTTTGACCGGCCGGCCGTTGACGTGCAGACCGCGCAGGCCTTCGCGCACCTGCAGCCAGACGCCGCGGCGGTCCACGGTGAGTTGCGCGATCGCCGCGCCCGCGTCCTCGACCAGGACGGTGCGGCCGGCCGCGTCGCGGCCGATGGCATGCACGCCCGGCTTCAGTGCCAGGTCGCCATGTTCGCGGTTGGGGTATCGAAGTTTGAGGGCGCTCACTCGGCAGGAATCTAGCAGGTTGTGTAAACGGGCACACCCAGGATGCTGGCGGCGTCAGATGAATAAGCGCAACGGCACACGGCGAACGGGGGGGCGAGAGGAATGAGTTCGCAGGAGTGAGGAGTGAGTAAGGCGCAGTGCTTTGACTCACTCCTCACTCCTGTGAACTCGCTCCTGGCTCCCCGCTCCCCACTCCCCGCTCCTCGCTCCCGGCCGCAGGCCTTGGCACAATAGCCGGCTCCAGGGAGAACCCAGACCATGTCCAGTATCGATATCCGCCACCCGCACACGCTGGCTCCGGCCAAGGCCCGCAAGGCCGTCGAGGAAGTCGCGCAGAAGCTCGCCGAGCGTTTCGACGTCGAGTACGGCTGGGAAGACGACATCCTGAATTTCTCCCGCAGCGGCGTGGACGGCAAGATCGCGCTCAAGCCCAATCAGCTGCACGTGACCGCGCAGCTCGGGTTCCTGCTGGGCGCGCTGAAGGGGCCGATCGAGTCGGAAATCCGCCGGGTCCTGGAAGAACGCTTCAAGTAAGCGCCGCGCTCAGGCCAGTCCCGGAAACGGGTCGCCGTCCTCGTCGAACAAGCGCTGCGCGATCTCGCGCTCGTCCTGCTCGATCTCGGCGATGAACTCGCGCACATCGCCCAGTTGCGCGAACGCGGCGAAACCGCGTTCCAAAAATCCCTGCAGCTCCGACAGCCCCGCCGCCTTGGCCGGGCCGCGCGAGAGTTTGAGCAGGGTCATCACCCCCGGCATCCGCAACGCCTTGCCCAGGCCCAGGCCGACCCGCGAGATCAGCTGGATCTGGTGCTCGCGCAGGCGCGGCAGCCCGCAGGCGCGGTAGGCCTGGGCGTACAGCGCTCCGTCGAGCTTGCGCCGGCGCGGGGCGATCTCGTGCAGCCATTGGCTCATGCGCAGATCGAAGGCCTGGGTCAGCACGCCCAGCTCGATCGCGTCGGCGACCGTGGACAGCAAGGCGCCCGGCAGCAGCTTCTGCATCATCGGCAAGACCTTGGCGATGTCGGCGTCGCGGCGGCTGAAGTCGCGGTCGTTGTAGACGTCGCTGAGAAAGAACTGCGCCGCCGGACGCCGGCGCGGATCGCGCAGGAAGCGGTCGAAGCTGGCCTCCAGCCGCCGCGCCTGCCATTGGCGCAGCTCGGGCAGCCAGCGCAACTGATTGCGCGGATCGCGCCGCGGATCGTGCAGGGCCTGGTGGCGGGCCAGCAGGCAGCCCAGTCGTCGGCTGAGGTCGGTCGTCCTGGACATCGGAAGGGATGATCGCGGTGGCGGCGGCCGGCTGCAAGGCGTTCGGGTCTGCGGGCATCGTCGTCTCGGGGCGGAGAGCGTCGGGCCTGAAGGCCCTCCCACGAAAGCCGGGCGCCGTGTCGAGCGCGAGGGCCTTGAGCCCGCTGGCTTTCGCTTACCTGTCGCTGCCGCCTGCGACCTTGGTACAGGTCTGCTGGACGGCCCGCCCGGCTGGGCTACACTCGACCGAATTCCGCCAAGGCCGTGCCGCCGATCACATGCTGTCACTTCACTCCGCCCAGAATCGGGCGAGCCGCAAACAGTCGGCCAACGGCACCCGCCCCTCCGCATCCAAGCCTGCGACGAAATCCGCGTCCGACGGCGCCAAGCCGAAGATCGGCCTGGCCATCGCCGGCGGCGGCCCGATCGGCGGCATGTACGAGCTGGGCGCCCTGCGCGCGCTCGACGAGGCGATCGAAGGCCTCGATTTGACCCGGCTGGACTGCTATGTCGGCGTCAGCAGCGGCGCCTTCCTCGCCGCCGGCCTGGCCAATCGCATGGACACCGCCGAGATGTGCCGGATCTTCGTCACCGGCGACAGCGCCGACGTCGAGTTCCGCCCCGAGACCTTCATGCGCCCGGCGTTCCTGGAATACGTCAAGCGCGCGGCGAGCTTTCCGCGCCTGGCCGCCGAATGGTGGCGCGAGTTGCTGTTCTCGCCGCTGGAAGCGCGCTGGTCGGACCTGATCACGCGTTTCGGCGGCCTGATTCCCAACGGCCTGTTCGACAACGCCCAGGTCGAGCTGTTCCTGCGCGAAGTGTTCACCCGGCGCGGCCGCAGCAACGATTTCCGCGAACTCGACGCCGAGCTGTACGTGGTCGCGGTGGATATCGACAGCGGCGACGCGGTGCGCTTCGGCGGCGATAACTGGAAGGACGTGCCGATCTCGCAGGCGGTCCAGGCCAGCGCCGCGCTGCCGGGCCTGTACCCACCGGTGCAGATCCACGGCCGCCATTTCGTCGATGGCGCGCTGCGCCGGACCATGCACGCCTCGGTCGTGCTCGAACGCGGCGTGGACCTGCTGATCGGGATCAATCCGCTGGTGCCGTTCAACCACAACCACGGCGTGCCGGTGGCCGAAGACAACAGCCTGGCCGCCGGCGGCCTGCCGGCGGTGCTGTCGCAGACCTTCCGCACCTTGCTGCAATCGCGCATGCAGGTCGGGCTGGCGCGCTACGCCCAGCAATACCCCGATATCGACCAACTGGTGTTCGAGCCCAACGCCGAAGACCGCGAGCTGTTCTTCACCAACGCCTTCAGTTTCTCGGCGCGCAAGCGCATCTGCGAGATCGCCTACCGCAACACCCTGGCCGACCTGCGCCTGCGCCGCGACACGCTGGCGCCGATGCTGGCCGCGCACGGCCTGCGCCTGCGCGAGGACGTGCTGGCCGACACCGAGCGCTCGATCCTCGACGGCATCGGCAAGCCGCAGCGCGACACCGAAACCACGGCGCGGCTGCGGCGTGCGCTGGACGATGTGGATCATCTGGTGGCCAAGGCGCCGAAGGCGTCGCCGTCGCGGGCCGGGAAGCGGGCGGTTCGCAAGCGACAGCAGGTGGGGTGAGGGTGGTTGGCGTTGGCTGAGCCGACGTCCGGAGGTTTCGGCGTCTTTTCTCCAGATCGTCATACCTCGAACCTGGGCTTCGCTTTATTTCAGCGAAGCCGAACATCAGAAGACTTCGGCGCCCTCCCCCAGCCCGTCATTCCCGCGTACGCGGGAATCCAGGGCCTTTCGTGCGAAAACGCCTGAAGTCGCCTGGCTCCCGCTTTCACAGACGCGGCTCTACTTCGGCGAAGCCGAACGCCCAGAGGCTTCAGCGCCATCTCCCCAGGCCGTTATTCCCGCGAACGCGGGAATCCAGGGCCTTTCGTGCGAGAACTCCTGAAGTCGCCCGACTCCCGATTTCACGGGCGCGGCTCTACTTCGGCGAAGCCGAACGCCCAGAGGCTTCAGCGCCATCTCCCCAGGCCGTCATTCCCGCGAACGCGGGAATCCAGGGCCTTTCGTGCGAGAACGTTTGAAGTCACTGGATTCCCGCGTTCGCGGGAATGACGGGCAAGGGTGACTTTCGTCGCTTCTGGCTTGAGTGGTGACGACGCGATCTGCGGATACGCCGGCGTCGCTTCTAGTGACCTTCGTCGCGGCTGGATTGGGACCCTTGCGCCGCGATCTGCCGATTCAACGCCGGACAAACGGTTTGCTCGCTTGGATGTCTGGGCGTACTCCAAGTGTTGGTGTGAATACTCTAGACAGCAAGCCCATCTTGGGGGCACAGCACTAACCCCAATCACAGGATGTCCATGGCCGCCAAGTTCAAGAAGACCGCGAAGAAGTCCGCCGGCAAAACCCAAAACGCCGGCAAGGGCAGCGCGCAGGAGCAGGCCGAGCGCCTGTCCAAGACGTTGAGCGAATCCGCGCAGCAGATCTGGCTGGCCGGCGTCGGCGCGTTCGGTCGCGCTCAGGCCGAGGGCACCAAGTTGTTCGAAGGTCTGGTCAAGGAAGGTCTGAACCTGGAGCAGACCGCGCGCAAGTTCACCGGCGGTCAGGCCAGCGTGTTGCGCGATGCGGTCGAGTCCAAGGTCGGCCAGGCGCGCGAGCGCGCGACCGATACCTGGGATCGCCTCGAGAAGGTGTTCGAAGAACGCGTGCAGCGCGCCCTGGTCAAGCTCGGCGTGCCGGGCCGCGACGATCTGGCCGGCCTGAGCGAGCGCGTCGATGCCCTGACCGCCGAGCTGCGCCGCCAAGGTGGCGCGCCGGCCGCGCGCAAGGCTCCCGCCAAGGCCGCCAAGCCCGCCGCCGCGGCGCGCAAGCCGAAGGCCGCCAAGGCCGCGGCGAAGAAGCCGGCCAAGGCCGCCAAGGCGCCGCGCAAGTCGATCGCCCGTCCCAAGCCGCCGGTCGCACCGTAAGCGGCCGCTCGCCGATACAAGATTCGTAGTACCTGTCGTACACACTCGGTTCGATCGCGCGGCCATCCATCCGCCGCGCACTGTTTAAGCCCGCCAGTCCGCGCTTCCGTATGCTCCCCTCCCCTTACGGTTTCGGACTGGCGGGCTTTCTTATTGCCCAGGCACCAGGCTGCCTCACGGTTCTTGCGCCATTCGCGCACGCGTAGACCACCGCGCATCTCGCGCGTTTTGTGGCTTCCAGGCACTCCGATTACGTGACTCCGGCACTGTTCGTGCCAGCATGCAGTTGCCGTTCACAGCCCCGCCAATGGGACGTTCAAAGAGCAACGGCTGATGAAAGACACAACGATTCCGAGAAATTGGTCTCATTTTTCGTGAATTTCATATGTCTGAAGCCGTATATCCTCAGCGTCTTTTATGGGCCTAGCGCTGCATGTCGAGTTTCTCCCTGTGGGCTGCCGCCGCCGTCACCCTGACGATCGGTCTGGCGTCCACCGCCTACCTGTGGTCCTACCGCCGCCATCGCACTGAGGTCTCCACCGGTATCGCCGGTCTGGCCAAGATGCGCTGGCGCGAATTCGCGCGCCTGATCGTAGAGGCCCTGCGCGAGCGCGGGTTCGAGGCCGAGTCGGTGGAGGAATCCCTCGCCCGCGGCACTCAGGCCGAGCTGCGCCTGCTGCGCGCCGGCAAGCCGTGGCTGCTGTCGTGCAAGCTCGGCGATGCCGATTACAAGGTCTCGGCCGCGACCGTGGCCGAGTTGGCGGATGCGGTGCGCTTCAACGGTGCCTCCGGCGGTCTGCTGGTCACCACGGGGCGCTTCGACGGTCATTCCGAGCGCGTCGCCGACGGGCTGGATCTGTACAGCGGCGAGACGCTGTGGGAACTGGTCGAGCCGTTGCTGCCGGCCTCTACTCGCCATGAGGTCATCGCTGCGGCGCAGAAGCGCAGTATCCAGACGATCGTCGCGGCCTGGGCGGGGGCGATCGTGCTGGGGCTGATCGTGGGCTTCGTGGTGCCGCATTTGCTTCCCAGCGCTCCGCCTGTGGCTGCGCCGGCGACTGAGACGGCCGCTGCCGCGGCGCCTGCGGTGCGCGATGGCGGGGATGTCGCGCCGGTGCCGGCGGATGCTGCGCCCGCGGCTGCGACGCCGCCTCCGGCTGCGACGCCTGCGCCTGCGGATGATGTCGCCGCTCCCGCCGACGATCAGGCGGCCGATGTTCAACCGGCGGTGCCGGCTCGCCCTGCGGCGGCCGCGCCGGCGGCTTCGGGTGCTTCGGCTAATCCTGCGGCCGATCGCGCTCATGTGATTCGCGCTATCGCGGGGTTGAGCGGGGTCGAGCGGGCGTTGTGGTCTACGCCTTCCAATTTGCTGATCTATCGTCTTACCGAAGCGGGCAAGCAGGATATCGACAGCATCTGCGAGGTGTTGGATCGGTATCCGGAGTTGCGGTCTTCTCGGGTGCAGTTGCAGCCGCCGCCTGGTAGTACTACTCGGGTGCGGTTCTTTCAGTGTCGCGCTTATTGATCTCGGGGACGCGCTAGGCGCTTCACGCAAGATCTAACGCTATAAGCAGATCAAACGCTAAACGCTTCCGCCATGAAGCGGCGGGTCACTTTCTTTGTCCAAAGCGACAAAGAAAGTAACCAAAGAAAACGCATTGACTGTTTCGAGTCAAAAGCCACGAGTGCGCAGCTTGCGCAGGCAGGTGCCACATTGGGCATCCTGCCCAAGGTGGCACCCGGCGCACGTCCTGTGCGCCGCCCTCCGGGTGTCCTTCGGTCTCGCGAGTTAGTAGCTGCGCCGGGCCAAAGCTTTGCTACAGCTAAAAAAAGAGCCGGGGTTACCGGCTCTTTTTGTTTGTTCGCCGATTGCGGTTTACCAGTGCACGCCGCGCATCAAGGAGGCGAAGGCGATTTGTTCGTTGCTGGCGTGTTCGTCCTTCAGGCCCTTTCTGTCGCCCTTGGCGGCGGCCGAATCGGGGAACAGTTCGAAGGCGGTGCTCATGACCACTTCGTAGGCCTTCGGCGCCAACGCGTTGACCACCGAGGCGAAGATGCCCAGACGGGTGGCGATGCGGCTCGGGCGTTCGATGATGCCCTTGACCACCAGGTCGGCGGCTTCGTCGGGGGTCAGGGTCGGCACGCTGTCGTACATCTTGGTCGGCGCGATCATCGGGGTCTTCACCAACGGCATGTTGATGGTGGTGAAGCTGATGCCCTTGCCCGACAACTCGCCCTGGGCGCAGCGGCTCCAGGCGTCCAGCGCCGCCTTCGAAGCGACGTAGGCCGAGAACCGCGGCGAATTGGCCAACACACCGATCGAGGAGATGTTGATGATGTGGCCCTTGCGGCGCTCGGTCATCTTCGGCATGAAGCCCATGATCAGGCGCAGACTGCCGAAGTAGTTGAGCTGCATGGTGCGCTCGAAATCGTGGAAGCGATCGTAGCTGAGCTCGATCGAACGCCGGATCGAACGGCCGGCGTTGTTGACCAGGATATCGACGTGGCCGTGATCGGCCAGCACCTGCTTGACCAGGCGGTCGCAGTCGGCCATGTCGGCCAGGTCCGCGGTGTAGGCGAATACCTTGCCGCCCAGCGCCTTCATCTCGTCGCGCGCCTTGAACAATTCGGCTTCGCCGCGCGCGACGATCACCGTCACCGCGCCGGCCGCGGCGACTTTCTCCGCGGTTGCAAGGCCGATGCCCGAGGAACCACCGGTGATCACCACGACCTTGTTGCGGACCTTGCCCTTGAGGGTGCGATCGACGAACAGGTCCGGGTCAAGATGCCGTTCCCAGTAGTCCCACAGCCGCCAGGCGTAGGTGTCCAGGTTCGGAACCTTGATCCCGCTGCCGCGCAGCGCGCGCTCGGTCTCGCGGTTGTCGAACCGGGTCGGATAGGTGATGAACTTCATCACTTCCTTCGGGATCTTAAAGTCGCGCAACAGCATGCCGATGAAGCGCTTGACCGGCGGCAGATTGGTCACCGCGCCGCGGATGCCGGCGGGCACGAAGGCGAACATGCGCGCGTCAATGCGCATGGTCATCTCCGGCGTGTGGCCGGCGCGGGCGAAGGTATTGAGCACCTCGCCCACGCGCTGCGGCTCCGGATCGGTCAAATGGAAGCAGTGGCCGTCGAGCTTGGGCTTGTGCGCGATGTGGTCCATCGCATCGACCACGTAGTCCACCGGGATGATGTTGATGCGGCCGCCTTCCAGGCCCAGCATCGGCATCCACGGCGGCAGCATTTCGCGCAGCTTCTTGAGGAAGGTGAAGAAGTAGTACGGGCCGTCGATCTTGTCCATCTCGCCGGTCTGCGAATGGCCGACCACCATGCCCGGGCGATAGATGCGCCACTTGACCCGCTTTTCGTTGCGGACCAGGCCTTCGGAATCGTGTTTGGTGCGCAGGTACGGATCGTCCAGGCCTTCGGCCTCGTCGAACATGTCCTCGCGGAACACGCCCGAATACAGGCCGGCGGCGGCGATCGAACTGGTGTGGTGGAAGCAGCCGGCGGCGATGGCCGCGGCCAAGTCCAGCGCGTGCTGGGTGCCGTCGATATTGGCCGCGCGCTGGGCCTGCGCGCTGGCGGTGAGGTCGTAGATCGCGGCCAGATGGAAGAAATGCTTGATCTTGCCGTTCAACGCGCGCAGTTGCGCGGCGGTGAGACCGCACTTGGGCTGGGTCATATCGCCCGCGACCGGGATCACACGCTTGAGATCCCAACCCATCTTCTTGGCGGTGGCGTCGAATTTCTTTTGCGAATCCTTGCGCACCAGCACGTGGATCGTGCCCTTGCGTTTGAGCAAGTTGCTGACGAGAAAGCGACCGATGAAACCCGTCGCGCCGGTGACGAAATAGCTCATACCCCTCTCCTGGATGGCCCCGATCGGCCGCCGTTGCGGCGGCATGACGCTACGGTGCCAGAGCCTGAGCGCAGTAACAATTCTTTTCCGTATTGACCGCGCCGCTCCGTATTGACCGCCTGGGGAGCGCGTGCTGTTATGCCGCTTCACCCTGGTGCCCAGGAGAGGCCGCCCGTGTCCGACATCCAGTCTGCGTTCGAACAAGCCGCAAAAGACGTCCAAGCCCTGCCCGACCGTCCGGATAACGACACCCTGCTGCGCCTGTACGCGCTGTACAAGCAAGGCGCCGAAGGCGACGTCAACGGCCCCAAGCCGGGGTTCTTCGATTTCGTCGGCACCGCAAAGTACGAGGCCTGGGAAAAGCTCAAGGGCACCGCGCAGGACGAGGCGAAGAAGAAATACGTCGATCTGGTCAAGAAACTGCGCGGCTGACGCCGCGCCCGCCCCGTCCTCTCACCTAGGCAGCCCGATGGCGAAACAGACCCGCCAGCGCATCCTCGATGCTGCGTTGACCATGTTCAACGCGCAGGGCGAGCCCAACGTCACCACCAACCATATCGCCGACGAGCTGGAAATCAGCCCGGGCAATCTGTACTACCACTTCCGCAACAAGGACGACATCATCGAGCAGTTGTTCGCGCGCTTCGAGGAGCGCATGGACGCCGCGCTCGCCGCGCCCCAGGGGCGCCTGCCCGGGCTCGAGGACATCTGGCTGCAATTGCATCTGGTGTTCGAGTGCATCTGGGACTACCGCTTCCTGTACCGCGATCTGGTCGAGATCCTCAGCCGCAACCGCCGCCTGCGCCTGCGCTTCGCGCGCATCCTCAAGCGCGCCGATGAACAGGCGCATCTGGTCATGCGCGGCTTGTCGCAGGCCGGGGTCATGCGGGCTTCCGGGGATGAATTGGCCGCGACCGCGACCAATGTGCTGGTCATCGCGACTTTCTGGCTCAACTACGCCGCCGCGCGCGGCGACAAGGACGAACACGCCGCGATCCGCGACGGCATCGTCCAGGTGATGATGCTGCTCTCGCCGTTCCTGCGCGATGCCGAACGGCTGCATCTGAATACGCTGATCCGGGCTTATCTGGACTGATCGGCCCGACCGCTTCGGCCAGTACAGTTGTCACTGACCCGCGCCCGCATCCGGGCGCAGACTGCCGTGGCCGCGACGGCGCGCCGCCGTCGCTCCATTGCCGCGGAGCCGCCCATGCGCAAACTGACCTTGCAGATGCAGATGTCCGTCGATGGCCGCGTCGCCGCCGAGCGCGACGGCTGGCAACTGTGGGGCTTCGACTGGCACGGCCCCTGGGCCTGGGACGCGGCCTTGAAGCAGCGCTTCAACGCCACCTTGGATCACATCGATGGCCTGGTGCTGAGCCGGCCGATGGCCGAGGAAGGCTTCATCGACCATTGGACGGCCGCCGCCGAGCATCATCCGGACGACCGCGATTTCGACTTCACGCGCAAGATCGTCGCCCTGGACAAGACCGTGATCAGCGACAAGATCGAACAGCCGCGCTGGCCGCGCACGCGCGTCGCCGGCGGCGGCCTGGCGCGGGAAGTGAACGCGCTCAAGGCGCAGCCCGGCAAGGGGCTGATCTGCTACGGCGGCGTGGGTTTCGCCCAGGCGCTGACCGCGGCCGGGCTGATCGACGAGTTCGAGTTCTACGTGAATCCCGCCGCGGCCGGCGCGGGGGAATCGGTGTTTCCCAAAGACGGACTGGCGCTGGAACTGCTGGATTCGCAGGCCTATGCATGCGGAATGCTGGTCAACCGCTATCGGCCGCGGCAACGCCGCTGAACCTCGGCCAGCGCATTCATCGAACCGAAAAACGAAGGGCGCCGTTGCGGCGCCCTTCGTTGTTTCTTCGCGGCCCGAACCGCTGCGTCACGGCTTCACGCCGCAAACGCCGCTTCGCGAACGCGCCGCGATCAGGCCTTGCGGCTACGGCGCGCGGCCGGCTTGCGCGCGGTACGGCGCGACACCGGCTTCTTCGCCGCCGGCTTGCGCGACTTGCGCTGGCTGCGGGGCTTGCCGCTCTTCAGGCCCAGCTTGTCCAGCACCGGAGCCAGACGCGCCTCGACATCGGCGCTGAACTTGATGACCTTGGGTTCGACCTGATCGCGCACGTTCTCGATCCCGCCGCGCACGTTGCTGCGCGCGTCCGACGCCAGATCGCGCACGCGCTGCTGCAGCGCCTCGACCCGACCGGCCGCGCGGCCGGCGCCGGCGAGCGCTTCGCGGCGCGCGATCACGGCCAGGCCCAGGCCGGCCAGCCACAGGTGACGCAGCGTGGTTTCGTTCGCCGCCACCGGCTTCTTGCGTTTCACAGCTGCCATCGTTTGCTCCGCCGACCGCCCGGAATGGGCGGTTCCACCAGCGCACTGTGGCCGCGCCCCATCGAGCAATCACACTAGCCGCTTCAGTTTGCGCACAGCTTGCGCGCTGCCTCTTGCCAGCGCCCCCGCCGCGGCGGGATGCTGCCCTCCCGATCCGATCCGATCCGTTCGACAAGGACTGCAGATGGCCGCCAAATCCGCCTGGGCCGCTTTTCCTCACGATGCCAAGGGCTACGCCTACGCCGGCGACGCTCTCAAGAAAGCCTGGCCCAAGCTGCACGCCGGCGATGCCGAGCCGTTTCCCGACGCCAAGCGCGCCACCGCGCTGATCAAGGCCGCCGGCAAGGCCGCGCCCAAGGGCCTGGACGCCGACGCGCTCGCCGCGGCGCTGCAGGACGCGTGGCGCGCGTTCCATCGCGGCGATTTCAAGGCCGCCTTCGATGCCGGCCAGGCGCTCGGCCCGGTCGGCGCCAGCGTCGCGGTAAAAGCCTTAGGGATTCACGCGACTTATCTGGTCGATGACGAAGCCGAGCAGCTCAAGCGCTACGAGCAGGCGGCCAAGATCGCCGAGACCGCGGTCGCGGCGCTGCCCGACGAGGTCAACAGCCACTATCGCCACGCCTTCGCACTGGGCCGCTACAGCCAGGGCCTGAGCATCGCCAAGGCGCTCAAGGCCGGCATCGCCAGCAAGGTGCGCGCCGCGCTCGACACCACGCTGCAGCTCGAACCCAAGCACGCCGAAGCGCACACGGCGATGGCGCTGTATCACGCCGAGATCATCAACAAGATAGGCGGCATGATCGGCGGCCTGACCTACGGCGCGAAAGCCGCCGATGCCGACAAGCACATCAAGGCCGCGCTCAAGCTCACGCCCGACTCGCCGATCGCTCATATCGAACACGGCAACGTGCTGATCCTGCTGCACGGCGACAAGCAGGAAGACGCGGCCGCGGCGGCGTACGAAAAGGCCGCCAAGCTCAAGCCGCTCGATGCGATGGAAGCGTTGGATGCGGCCTATGCGAAGGAACAGTTAGAGTAACCGCAGGTTTGCGCGCCTATCCGGCGAACCGCGCATCCCGGCGGTTCGCTGGCTGGACAAGCACGGGAGACTCGGCCGCCGCCGCAGCCGCGTTTGGCCGCGCAAAAAGCCTGCAAACGCAGGCAGGCCGCGGCTTCAGCGCCGGGCCGGGCCCTGTTTTGATGGCCGATTCGAGGCCGCCGCAGACAAGGCTTGCCTGTTGCGTTTGGGCCCATTAGAATCTGCGGCCCGATTCAACATCGGGCGGTTAGCTCAGCGGTAGAGCATCGCCTTCACACGGCGAGGGTCGCAGGTTCGAACCCTGCACCGCCCACCAGTTACACGAAAAGGCCGGCGAAAGCCGGCTTTTTTCGTTTCCGCGGCAAGCGCCCGCGGCCTGCCGCGCGCCGGAGTCCAGTGATGAACGACGCCCACACCGCCCCGACCCGGCTGTATCACAACCCGCGCTGCTCCAAGTCGCGCGGCGCCCTGGAGCTGTTGCGCGAGCGCGGCCTGGAGCCGGCCATCGTCGCCTATCTCGAATCGCCGCCGGACGCGGCCGAACTGCGCGCCTTGCTCAAGCTGCTGGGCGTTCAGGCGCGCGCGCTGCTGCGCAGCGGCGAGGACGAATACGCCGCCCTGGGGCTGGATGAGGCTTCGCTCGGCGAAGCGGCCTTGATCGCGGCGATGGTCGCGCATCCGCGCCTGATCGAGCGGCCGATCTTCGTGCATGGCGGACGCGCGGTGATCGGGCGGCCGCCGGAGCGGGTGCTCGAACTGCTCTAGCCGGCGTGCCATCAAGCATCGCTGAACTTTTGCGGGTGCTTTTGTGGCTGCTTTTGTGGGAGGGGCTTCAGCCCCGATGCTTTTCGATCCGATCACCACGAATCCGGGCGGGCTGATCGAAAAGCATCGGGGCTGAAGCCCCTCCCACAAAAGACTTCGCCATCGGCGCGCGATCAGAACGACTTGCTGCTGCGCATCGCCAGCACCCGCTCCGGCGCCCGGAACGAATCGCTGCGCGCGCCGGCCCAGAACGACTGGAACACCGCGTGCGCCGGAATCTTGCCGACCAGTTCGCCGGGCGTGAGGAAGTTGTACAGCGCGCCGAGCGAACGCACCTCGGTCGGCGAGACCCGGCGCAGGATGTGCTCGGGGCCGATCTCGCTCGGATGGGTCAGCCCGGCCGCGCACAACAGATCGCGCAGCGCCTTGAGCGTGTTGTCGTGGAAGTGGAACACGCGCGTGGACTTGTCCGGCACGTCGAGCTTGCCCCAGCGGCTCGGGTCCTGCGTCGCCACGCCGGTCGGGCAGCGGTCCGTATGGCAGCTCTGCGCCTGGATGCAGCCCAGCGCGAACATGTAGCCGCGCGCGGCGTTGCACCAGTCCGCGCCCATCGCCAGCGTGCGGCAGATGTCGAAGGCGCTGGTGATGCGCCCGGCCGCGCCGATGCGGATCTTGTCGCGCAGATCCAGACCGACCAGGGTGTTGTGCACCAGCATCAGCGCCTCGTGCATCGGCACGCCGACGTGGTCGATGAATTCCGCCGGCGCCGCGCCGGTGCCGCCCTCGGCGCCATCGACGACGATGAAATCCGGCAACACCCCGGTTTCCTGCATCGCCTTGGCGATGCCGAACCATTCCCAGGGATGGCCGATGGCCAGCTTGAATCCGGTCGGCTTGCCGCCCGACAGTTCGCGCAATCTGGCGACGAAATGCAGCAGCCCCTGCGGCGAATCGAAGGCGGTGTGCGCGGCCGGCGACACGCAGTCCTGGCCCATCGGCACGCCGCGCGTGGCGGAGATTTCCGCGCTGACCTTGGCCGCCGGCAGCACGCCGCCGTGGCCGGGCTTGGCGCCTTGCGAGAGCTTGATCTCGATCATCTTGACTTGCTCGTCGCGCGCGTTGGCGACGAAGCGCTCCTCGCTGAACATGCCGCGCTCATCGCGGCAACCGAAGTAACCCGAGCCGATTTCCCAGACCAGATCGCCGCCGTTCTCGCGGTGATACGGCGAAATCGAGCCCTCGCCGGTGTCGTGATAGAAGTTGCCGAGCTTGGCGCCCTTGTTGAGCGCGCGGATCGCATTGGCCGACAGCGAGCCGAAACTCATCGCGGAAATATTGAACACGCTGGCCGAATACGGGTGCGCGGTGTTCTCGCCGATGGTGATGCGGAAATCGTGCGCGACGTGCGAGGTCGGCGCCAGCGAATGGTTGATCCATTCGTAGTCCAGGCTGTAAACGTCCTGTTGGCTGCCGAACGGGCGCACGTCGTTGACCGACTTGGAGCGTTGATAGACCAGCGCGCGCTGCTGGCGCGAGAACGGCACCTCGGCGGTATCGGCCTCGATGAAGTACTGGCGCATCTCCGGGCCGATCGACTCCAGCCCGTAGCGGAAATGCGCGAGCACCGGGTAGTTGCGCCGCAACGTGCTGCGGGTCTGCAGCAAGTCCAGCGTGCCCAGGATCGCCACTGCGCCGAAACCGGCCACGCCCCATAGCCAGTCGCTGTGATGCGCGAACACCAGCACCGCCGAAATCAGGGTCAGGATCAGACTTGCAACGTAAGCGGCATAGCGCATGGCGATCGGATGGGTTCACGAGCTGAGGCCGAGCATACCCTCGGGCGCGTGGATTGGCTGTACGGCGGCGGGCGGGAGGTGGGTGTGGCGGGGGTGGCGGGCTGCGGGGACCTGCTACGCAGGTGCACGACCATGCCGGCACCACCTACCGTCATTCCCGCGAACGCGGGCTCCGCTTTACTCCGGCGGAGCCGAACATCCAGGGCCTTTCGTGCGAGAACGTTTGAAGTCACTGGATTCCCGCGTTCGCGGGAATGACGTTCTGGGAGGATGGCGCTGAAGTCTTTGGATTCCCGCGTTCGCGGGAATGACGTTCTGGGGAGATGGCGCTAAAGGCAGTGGATTCCCGCCTTCGCGCAACGACGGCCTGGAAGGATGGCGCTAAAGGCCCTGGATGTTCGGCTCCGCCGAAGTAAAGCGGAGCCCGCGTTCACGGGAATGACGGCCTGGAAGAATTGTGCTGAAGGCTCTGGATTCCCGCCTTCGCGGGAATGACGGTCTTGGAGGTGCGCGCTGAAGGCTCGCAGCCCACGGCTTCTACGGCAAACCCAGCCTGCATCCTCGGCAATGACGGCCCGAAGGACCGTCCTCAGCCCCATCCCTACAACCGCGCATCCACCTCATCTCGCGGATACAGGCTCTTGATGTCGTACAGCAAGGCACCGGGCTTACCGTAGGCGCGCGCGCCGGCGGCGCCGAGGGCGCGGAATTCTTCGTGCGCCACCGCCAGCACGATCGCGTCGTAGACGCCGGCTTCGGGCCGCTCGACCATGTCCACCCCGTACTCGCGCCGCGCTTCCTCGGCGTGCGCCCAGGGGTCGTGGATCTCGACCTGGGCGCGGTATTCGCCGAACTCGCGCGCCAGATCGATCACTCGGGTATTGCGCAGGTCAGCGCAATTTTCCTTGAAGGTGATGCCCAGGATCAGAATCCGCGAACCGGCCAGGGCGATGCCGCGCTGGATCATGCGCTTGACCACTTCGGCGGCGACATGGCTGCCCATCGAGTCGTTGATGCGCCGGCACGCCAGCAGGATGTCCGGGTAGTAACCGGCGCTCTGCGCTTTCTGGATCAGGTAGTACGGGTCCACGCCGATGCAGTGGCCGCCGACCAGCCCAGGCCGGAACGGCAGGAAATTCCACTTGCTGCCGGCCGCTTCCAACACCTCGGTGGTGTCGATGCCGAGCTTCTGGAAGATCAGCGCGAATTCGTTGATCAAGGCGATGTTGGCGTCGCGCTGCGTGTTCTCGATGACCTTGGCCGCCTCGGCCACGCGCAGGCTGGAGGCCTTGTGGGTGCCGGCCGGAATGATGCTGCGGTACAAGGCATCGACCCGGTCGGCGGTTTCCGGGGTCGAGCCGGAGGTGACCTTGGGAATGTCCACCAGGCGGCGCTGGCGATCGCCCGGGTTGATCCGCTCCGGGCTGTAGCCGACGAAGAAATCCTCGTTGCAGCGCAAACCCGAGCTGCGCTCGAGTTCGGGAATGCAGATTTCCTCGGTCGCGCCGGGGTAGACGGTGGATTCGTAAATCACCGTGTCGCCGCGCTTCAGCAATCCGGCCAGGGCCCGGCTGGCCTGGATCAGCGGATTGAAGTCCGGGCGCTTGTGTTCGTCGATCGGCGTGGGCACGGTGATCACGTACACCTCGCGATCGGCCAGATCTTCCAGGCTTGCGCTGAAACGCAGCCGGACCGCGGCGGCGATCTCCTCGGCGCTGTTCTCGCGATGATGATCCTCGCCGACGCTGAGCTGCGCCACGCGCACGGCATTGATGTCGTAACCGACGGTGTCGTAGCGCTTGCCGAACTCCAGCGCCAGCGGCAGGCCGACATAGCCCAGCCCGATCACGCCGATGCGCGCTTGCGCGAAACTGCTTTCGTACTGCGCCATGCCCTGCCCTGATGTCGGGAGCGGGCGCCGGGGCGGCCCGGACCACCGGTGCGGGGATTCTAGAGAGCGGCGTCGCGCGCTGGCAAATACCGGCGGCGCAGTTCGCGTATCGGCACCCCGGGCGCGAGCCCGGCGGACGCTATTTCAAGCCGGGCCCGGGCATGGCATCGGCCGGCGCTTGCTCCAACAGGCCGAACGGCGCGGCGACCGCGAGGAAATGCCGCTGCGCCGCGCCGCCGTTGGTCTGCAGGGCGACGATGCGATCGTCGCGGTAGTCGATCAGGATCGCGCTGCCGTCGGCGCTGCATTCCCAGATCGACAGGCCGCCGGCCGGATTGAGGTAATGCCACTGGCCGCCCTCTTCCGACACGCTGTCCCAGATCGCGTCCGACACCGCCTGCCGCGCGGCGAAGCGCTCCCAGCCGCCCTCGGGTGCCCACGAGGTCCACGGCGGCGCGGCCTCGCCGCCGGCATCGGGCGCGCGCCCGCTCATTCGGCCGCCACCGCGACCGCGTTGCGGCCCAACTGCTTGGCCCGGTACAAGGCGGCGTCGGCATGGCGCATCCACATCGCCGCGCTGATGGTTTTCGGCCCGGTCGACGCCACGCCGATGCTGACCGTGCAACGCAGCGCCGGCGCCTCATCGAAGCGCGCGTCCTCGATGCTCTTGCGCACGCGCTCGGCGATCGCCGCCGCATCGTCGCGTCCAGTGTCCATGAGGATCAGCGCGAACTCGTCGCCGCCGATGCGGCTGGCGGTGTCGGTCAGGCGGGTGATGGCGTGCAGGCTGTCGGCGACCCGGCGCAGCACCGCGTCGCCGATCAGATGGCCGTGGTAATCGTTGATTTCCTTGAACCGGTCCACGTCGATCAGGACCAGCGCCGCGTCCTTGCCGGCGCGCGCGCAGTGGGTCATGGTCGCGGTCGCCGAATCGTCCCAGTGCAGCCGGTTCTGCAGGCCGGTCAGCGGATCGGTGCGGCTGATGTGGGCCAGTTGCTTGTTCTGCCGCACCACCTTGCGCGCCAGCCCGTAGGCCGCGCTGCTGATCGCCAGCGGATAGACCAGCATGAAAGGCAGGCTGGACAGGATCACCGGCATCGAACTGTCGGGCGAGAACGGAAAGCCCAGGATCGCCCACGTGCTCAGGCAGGTCGCGACCAGGGTCAGCCCGGTGCGGGCGAAGAAGCGCCAGCCGCCGACGCCGATCTTGTCCGCCGACAGCATCACCGCGAGCAAGGCGCTGGGCACCACGTCGAACTGCATGACCGCGATCCACACGCCGCCCATCGCCGAATCGATGACCAGGTTGCGGTACTCGGCGTATTCCGGATCGCCGCTGCGCGAGGCCAGCAGATAGGCGAGAGGCGGCCACAGATAACCGTTGGCGAACAGGACCGCCCACAGCCACCACGGCGCGCCGTCTTCGTACAGCACACCGGCGACGGCGAAGAATCCGACCCCCAGGCCCAGGGTCCGCATCCGATAGATACGGCGCACGAAGCGCAGGTGTTCGCTGGCGCTGGCCGGGTCCAACGGGCGGTCGGTGGTTGCCGTCACGCACACTCCCCGCGGACTGTCGAGGCAGGCGCCGCAAGGATCTGCGGCGGGTCGTGCATACCCTGCGCGAGCCCAGGCCGATGCGCAAGCGCCGCGCTTGGCGGCGGCCCGGGCAAGGCCGGCGGCGATGGAATCGTAAGGGCACGCGCACTGCACCGGACCGCATCGACCCGGTCTTTCTCGCGCCGAAAAGCACAGCGCAAGCGCAATGTGCCTGCGCGCCGGAACGGTGCGGGGCATCACCAATTCACATGCTTTTTGTAGCGGCCACTGCCTGCATCCGGGCACGGGCGACGCCTACATTGGACCCGGGCGCTCCACCCGGCGACACGATCGCGCCGCACCGCGAGGGCCCGCCCCTTCCGCCGCTGCCAGCGGCCTATCAACGTGAGGGCTTCGCCGATGTCGCACTCATCCATGCGCTCCGCTTCCCGGCCGCTCGTCAGCGGCCGCGCCGCCCGGGCCTGTCGCCCGCTCGCCATCGCCACCGCCGCCGCGCTCGCCGCCTTATGCGCCGCGCCCGCCGGCGCCGGCGTGGTCAACGCCAACGGCCTGGAACCGGCCGGCCAGTACGATCAATTCATCGTCAAATACCGCAGCGGCAGCCGTGCGCGCGTCGAGGCCGCGAGTCTGAACGCAGCGCTCTCCCGCGCCGCCGCTGCCTCGGCCGCCGCCGGCCAACCGCGGCTGGGTCTGGCGCATGTGCGCCGCATGTCGCTGGGCGCCGACGTGATCCGCGCCGATCGCCGCCTCGATCGCGTCGATGCCTTGGCGCTGATGAAGCGCATCGCCGCCGATCCGGCGGTGGAATACGTCGAACCCGATCTGATGATGCGCACGCAGTTGATCCCCAACGACACGCGCTACAACGAGCAATGGCATTACGCCACCAGCGCGGTCGGCATCAACGGCCCCGGCGCCTGGGACCGCTCCAGCGGCGCCGGCGTGGTGGTGGCGGTGGTCGACAGCGGCTATCTGAGCCATACCGATCTCAACGCCAACCTCCTGGCCGGCTACGACTTCGTGGCCTCGGTGAACGGCCTGGGGCTGGCGTGCCTGTTCGCCGGCCTGCCCTACAACTGCGGCGGCGGCAACGACGGCAACGGCCGCGACAACAACGCCACCGATTCGTCCAACATCAAACACGGCACGCATGTGTCGGGCACCATCGCCGCGGTCACCAACAACAACCTCGGCGTGGCCGGCGTGGCGCGCGAGGCCAAGATCCTGCCGGTGCGCGTGCTCGGCAACGGCGGCGTGGGCCAGACCTCGGACATCGCCGACGGCATCGTCTGGGCATCGGGCGGCAGCATCAGCGGCATTCCGGCCAACGCCAATCCGGCCGACGTGATCAATCTCTCGCTCGGCGGCGCGCAGGCCTGCAGCCAGACGCTGACCTATCGCGACGCGATCAACGCCGCGACCAACAACGGCGCGGTGGTGGTGGTCGCCGCCGGCAACAGCAACACCGACGTCGCCGGCTTCACTCCGGCCAGTTGTCCCAACACCATCACCGTGGCCGCCAGCGACATCAACGGCAACCGCGCGTGGTACTCGAACTACGGCACCGGCATCGACATCACCGCGCCCGGCGGCGAAACCTGTTCGCCGGCCACCGAGTTCCTGGCGCTGGGCGAATCGACCAGCGGCAAGTGCACGCAGAACCATCTGCAGAACGGTGTGCTGTCCACCATCGACGGCAACGGCTACGACTTCTATCAGGGCACTTCGATGGCCGCGCCGCACGTGGCCGGCGTGGTCGCCTTGATGAAATCGGTGAAGCCGGCGCTGACCACCGCGCAGGTGCAGACCATCCTGACCAGCACCGCGCGGCCGATCATCGCCGCCAAATGCCCCGGCGGTTGCGGCCCGGGATTGATCGACGCCAACGCGGCGGTGGCCGCGGCGCAAGTTCCCTGAACGAAGCTGCGCACGCTCATGGCCCCGGCGCGATGCCGGGGCTTTTTTTGCCGAATTCGGCGAATGCAAGCGCAGCGGTCAAGCGAGACGGAGCGATTTCGCAAGCAAGATGCGACGCAGTTTGCACTGCCGAAAACCCGATATCGCGTTTACGTACAGCTAACGTCTGCCTCCGGCACCATTCAGGCACAGGGGTTCCCATGCGGAGCCAGAGCGATGACGACCACCTTGCAAGGCCGCCCCACTCCGACCACACCTGGGCTGAGTTACTGGGCCATTCACTACCGCGATGCCGAGTTCTACCGCGACGGACTGCACTTCAGCGACTATGCGCCGGCGTTCTACGTCGGTATTTCCGCGCACCTGGAACATCCCGATCGCGACTTCGACGATCCGCTGCTGGATCTGAGCGAACGCTACCAGCGCATCCGCCTGGGTTCGGCGCTGGACTGGGAACATGCCCAGGACGCGGCGCGTTCGGCCTGGGAACGCGCGCGCAGCAATGCGCAGGCGGCGCGTCAGTATTTTCAGCGGCGCGTGGCTGAGCTGGTCGCCAGGGCTTGAGATCGCGGCCAGCGCGTCGCCAGTAAGGTGAAAAACCGTTACTCCACACTCCCGCCGGACAACGGCGGGAGTGCGTTCGTCTGGAAGCGATGCGATCAGCCGTCGAATTCGACCAGAGTGTGGTCTTCGCCGGCCAGCGCTTCGTCGATGATCGCCGCGATCGTGTTCCAATCGCCGCGCGCCAACCCAGCGCCGATCAGCGGATAGCCGATGCGGCGGCCGTGGAATTCCCGCGCGATCGAACGCATCGCCTTGGCGATGGCTTCGTAGTCGGCACGCACGCCTTCGCCGCGCCAATGAAACTGGGTGTACGCATTGACGATCACGAACTCGTGACCGTTTTCGCTCACTCTCGCCTGGCTGTAACTGCCAAGCTTGTCGCGCACACCCTTCTCGGTGGTCAGATCGGCGCGATACGCCTCCGGGAACCTTCGTTTTATGGTCAGGGCGATGCCCTTGCCCATCTGGCACTGGCAATTGCAGCCGTGCACGATTACATCGAAACGGCCGTCGGCCGCGAGTCGCAACAAATCGCCCTGGACGATCTTCATGGTCTTCCTTGATCTATACGTATCGATACATGCACGGCGCGAAACCGCGTCGATCAAACTTTGAACCGCCCCCCATCCACCCGCAAAATCTCGCCGGTGACATAAGGCGCATCGCGCAGATACAGCACCGCTTCGACCACATCTTCGACCGAGCCCATGCGTCCGAGCACCGTGCGCGCGGCGATCGCGTCTTCCTGTTCGGCGCGTTCGGCCGGGTCGCGCACCGACGGCAGCACGGTCCCGGGCGCGACGGCGTTGACGCGGCACGGCGACAACTCCGCCGCCAGTGCGCGGACCATGCCGGCGCCGGCGGCGCGGCTGACCTGATAGGCCGAATGGCCGGCGAAGGAACGGTCCAGATAGGTGTCGAGCAACATCACCACCGAACGCAGCGGCCGGCGCGCGTGCAGGCTGACCACCAGTTCCCACGGCGCCAGCAGGTTCACGCGCAGATGCCGCTGCAGGCGTTCGCGTTCTTCCTCGATCCGGCCCGGGCCGCCGTCGGCGGCGCCGAGCGCGCCCCAGGCGTAGCCGCGTTCGAACAGCGACGCGCTCAACACTACGTCGGTGATGTCCGCCTCCGGCAACGCCGGCAGCGGTTCGTTCATGTCCCAGCACCACTCCAGCACCGGCGCGCAAAACGGCTCCGGGACGCTGTCCGCGCTGCGCCGGTGCGCGACCACGCGCTCGCCGCGGGTCAGGCAGGCCTCGGCTATGGCGCGGCCGATGCGGCGCGAGGCGCCAGTAACCAAGGTGATCCGTTGCGACATCAGCCGGTCTCCCGTTGCGATGCGCTCGCCGTGCGGCCGGCGTGTTCGCGCAGATAACGCTGCACGAAACCGGCGCTGGCGAAGCTGTAAAAGCCGGTAGCGTTTTGTTCCGCGCGAAACCCGCGCTGCTGCGCCAGCGCGGCCAGTTCGCTCTGCAACGCGGGCAGCGCCAACTGCTGCAAGCCATGAAACAGATACGGCCGGCCCGGGTCGTAACGCGTCTGCCACTGCGGCGCGGTGTCGATGCCGCCGAGCAGATCGATGTCCAGCGGCACCGGCATCTGCCGGCGCGGATCGCGTTCGCGGCCGAAATCGGCTTCCAGGCGCTTGAAGCGGCGCTCCAGGGCGTCGATCGCCGGCGCCGCCGTGTATTCCAGCGCCAGCATCAGATTGACCGTGGCGCCGCCGCGATGCGGACGATGGCGATCGCCGTACACCTCGGACACCGCGCGCACGCCGGCGACCTCGGCATCGGCCGCGAGCAACGCCGCGGCGTCGAGCAGGTTCTCGACCCGCGCGCCGTCGCTGGCGCCCAGGCAGATCAGCGCGATCCAGCTCATGCGCCTCGGGCCCGCGCCGCGCGGCGGCGGTGTTTCATCGGCGGATCGGATTCCATGGCCCAGCGCTCCTGGTTGCGCGCGCTTCGCCCCAGAGGGCGAAAGCGCTCGAATATCGCGCGATCGCGGCGGCGGGCCGCACGATCGCTCCGATCCGCATTCTAGCCGCCTGACCTGGATTTCTCCTGTCCGGCGCCGCGACCGCCCTGCCCCGGCTCAGCCCACCGGATACGGCATGTCGTCGAAGCGCTGCGCGTGGTAACCCTTCACCCCGACCTCATGCGCCAGCGCGCTGCGGAAATCCAGGCCGGCGCGCAGGCAATCGAGCACGTAGCCGAAACCGAAACGCGGCTGCCAGTGCAGGTCGCGCCGCGCGGCGTCGTTGACGTAGACGCGGTCGAGTTGCGCGAACAGCTTCCAGCCCTTGGCCGCGTACAACTCTCTGCAGTCCGGGAACAGGCGTTCGACCACGGCGGCGGCGTCGCGGCTGAGCGCGGGCAGATCCTCGCGCGAGAACGGCGTGGTCGCCGAAACGATGTAGCGGCCGAAGCCCAGCGCCGGCGCGCGCTCGATCGCGCACAGGTGCGCCTGCACCACGTCGTCGATGTCGGCGCGGCGATACAGCAACTCGTTGGCCTGGACGTTGGCCGATTCGAACACCTCGCGCACCGAGGCGTCGTCATCGTCCTCGGGAAAGAAACGCGAGGTGCGCAGCACCAGCACCGGCAGCTTGTGCTTGCGATGGAACAGCTCGCACAGGCCTTCGGCGGCGATCTTGGTGGTGCCGTAGATGTTCTTCGGAATCGGCGCGACCTGCTCGGTGATCCAGGTCGCCGGCTCGCCCGGACCCGGCGTCAACGCCGCGCCGAAGGCGCTGGTGGTGCTGGTGAACACGAACGACTCCACGCCCGCGGCCAGCGCGGCCTGCAGCAGGGTCAGCGTGCCGGTGAGGTTGGTGTCGATGAAGTCCTGGTAACTGTGCGTGGCCACGTGCGGCTTGTGCAGCGTTGCGGCGTGGATCACGCAACGCACGCCGCGCATGGCCTCGGCGACGAAATCGCGATCGGCGATGGAGCCGACCAGGTCGGTGAATGCGGACGGCTTGATGTCCAGCCCGCGCGCCTGGCGCGATTGCGCGCGCAGGCGGCGCATCAGGCCTTCGCCCAGGTGGCCGGCGCTGCCGGTGACGAGGAGGGTCATGCTGCGTGCTCGATGATCTGCGAAACCGGCCGCGCCGCCGCTGCGGGTCAGCGCCGGCGCCAGGGCGGTGGGATGCGGCTAGGTTACAAGGCGAGGCCGGACGCGGCCATGTACAAGTGTCACAACCGCGGGCGCGGCCGATGCCGCGTTGCCGCTCACGCGCCGGGCGGCGATTCCCATCGCCACGCCGCCTGCAAGCGTTCGCGCAGGTATTCGACGAACGCCCGCACCCGCGGCGCCAGATGCGCGCTGTGCGGATAGATCGCATGCAAGGGCGCGGCGGCGGCGGCGTAGTCCGGCAGCACGCGGCGCAAGCGGCCGGCGGCGAGATCGTCGCCGACGTCCCAGATCGATTTCAGCGCGATGCCGGCGCCGGCCAGCGCCCAGGCCAGGACCACGCCGCCATCGTTGCTGACCAGTCCGGCGTCGATGCGCACGCTGACCGGCTCGTCGCCGATGAAGCGCCATTCCGCGCTGGGCGAATCGCCGATGACGATGCAGCGATGGCGGATCAGATCGGCCGGATGCGCGGGTTCGCCGTGTTCGCGCAAATACGCCGGCGCGGCGCAGACCACGCGGTGATTGGGCGCCAGCGGCCGGGCGATCAGGCTGGAATCGGCCAGGCTGCCGAAGCGCACGGCCATGTCCAGACCTTCGCCGACCAGATCGACCAAGGCGTCGCTGAGCTGCAACTGCACCCGCAGTTGCGGATGCAGGCGCTGGAAGTCGGCCAGGATCGGCGCGATCCAGCGCCGCCCCAGATCGTGCGGCGCGGTGATCCGCAGCAGGCCGCCGATGCTGGCGCGCTGTTGCGACATCAGCGCTTCGGCCGCTTCGACCTCGGCCAGGATGCGCACCACTTGCGCATGCAGCAGCCGGCCTTCCTCGGTCAGGGTCTGGCGGCGGGTGGTGCGCTGGAGCAGGCGCACGCCCAGCGCCGACTCCAGTTGCGTCAGCCGCTTGCTGACCACCGCCAGCGACAGATCCAGCTCGCGCGCCGCCGCCGACAGACTGCCGGCGCGGACGATGCGGTCGAAGGCCAGCAGGTTGGGCAGGTTGTCGATCATCGGCGGCCACTGTTCGCTTTATGGAAATAGTACCTGGGCATTGGCGCGGTATTTCAACGCGGATCGTTGACTGAACATGGGCTTCCCGTCCCAACCGTCTTACGGAGCCCGCCCATGCCCTCGCCGCTTTCCCGTCCCGCCGCCCTCGCCGTCCTCCTCGCCCTGGCCCTGCCCGCCGCGCGGGCGGCCACGGCCGAACCCGTTGCCGAGCCCCTGCTGCAGCCGGCCAGGATCGTCACCGATACGCCGATCGCTACCCCGGCAGTGGCCGCGCGCACCCTGGCCGCGCGCCGCTACGCCAGCTTCTGGAACAACGGCGACCCGGCGCTGGCCCGGGCCGCGCTGGCGCCGGACTTCATCGATCGCACCTTGCCGGCCGGCCGCGTCCAGGGCGTGGACGGGCCGCTGCAGGCCTCCAAAACCATGCGGCAAGCCATCCCCGATCTGCGCTGCCAGATCGAGCAACTGATCGTGGCCGGCGATCGCGCGATCGTGCACCTGCGCTTCGGCGGCCATTTCACCGGCCGCTTCGGCGATACCCAGGGCCGTGGCCAAACCATCGATTTCGTCGCCACCGACATCTACCGCATCGGCCGCGACCGTATCGATGAGAACTGGCATATCGAGGACAACCTCGCGCTGCTCAAACAACTGGGCGTGCTCGGCGACAGTCGCTGAGCCGCTCGCCTCGATAGCGACGCCAAGCCGGCGCCGGTGCCCACCCGGCCCGGCGCTCGCCCCCAACCCCGGCCCGACGAACGGCGCCGCGCTGTCAAACATAGGTCATACATAGCCCATACGCTTGCGCCAGCATAAGGAGATCCACAGATGAGGAAGATCCTCGGCCCCGCTCTGGCGGTGGTGTTGCTGGCCGGTGTCGTCATCGGCATCGTGTTGTCCTTCAGCGGCAAGCGCGACAGCGATCGCGCCGCCGCCGCGGCCGATCAAGCCCAGGCCGCCGCCGCGAACCGCATCACCGTGCGCGTGCTCACCGGTTCGGAAAAGCTCGAATTCCTGCGCGATCCCGAACTGGCCCAGGCCCTGCTCGCGGACAACATCGTGCTCGACGTGCAGAAAGCCGGCTCGCGCGAAATCGCCACCCGCCCCGATCTGAAGACCTTCGACGCCGCCTACCCGGCCGGCGCCGCGGCGGCGCGCAAGATCGCCGCGGCCACCGGTTCGCGCCGCGTGTTCAACAGCTACTACACACCGATGACGGTGGCCAGTTGGAAACCGCTGCTGCCGACCCTGGAAGCCAACGGCATCGTCGGCAAGAAAGGCAACGCCTATTTCATCGTGGACATGCGCAAGCTGGTCGCGCTGATGGAGCAAGGCACGCGCTGGAAGGATCTGCAGCCCAATCCCAATTATTCGGTCAGCAAGTCGGTGCTGATCACCAGCACCGATGTGCGCACCAGCAACTCGGCGGCGATGTACCTGGCCCTGGCCAGTTATCTGGCCAACGGCGACGACGTGGTCGCCAACGAGGCCGGCGCCGATCAGGTCGCCGACCGGCTGGTGCATCTGTTCTCCAAGCAGGGCTATCAGGAATCGAGTTCGTCCGGTCCGTTCGAGGACTACGTGACGATGAAGATGGGCAAGTCGCCGCTGGTGATGATCTACGAGCAGCAGTTCCTGGAGTACGCGTTCAAGCACAAGAGCGTGGACCCGGACATGGTGCTGCTGTACCCGCAGCCGACCGTGCTGACCAAGCACACCATCGTCGCCCTCAACGACAAGGGCGCGCGCTTCGCGGAAGCCTTCGAACGCAATCCCAAGGTGCAGGCGATCGCCGCGCGCTACGGCCTGCGCGGGCCCGACAACGCGGCCTTGTTCAACGACGCGAAGGCGCGCGGCATCGAGGTGCCGCAATCGCTGGTGGATGTGGTCGACCCGCCGACCTACGACATCCTCGAACGCATGATCAGCCGCATCGAAACCAAGCTCGGCCACTGAAGGAACGCCCTGATGAACAGCGACGTCAAGCAAGAACCGCAAGCGCAGACGCTGGCCGACCCGGTCGCGCCGCTCACTCTGGAAATGCCGGAACCGGCGATCGCCGTGCGCGAGCCCGATCAGGCCGCGGCGATGATTCCGTTCAAGGACGAAACCCAGCAACAGGTGCTGACCCAGGCCGACCAGTTCATCGCCGACCTGCTGGCGCTGGACCCGCATTCGGAAGATTTCCGCAGCCGCGTGGACAGCGCGTTCCGCCTGGGGCGCAAGGAAATCGGCGACAGCACGCTGCTGACGAACAAGTTCCTCGACAAGAACTTCATCTCCGACGCCGACAGCCCGGCGTTCAAGGTGATGAGCCAGATGCGCATCTTGTTCGAAGACCTCAATCCGGCCAACGAAGGCGACCTGTTCAGCGCCTACAAGATCCTCGGCCTGATTCCGTTCGGCAACAAACTGCGCGCCTACCTGCAACGTTTCGACTCGGCGGGCGAATCGATCCGCAAGACCATCGACAATCTGTACGGCGTGCAGGACGAACTGGCGCGCGACGATCAGGCGCTGTACGCCACCATGCAGAAATTGCTCGAGGCCATGACCAAGCTCAAGGCCGCGGACGTGTTCGCCGAACAGCTCGACACGCGCCTTTCCACCGCGCTGGATTCGCTCAAGGCCACCGACCCGGCGCGGGCCAAGGCGGTCGAACAGGAAGTGCTGTTCTACGTGCGCCAGGCCAGCGTTGATATCAAGACCCAGATCCTGGTGTGCATCAACGGCTACAAGATGCTAGAAGGCCTGCGCAAGACCGGGCGCGAGCTGCGCAACGGCTGCGACCGCATGGCCACCATCGGTATGTCGAGCCTGTCGATCGCCGCCACGCTGGCGCGCGCGCAGGGCTATCAGATCCAGGTGATGGACGCTCTGAAGTCCAGCTCGAAGGCGATCGAAGGCCTGATCACCTCGACTTCGACCCAGTTCGGCCAGCACGTGGACCGCGTCGCCGAGTTCCAGTCCAATCCGCTGATCGGCGTGCAGACCCTGCAGACCGCCTTCGACACCACCTTCGCCGCGCTCGACCGCATGGACGAGTTCCGCAGCAAGTCGATCGCTTCGATGGGCACCAACATCGAACAACTGCGCGGTCTGATCGCCACCGGCGAGGCGCGCATGAACCGCGAACGCGAGGCGATCGCGGCGGTCAAGCACAGCGTGCCGGCGGTGAGCGGGCCGGTGGCGCTGTAAGCCGCGGCCGATGGCGGCACCGAACCCACATTGCACCGTCACTCCGGCTCCGGCCGGAACCGCCACAGGATGGCCGCGACCATGATCCGACTGATGCGTAACGCCCTGCTCGCCTTCGCCGTATTCGCACTCGCCTCGTGCGGCGGCGGCGGCGGCGGCTCCAATGCCGGCGACGACAGCCGACCCGCGGCCGACGCCTTCACCGTGCTGGCCGGCTCGGAATTGAAGGACGTGGAAACGCAGTTGTCCGAAGACATCCGCAAGGCCACCGGGGTCAAGCTGCACTTCACCTACGCCGGCACCCTGGATGCGATCGACCGCCTCAACGCCGGCGAGAATTTCGACGCGGTGTGGGTGAGCCACGGCAAGTACCTGGCGATGAACCCGGCGCTCAAGCAACGGCTGCTGGCGCAGGACAAAGTGATGCTGTCGCCGGTGGTGCTGGGAGTGAAGGCATCGAAAGCGCGCGAACTGGGCTGGGACACGAGCGAACCGACCTGGAAGGACATCGCCGAAGCCTCGCGCAGCGGCCGCTTCAGCTTCGGCATGACCAACCCGACCTCCAGCAACACCGGCTTCACCGCGCTCATCGGCATCGCCTCGGCGCTGGCGTCCAATCCCGATGCGCTGACCCAGGCCGATGTCGCCAATCCCACGCTCAAGGCGTTTTTCCAGGGCCAGCGCATGACCTCGGGCTCGTCGGGCTGGCTCGCCGAGGCCTACGTGCGCGATCAGGCCAAGGTCGATGGCCTGATCAACTACGAATCGGTGCTGCTCAGCCTCAACCGCGACGGCAAGCTGTCCGAGCCGCTGGTGCTGGTGTACCCCAAGGAAGGCATCGTCACCGCCGACTATCCGCTGATGCTGCTGCAGGCCGGCAAGCGCGCCGACTACGACAAGCTGATCGCGTTCCTGCGCTCGACCGCGTTCCAGACGCGCTTATCGGAGGCGACCTTGCGCCGCCCGGTAAACCCCGACGCGACCGCCGCCGCGGCCATTCCCAAGCGCACGCTGATCGAGCTGCCCTTCCCCGGCCAGCCGCAGGTGATCGAACAACTGCTGGAAGGCTTCCTCGCCGACGTGCGCATCCCGGCCAGTTCGCGCTACGTGCTCGACCTGTCCGGCTCGATGGCCAACGACGGCCGCATCGAGGCGATGAAGGCGGCGATGGCGACCCTGGCCGGCGCCGAAGCCGCCTCGCTCAGCGGCCGCTACGCGCGCTTTCAGAAACGCGAACGCGTCGGCCTGTTGCCGTTCTCCAGCCATCCAGAACAGACGCAGTTGTTCGACATGGGCGACAGCGCGCAAAGCAGCGAGGCCACGCTCAAGGCGATCGGCGCGGCGGTCGCGCCGATGCAGCCCGACGGCGGCACCGCGATCTTCGACAGCGTGCGCAAGGCGCTGGAAGAACTGGCCGAGGAAAAACGCAAGAACCCGCAACCGCGCTACTACACCGTGGTGCTGATGAGCGACGGCGAGAACACCGAAGGCAGCGGCCTGAGCGAATTCCTCGCCTGGCACGCGGCGCAGGACGAAAGCCTGCGCTCGATCCGGGTGTTCCCGATCCTGTTCGGCGACGCCGACGTCAAGGAAATGAGCGCGCTGGCCGAAGCCACCGGCGGCAAGGTATTCGACGCCAAGTCCAAGTCGCTGACCCTGGTGTTCAAGGACATCCGCGGATACCAGTGATGAACGATCTGATCGCGCCGACGCCGATGCAGAAGTTGCGGCTGTATCTGTACAGCAATCGCAACATCGCCGGTTGCGTGCTGGGTCTGCTCGGCCTGGGGCTGTTGTTCGCGGGAGTGATCGATCGCGGCTGGCCGTTGATCGTGCTGGGCCTGTACGGCGTCGGCGCTCTGGGTTGGCCGCGCAGCACGCTGGCCGAGTCGATCGTGCAAACCGAAATATCCGGCGAGGCCCTGGTCGAACATCTGCAACGGCTGGTCAAGCAAGTGGCCCGGCACATGCCGCCGGCCGCGCTGGAAAGCCTGCGCAATATCCAGCAGACCCTGGAAGAACTGCTGCCGCGGCTGAGCGAGCTCAAGCGCTCCGGAGCGATGTCGGCGCAGGCCGCCTTCACCGTGCAGGAAACCCTGCGCCGCTATCTGCCGGACATGCTCTCCGGTTACCTGAAACTGCCGCCGATCTTCGCCAAGACCCAGGCGCTCAAGGACGGCCGCACCGCGGCGCAGACCTTGTCGCAGCAATTGCAGCTGTTGGACGAATCGCTCAAGCGCATCTCGCGCGATGCCTTCGCCGGCGACGCCGAATCGCTGATCGTCAGCGAGCGCTTCCTCAAGGAAAAGTTCGACGCCAAGTCGGCGTTCGAGCTCGCCTAGGAGACCGCCGATGCCGGCCGAAGACAATGCGCTGTGGAAGATCCGCGAGGAACTGATCGGCGAAGGCCTGTTGCCGGGCGCGCCGATGCGCGCGCCGCTGGAGCAGGCGCAACTCGACGACATCGCCTGGCGCCTGCTGCGCGCGGGCGTGCAGCCGACCGTGGAAAGCCTGCGCACCGTCTACGGCCGCGGTTCGCCCAATCGCCTGCATCCGATGCTGCGCCAGTTCTATGCCGGGCTCGCCACGCGCCTGCAGTTCGCGCCGCTGGCCGAGGACGTGCCCGCGCCGCTGCGCCAGTTGTGGCTGCAGGCGCTGGACCTGGCGATGGACGCGGTGACCGCACGCCACGCCGCGCAATCGGAAGAACTGCGCCGGCGCGAGGCCGAACTCGACCGACGCGAAGCGGCCCTGGCGCAACGCGGCGGCGAGATCGCCGCGCCGCCGGTGCTCGGCAATGCTTACCGCCGCGACAGCGCCGCGCGTGCGCGCGGCGACAGTTCGCAGGACTGAGCGGGACCCGGCGCTAACCCGATCAGCGCGGCAACAGATCGTTGCGGGCCAGCGCATCCACGCGCAAGCGCTCGGTGGCATCGAAGCGATGCGCCAGCAATTCGCTCAATCGCGATTCGCGCTGGGCCGGCGACAGGCGCGTATCGCTGAGAATGCTCTTGCGCGCCGAAGCGTAGTCGCGCAAACGGCCATCCCAGGCGGCGCGCTGCTGATCCAGCGCCGCCAAACGCTGCGCGGCCTGGGTGCCGTACTCGTGTTCGCGCTCGGCGTAACGCTGCGCCGCCGGCACGTCGCGGCGGATGTAGTCCTCGCTCTGCGTCAGGGTCCGCTGCGCCGCGTCTTCCTCGCGGCGCAACGCCTGCCGCGAAGGGTCCAGGCTCTGATCGAGTTCGCCGAGCCGGCGCGCGCGTTCCTCCGCGCTCAGGCTGGTGTCGGCGAGCAGGTCCTCGCGCGCCAGGGTGTAATCGAGATAACGGTCCTCATCGCCCCACCACGCCTGCGCGATCTGCTCGCCCATGCGCTGCGCACGCAGACTGCGCAGGCGCGCGACCGCGGCGCGCGGATCGCCGCCTTCGCCCGCCAGCGTCGAGGCGCTGCGTTGCAGGGTCACATACGAATCGAACCACGCCAGTACCTGCGCCACCGCGCCCTGATCCAGGCGCGCGCTCAGATAGGCGAGCAGGTCCGCGCGGATCTGCTGCTCGTTGCGCTCGCCGATGCGGCTGATGAAATAGTCGAACAAACGCCGCAGCTCGCGATCGGCGACGGGACGGCCCTTGGCGTCGACGTGCACGGCGCCGTCGGCGGCGGTCCCGCGCAGCGAATCCCGCGCCGTTGCGGCCGCTATCGCCGCCGCGGCTTCGCCTTGCACCGGCGCGGTCTCAGCCGCCGATTCATCGACCACCGCATCCCCGCGCGCCTGAGTCGTGGCGAGATGGGGCGCCCTGCCTTGGGCGCCCCACCACAGCAGTCCGCCGGCCGCGATCGCGACAGCGAGCAAGACGATCCTGCCTCGCATCGCTTACAGCCCCAGATTCTTCAGGCGATTGGCGTGCGCGCGGTACACCGTGACCGGATCGGAAGAGAACACCGAGCGCAGGCCGAAGGTCTGGTTGACCGAGTCGAAGTGGTTCCAGTTGTAGTCGTCGCGCAGCACCTCGCCCCAATGCGACGAGCATTGCCCGACCACGCCGTCGTTGGGCCGGCCCAGGTAGGTCAGGCTGCCGGCGCCGGCGGCCAGGTCGGTCGGATCGAGCAGATTGGTGGACACGCCCACGCCGCCGAAGGAGTAGTAACGCACGTCGTTGACCACCGCCGCGCCGTTGCCGCACGCCGTCGCCGGCTTGCCTTGCGGATAGTGCGCGGTGAAATCGGCCGCGCCGGCCGAGCTGAGCTGGCGCAACGCGGCGAGCGCGTCGGCTTCGCCGCCCATCAGCGAGGCGAAGGCGTTGATGACGCCGGCCACGATCGGTCGCAGCGGCGAGCCTTCCGGCAACGCAGCGCCGATCAGGTCCGCGGGCGCGGCGCCGGCATGCGGCGTATGCCCGGTGGTGACCGAGGCCACCAGATCCGGCCGCACCGCGGCGACATAGCGCGTGCTCAGCCCGCCCTGGCTGTTGCCGACCAGATTGAACTTGGCGTAGCCGTGCACCGCCTTGAGGTTATCGAGGTACTTGATCAACTCCTCGCCGCGCACTTCATCGGAATTGAAGCCCGACAGCTTCGCCGCGTACACCGTGGCGCCGCCGGACTTGAGCTCGTCGGGAATGTTGTAGAAGGTGCTGAAACCCAGCACCTGGTCCGAGGAGGCGAAACCGTGCACCAGCACGATCGGGTACTTGGTCTTGGTGTAGTCGTCGGCGGCCGCGGCGGGCGCCGCCATGGCCAGGCCGAGAACCAGCGCGGCGGTCAGATTCAGTAAGACATTTTTCGACATGATCATCTCCACGGGCGGGGGAATGGACCGTGCGCCGTCGTCGCGCCGCCATGAATGGGCGGTCGGCGAACGATGCGCTGCGAGCGGACTCGCAACGCGGACGCACGGAAGGCACCGCGGCATGGCCTGTCGATGTCGCCTCGCGGCCGGGACTGTGCGCCATCGCCCGGAACGCGGCCTAAGGCGCCGCCAAGCTATACCGTGCGGCCGCACTTGGCCCGCCTTCGCCTGGATCGCGTGGCAACGGGCAGTCAGTGCGGCCGATTCGCAGCCTATCGGGACCGTTCCGGATGCACCGCAATCTATCTTGCAATCCTCACCCGCCCGGCCCGCCGGAGGGCGCGACTGCGACGCGCGTCGCATCCCCCTTCCCGATCATGCCCAAGTCCTGGTTCGCCATGCTCGATCCGGGCGATCGCGAAACCTTGCTGTGCGAAAGCGAACCGGTGGAATTGCGCACGGGCCAGTTCGTCTTCCGCAAAGGCGAATCGCCGGAAGGGTTCTACGGCGTGGTGTCCGGCGCGATGAAGGCCTCGACCCTGCACACCGACGGCCACGAGACGATCCTGGTGCTGATCGAAGCCGGCAGTTGGTTCGCCGAAGTGGGCATGGTGGACGGCTTGCCGCGCACTCACGACATCTGCGCCACCGAACCCAGCCGACTGCTGCGGGCGGACACGGCCTTGTTCGACCGGCTGATGCAACGCGCCAGTTTCGCCCGCGCGATCGCCCTGTTGCAGGCGCGTCACATCCGCGGCGCGTTCGCCTTCATGGACGACGCCAACCTGCGCACGACGCGCGCGCGCCTGGCGCGGCGGCTGCAGCGGCTGGCGCGCGGCGACGCCGATCTGGGCGCGGGCTCGCAAAGACGATCGATCGCGATCACTCACGACACGCTGGCGATGATGCTGGGCGTCACCCGCCAGACCTTGTCGCTGGAACTCAAAGCCCTGGCGGCATTGGGCGCGATCGATCTGCAATACCGGCGCATCGTCATCGCCTCGATGGAGAAGCTCAAGGCGATCGGGCGGGAAACGTTGTGAACGCGGCTGGGCCGCGAGCAGTCCGCCACCGATTTCGCGACCGGTCCGACTCGCCCGGGATCGGCGCCCACCGGGGCGCTGAAAAACCGATGCACCGCTTGAGTTCCGAAGCAACCCAGGGATCAACTTTTGAAGCGGCCCATCTGCGCTTGAAGACCGCCGGCGGCGTGGCCGTCGGATGAGTTCATCGTATTTTCCGTAAGCGTGGACGCGCCGCGCCCGGTCATGGTGCCGCGGCCTTTCATCGCCAGATCGATATTGAGCGCGGTCTGCGCGAACAATTGGATCGTGCGATCGCTGCCGGGATCTTCGTCGATTTTCAAACCCCGGTGTATCGCGATATCGGCCAGCCTTCGCCCGCGCTCCAGCGCGGCGAGCGGCTCGGCATTGCTCTCGCCCACTCCGACCAGGCCCGGGCGATAGTTCTTGTCGATGCAGCGCTGCGCAGCGCCAAGCCCGCTCAGGCTCGGATCCCACAGGCCTTGCGTTTTTTCGACGAATCTCGCATCCATCCGCACCAGATTGTCCAGTTCGGCCTCCGACAACGCCGTGAGTTCCTCGCGGGAACGGCCGCCGATATTCAACAAGCTGTGCGGATCGGCGATCAACCTTTCCATATTCGTGAGCACATCGCGCGAATGATTGCGCGAACTCGCAGCCTCGCGCTCCCGCACCACCGGTCCGCTCGCCGCTTGCGCGAGGTTCGGCTTGCGAATCCCTGCGTTCGCCAGACGGATCCCGTCGTCGAAGCGATCGAATGCCGCACGAAGCAATTCGATTCGACGGTTCCCGCTCATACCGATCTCTGCGGTCAGCTCTTCCACCCGGCGATATTTGGCGATGAACCGTTCCGATAGAGCCACACCCTTGCCCCACCTCCAGTGCTCGGGATCATATTCCTGCATGTAGGCCAGCACGCCAGCCAATGTCACCTCATCGGCAGCAGTCCGGCCTGGGCCGGAAAGGTTGAGCAAACTGACGAGAAGGTCTTGCTTGGATGAACCCGCCTGATTCGAATTCTTGTTTCCCACCGGATGTCTCCCCAGGCGTGAATCGCCGGGCTGATGGGGAACGAAACGTCGGGAGGCGGTTGGCGTGAACGATGGAGTGCGGGGGACAAATCGCCGCACAGCCAAGCGGCGCAACAATAACAATGGCGCGATCTAGCTGCGATCATCAAGTCGAGTGCCCATTGGCTTCGTTGGACCAACGCCCCCATTCGAATGGCGAAACGAAATCACGATTCGATGGGCGAGTGAAGCAAGGCCAAAAGCATCATGGGCATGCTATTGACTGAATCTTGGAAACTGATGGATGCTTGTTTTAAGCGCACCCATCAGTGCGAAAACCGACTGCCTTCTGCTCCACCAAAATGGCACATTGACGCGCCAAATCATCAACAAGGACAGTTAATGAGCAACTCACATCCTCCACAAAAGCCACCCTACGACTTGATCGAAAGGGCGTGCAACGAGGTGCTTTATCGAGACCTGGCTAAAATCAACGAGCAAACGCGGCGACAACTCGGACCATTGCCGCAGGTGCAGAGCCAGAAACAGGCGCGGCGCAGGCCCTTTATTCAACAGCGCCCCGCAGCGGCGACCTTGCCCGAAATTTCAACTCCAGAGTCAGAAGCCGTGAAGATCAAACACACTGTAGCAATGACCGCATTGGCGGCTCTAAGCCTGACAGCCTGCGAAGGCACCGTCACGAGCTCCGACGTTCAGGTCGAGACTGATGTTAAAGCGAACACCAAGCCCAACGCGCCACCAGCCAGATCGGAGGCTACGAGCGACCTGCAAGAGGTCGTGGAGTTCTACGCAACGGCTAAAGGCAACGATTGGGCTGAGTACGATCTGCTTTCGAGGGTCAAATGGATTGACCCTGCACCCAAACAATTTCTGCCGGATCGTTACTCTCGAACGGGGCAAGTACTTCTTCTCGGGTTTGGGGAAAACGATCTTCCCAATGGAAAGACAGGCGCTGACTACGACGAAGTTCGCGGGAATGAAGGGGAATCCTCGATCACCTTATTCGGCGACAAGAAGTATGTGGACTCCATAGCCATTCGGAAATTTTACTTCTCCAGCGACTACTCGGATATTTTGAGAAAACAGGTTGGACAGAGCGTTCAAATCCAACAGATAGCGGAGCATTGCTCAGCCGGACCCGATGCGCAGGGAGGGGCCGGCGAAGGTGCGTTTTTTGAGTTGGCCCTAGCCCAAGGTAGCCATGTCTACGTTCAGGCTGCACAGGAGGACGGAGGCAAGTACTCTCCTGGCGCTACAGTGTTCAAGTTGAGCCGCAACAAGCCCATGAAAGAAATGACCGAAAGTGCATGCAAAATTAAGGTCAGCGACTGAACCAAGGAAGGATGAACATGGCAGCGACGGCATGCCAAGAACGGGCGGTCTTAACCGCAAATCAGTATAGCCAGGGAAATATCGCCGGCTTAAGCGACTACATGACCCGCAGGCTGGTGGCTTCCACGGTCTTGACCGAGAGCAATGGCGGCGACCTGGCCATCAAGAATAAAGAAGGGTATTTCGGTCGTTATCAGGCAGGCGCAAGTTGGCTTGCCGATGCCGGGCTCGTTGATCGAACCAAGCTTCGCGAGGCCATGGCTGGCTATTCAAGCGAATGGAAATGGGCGAAAACAGGGGGCATGACGAAGTTCCTTGAAGATCCGGCGAACTGGAAAGGGGGACTGAACCTCGATACGTTTAAGCAGTCGCCAGAACTACAAGATCAAGCTTTCAAGACCAATAGCGACGCAGCGTATCGTCAGGCGATCAGAGACAACCATCTCAAAGAGGGCGACTCTGAAGAGCACATTGCAGGCTTCCTCAAGGCCCGGCATATCGCGGGCTATGGCGGCGCCGTCGCCGTTATAGAAAAAGCAGATTCACGAGCGGACGCGAACGGAACCACCAACTTCGATTACTACAACGATATCGCAATCAATCGCGATGGACTGAATCAAATTCTTGTAGTCGAAGATCGGTTCAAAGGCATTCCGTATAAGCTTCCCATCGAGCGCGAATTGCGTCCAGGCGACGCCAATCTGGCGGTTCGGGCGCTTCAGGAGAACCTGAAGTTGGCGGGCGTGCTTGACGCTCAAGGCAGAACACTAGACGCCGATGGCGACTATGGAAAACGCACCCGTGAAGCCGTATCCACGTATCAAAATCTGAACGACTTGCCTGTAACTGGCAGCGCGGATATAGCTACGCTGACGGCGTTGCGCCGACACGCTGAGGCCGTAATAGCGGCGCAGGACATCAACAAGATCGGCCAGCAATTCCAGTCTCCCGGATATCGAAACGACTGGATGCAAACCGATCAAAACGGTCTGCCGAATTACCTGCATGCCAACGCCCATTCCGGCAAGCCTCACGCATACCATGCACCGCAAGTTCGAGGCCCATTGTCGGACGACGCGCTGAAGATCGGCGAACGCGGCCCGGAAGTAGCCAAGCTGCAGGAGAGCCTGATTCACCTGGGCATCAACGATCACCTCAAGCAGCCGATCAAGGCCGACGGCGTATTCGGTCCCGAAACAGAGCGCGCAGTGCAAGCGTTCCAACTCTGGCACGGAGCGGATCACGTCAATGGCGTAGCTGACCGACAGACGCTGGCCGCAATCAACACGCAGGCCGGTTTGGCGATCGTCCAGCGAACTGCAGATCAGGTGCAAGCTGCGCCAGCGCGTGACTTTGTCGCCAATGTAAATATCGCGGCGCGCGTCGATCCAAGTGCAGCAGCCGATCCGCGCGACGCGAGCCAAACGCCGCCGCCCAATGTGGCCGCGCCGGCTCCGGGGCAGACGACGCCGCGTGCGCCAGAGCCAGCGCCCGTCGCGCCTACGGCTGGATCGTCGGCAGCGCCCGCCAAGGCGGAGCTCGTGGTTGACGCCGTTCGGTTGTCTCCGGGCGATCAAGCGATGTTCACGAAAATTCGTGAGAATGTAGCGGCCCACGTGCCAGACGAAACAGTAGCGGTGGCGATGCTCGCGGCCAAACGCAACGGCATAACGGACGCGGAGAGCATCGGTCCGGTCGGCGTCGCCAACGGCAAACTTTGGGTGGGTGCGCACACCCCTGGCTTCCATACCGGTGTATCGCTCTCCGAGCCACTGCCGGCCATGCAAGACACCTTGCGCGAAACGCAGGCGTTCAATCAGCAGCGCGATCAGCAACTAACGCAGGAAGCGGCACAGCGCAACCCGGACGATCCCAATCGCGGACCGCGAATGTAGGCGGACCACGGGATGATCACGACCACTACGCAGTCAATGGTCTATTTGCTCACCGATCAACGCATCGGCCCGTATGTGGCCGGCGTTGGCGCCCTACTCGCGGACGTGATGCGGGAGGTTAAGGAGGCGCAACTGCCTAGTGGTGCCCGGAGCCGGACTTGAACCGGCACGGCCGCGAGGCCGGCGGATTTTAAGTCCGCTGCGTCTACCGATTTCGCCATCCGGGCACGGTGCGGTGACTGGGCTAGTTTAGCCTATCCGGCAAAACCCGGACGCGCCCCGCCTCGCTGCCGGCCGTGGCCGTGGGTAGCGGCGCCATGCCGATCTCGCTGTCGTGCTCGCGGAGCAACACTCGACCGTTTCGCTGCAACGTGCGCCGCCGTGCGGGAGGAAGGCTTTGCGTCGATCGCGCTCGCCGGCAAGCGCCCGGTTCGAACCGCGACTCGCGACGAACCCTCGCCGTCGCCGCCCACGCCCGGATGCCCGCGCGAACACGAAGCCGCCAAATCGCGGACAACAAAAAAGGGGCCGAAGGCCCCTTCTTCACAGCGTCGGATTTCGGTGAAGCGTTCGAACTTACGACGCCAAGATGGAGCGGGAAACGAGACTCGAACTCGCGACATCTACCTTGGCAAGGTAGTGCTCTACCAACTGAGCTATTCCCGCTGAAATCTGGTTGAAGAGACGGCCGGCCTTGCGGCGGATCGTCTATTCGAATTGGAGGCCGAGGTCGGAATTGAACCGGCGTACGCGGATTTGCAGTCCGCTGCATAACCACTCTGCCACCCGGCCGGTGACGCGACACATACTGCCTGCAGCCACGAATGCTTGCAATCATCGACTGCGCACATTCGCTTATAAAAAAAACAAAACCCCGCGAGGGGGTTTAGTTTCTAAGACGATCTCGTTGCCGAAATTATCTTGAATCTGGAGCGGGAAACGAGACTCGAACTCGCGACATCTACCTTGGCAAGGTAGTGCTCTACCAACTGAGCTATTCCCGCGGAGGAAGCGATATTTTAGGCATCGAAAGAAAACTGTCAACCGTTTTCTTCACGCCCCGGTGCCTCGCGACCCGGTGACCGAACCGCCTGCGCAGCCCGCCGCATAAGGCCGGCTGCGATGCGTCCCTCCCCGGCCAAGGTTCGGTTCGCGCCCGACTGTTCCGTTTCCGGTCAGGTCGAAGGCTTGTTCGTGTCCGCGTTCATTATAGGCCATGCGGCGCGCAAATAGGCCAGTCCGGACCACAATGTCAGCAACGCGGCGGCGGCCAGCATCCATTCGCCGATCCGGAACACCGGCAGGCCCAGCAGGTTTTCCTGATACAGCAGGCACACCAGCGCGACCATCTGCACGATGGTCTTGATCTTGCCGATCGCGGCGACCTTCACCGCCGCGCGCTGGCCCAGTTCGGCCATCCATTCGCGCAGCGCCGACACCGCGATCTCGCGGCCGACGATGACCGCGGCCCACAAGGTCATCCACACGGTCGGGTGCTTTTGCACGATCAGCAGCAGCGCGACGGCGACCATCAGCTTGTCGGCGACCGGGTCGAGGAAGGCGCCGAAGGCCGAGTACTGGTCGAAACGGCGGGCGATCCAGCCGTCCAGCCAGTCGGTGATCGAGGCGAAGGCGAAGATGAACGCGGCCGCGAAGTTGGTCCACGGGAAATCCAGGAAAAACACCACCACCAGCACCGGGATCAGCACGATCCGCGCCAGGGTCAGCATGGTGGGTATGGTCAACTTCATCCTTCGCTCCGCTTGCTGTCCGGCGCCGGGTCGGCGGCCTCGGCTTGTTCACTGCCGGCATCCGGGCCGCCGGCCTTTGCACTGCGCGTTTTCCTGCGCCCCGCGGCCGCGGCCTTGGGGGTGGTGCCCGAACCGGCGGGCGTCGGGGCTTCGGCCGGCGCGTCCAGCCCGTGCAGGGCGGCGTAGATGCGCTCGGCCAAGGCTTCGTTGACGCCCTCGACCCGGGAGATTTCCTCGATCCCGGCGGCCTTGAGACCGCCCAGACCGCCGAAATGCTTCAACAGACTAGCGCGTCGGCGCGGGCCGATGCCCGGAATATCTTCCAGCCTACTGCTGTTGCGTGTCTTCTGACGACGGCCGCGATGGCCGGTGATGGCGAAACGGTGCGCCTCGTCGCGAACCTGCTGGACCAGTTGCAGCGCCGGCGACTCGGCGCCGGGGCGGACGGTGCGGCCGTCGGGCAGCAGCAGTTCCTCGTCGCCGGGGCGCCGCGCCGGGCCCTTGGCCACGCCGACCAGGATCAGGTTCTCGACCCCGAGCTCCTCCAGCGCCGCGCGCGCCTGCGCGACCTGCCCGGCGCCGCCGTCGATCAGCAGGATGTCGGGCATCACCCCGTCTGACCGGCCCTCGCGCTCCGCGCTCGGGCGTTCGTCGACGCGCGAACCAGTGGTTCGCAAACGCGCCGCCTCACCCTCCACCGCGCGGCGGAAACGCCGGGAGATGGCCTGGTTCATCGCCGCGTAGTCGTCGCCCTCGGTGATGCCGGTGATGTTGTAGCGGCGGTACTGGCCGCGCACCGGCCCCTGCGCGTCGAACACCACGCACGAGGCGACCGTGGCTTCGCCCATGGTGTGGCTGATGTCGAAGCACTCGATGCGTTGCGGCAGCGACGGCATGCGCAGCAGATCGCGCAATGCCTCGGCGCGGGCCAGCTGAGCGGCGTGGCTGGTGAGTTCCGTGCCTAGCGCGAGTTCGGCGTTGCGGCGCGCCATATCGACGTAGCCGGCGCGTTCGCCGCGCACGTTGGCCTTGATTTGCACGCGGCGTTCGCCGGTGGCGGAGAAGGCCTGTTCGAACAGCTCGCGATCGGGCAGATCGCGGTCGAGCACGATCTCGCGCGGCGGGGTCTGTTCGCCGTAGTACTGCGAGATGAAGGCGGTCAGCACTTCCTCGGGATTGTCGCTGCCGCGGGTCTGCGGGAAGAACGCACGCGTGCCCAGGTTGCGGCCGTCGCGGAACGCCAGCAGCAGCACGCAGGCGGCCGCGCCCTGCATCGCGATGGCGAGTACGTCCAGATCGGCGGCGCGGCCGTCCACGTACTGGCGCGCCTGCAGGCTGCGGATGCCGGCGATCAGGTCGCGGATGCGCGCGGCGTCCTCGAAATCCAGGCGCACGCTGGCCGCTTCCATGTCGCGGCCCAGTTCGTCGGTGAGTTCGTCGCTGCGGCCTTCCAGGAACAGGCCCGAGCGGTGCACGCTCTCGGCGTAGTCGCGCGCCGCCACCAGGCCCACGCACGGCGCGCTGCAGCGGCCGATCTGGTGCTGCAGGCACGGCCGCGAGCGATTGCGGAACACGCTGTCCTCGCAACTGCGCAGGCGGAACAGCTTGTGCATCAGGTTGAGCGTGTCGCGCACCGCGCCGACGCTGGCATAGGGGCCGAAGTAACGGCCGGCGACCGCGCGCGGGCCGCGATGCATGGCGATGCGCGGCCAGGCCTCGCTGGTCATCAGCACGTAGGGGTAGCTTTTGTCGTCGCGCAGCAGCACGTTGTAGCGCGGCTTCAGAGACTTGATCAGCTGGTTTTCCAGGATCAGCGCTTCGGCCTCGGTACGGGTGACCGTGACCTCCATGCGCGCGGTCTGCGACAGCATCGACATGATGCGCGCGGACTTGGGTGTGGCGTTGAAGTAGCTGGAGACGCGATTGCGCAGGGCGCTGGCCTTGCCGACGTAGAGCACGCCGTCGTCGGCGCCGATCATGCGGTAGACGCCGGGCGCGGTGCTGAGCTGCTTGACGAAGGCTTTGCCGTCGAAGGGCGCGGGCTGGGCGGCCGTCATGCGCGCACGGCTCCTGCGCACGCGGCGACGGAATCGGGCGGGCGGGCTGGCGAGAGAGCGGGCGTCGCGGTCACGGACATCGGTCGGCTAGCGGCTGGGGCCCGAAGGCCGGCGTAATGAATGGATAAGGCTTGAATTGGGCTGATTATGCGTTAGCGCAAGGGCTGCGGGGCTGGATCTGAGGCAGGGTGCGGGCTGCGCGGGGTCGCAGCTGAGTTGGGCGGACTGGTTTTGGGGACTTTCGTGCGAGGACGCTTGAAGTCACTGGATTCCCGCGTTCGCGGGAATGACGAGCAAAAAAAGCGGGGCTCGAAACCCTCAGCGGAGACTTTGAGCAGCCTTCCGGCAGTGGATCGAAACTGCGGCCAGCTCTAGCCGTCGCGCAACCCCAACTCTTCGCGCAAACGCGCGATCGCGCCGTCGGCGGCGTGATCCAGCAACTGGAACACATGCTCGAACTGCGCCGGCCCGCCGGTGTAGGGATCGGGCACTTCGCCGTCGGTGACCGTGCCGCACCAGTCCAGCAGCAAGGCGCTGCGCGCGCGGGCGCCCTTCGGCGCGCGGGCGCGGACGTCGCGCAGGTTGGCGCGGTCGGCGCACAGCAGCCAGTCGAAATCGCGATAGTCCGCGGCGGCGAGTTGACGCGCGCGCAGGCCGGAGATGTCGATGCCGTGCTCGGCGGCGTTGGCGATCGCGCGCCGGTCCGGCGGATCGCCGACGTGCCAGTCGCCGGTGCCGGCCGAATCCAGCTCGACCCGGCCGGCGATCGACGAGGCCTCGATGCGCGCGCGCAGCACGCCCTCGGCGACCGGCGAGCGGCAGATGTTGCCCAGGCAGACCACGAGCAGGCGCATGCCTCAGCCGCCCTCGCCGTCCACGCCGGCGCCGGTCGAATCCGCTTCGCCGGCCAGATGCGCCTCGGCCCGGGCCAGGTCCTCCGGCGTGTCCACGCCGGGCGGGAACGGCTCGGGGGTGATGCCGACCGCGATGCGGTAACCGGCTTCCAGCGCGCGCAATTGCTCCAGCGATTCGATCTGCTCCAGGCGTCCGGGCCGCATCTTGGCGAACTTGCGCAGGAATCCGGCGCGGTAGCCGTAGATGCCGATGTGCCGCAGCCATTCGCCGCCGCCGGGCATGCGTTCGCGATCCTTGGCGAAGGCGTCGCGCGGCCACGGAATCGGCGCGCGGCTGAAGTACAGCGCGTCGCCGTTGCCGGCGCGCACCAGCTTGACCGCGTTGGGATCGAACAACACTTCAACTTCGGTGACCGGCGTGGCCAGCGTGGACATGTCAGCGCCGCTGTCGCGCAAGGCCTGCGCGGTGGCGAGGATGCCCGCGGCCGGCGCGAAGGGTTCGTCGCCCTGCAGGTTGACCACGACGGTATCGTCGCGCCAGCCGGCGATGTCGGCGCATTCGGCCAGACGGTCAGTGCCGGAGGCGTGGTCGGGCGAGGTCATCGCCACTTGCACGCCGCTGTCCTTGAGCGCCTGCGCGATGCGTTCGTCGTCGGCGGCGACCCACACTTCGCTCGCGCCCGCCGCCAGTGCGCGGCGCGCGACGTGCAGCACCAGCGGCTCGCCGGCGAGCGTGCGCAGCGGTTTGCCGGGCAGCCGCGAAGCGGCGTATCGGGCGGGAATGGCGACAACGAAATCCTGACTCATGATGGGCTCCGAACAGTACGGCGGGTGCGGCGGTGGTTACGACGATGGCGCGGCCGTCGCGGACTGGCTACCACCACGGCGCAAGCGGCTCAGCGCCGCGGCAGCGCCTGTAATTTATCCAACAGCGACACCCAGAACGCTTCCGGCAATTCGGCGCGCACCGGCACGCTGTAGTACGCCTCCGAGGCGAACGCGCCCTCGCCCGTCAGCGGAATCTTGACCGCGTCTTTCTCCGTCATCAGCACCGGCAGTTTGCTGCCGAAGGCGAAGTCGGATTCGACATAGCGGTGATGATCGGGAAACGCATGCGGCACCACCGCGATGCCGAAGCCGCGCAGCATGGAGAAATAGCGTTCGGGATCGCCGATGCCGGCGACCGCATGCACACGCTGGCCGGCGAAGGCCTCCAGCTTGAGCGGACGCGTGCCCAGCAGCGGCTGCGCCTGATCGGCGATCAGGCGCATCGGCCATTCGCCGAAACCGGCGTTGGCGGTCGGGTCGCTGGTCGCGGCCTGGGCCAGATTGACCACGCGGAAATCGCATTGCGCGCCGCGCTCGGGCGGCTCGCGTAAAGGCCCGGCCGGCAGCAGTTGGCCGTTGCCGTAGCGGCGGCGGCCGTCGACGACTTCGATCTCGATGTCGCGCGCCAGACGGTAATGCTGCAGGCCGTCGTCGCAGATCACGATGTCGCAACCGGCTTCGGCCAGGGCCTTGGCCGCGGCGGCGCGGTCGCGATCGGCGCGCAGCCGGGCGCCGGTGCGGCGCGCGATCAGCACCGGTTCGTCGCCGCCCAGGCGCGGATCGGTGTCGCGTTCGACCCACAGCGGCGTGGCGATGTCGTCGCGGCCGTAACCGCGGCTGGCGACGCCGGGGTTCCAGCCTTCCTGTTTGAGCCTCTGCACCAGGGCGATGGTCAGCGGGGTCTTGCCGGCGCCGCCGGCGGTGATGTTGCCGACCACCAGCACCGGCACGCCCGGATGCAGGCGGCGCTTGTAGCCCTTGCGGTACAGCGCGCGGCGAAAACCGGTGACCGCGCCGTACAGGCCCGACAGCAGGCGCGCGTGCGCGGGCACGGCGGTGTCGTCGTACCAATAGGCGGGGACGCCGCCGCGACGGTCGGCGCTCATCGGTCACCGCCCATGTTGGGCGAAATCCGCGGCGGCTCGATTCGCGCGGGCATCGCGGCCTTGTTCGCGCCCTTCATCGCGTCATTCATTCGGCGTCGCGGAACTGCATGCGGTGCAGATGCGCGTACAGCCCGCCGTGGGCGAGCAGTTCGGCATGCGAGCCGCGTTCGACGATGCGGCCCTGATCCAGCACCAGCACCTGATCGGCGTGTTCGATGGTCGACAGCCGGTGCGCGATCACAAGCGTGGTGCGATCGGGCATCAGCCGCTCCAGCGCGTCCTGCACCAGCCGCTCGGACTCGGTGTCGAGCGCGGCGGTGGCTTCGTCGAGGATCAGGATCGGCGCGTCCTTGAGCATCGCGCGCGCGATCGCCAGACGCTGGCGCTGGCCGCCGGAGAGCTTGCCGCCCTTGGCGCCGATGGAGGTCTGCGCGCCTTCGGGCATGCGCTCGATGAACTCGGCCGCGTTGGCGCCGCGCATCGCGCGATCCAGCGCGGCTTCGTCGTGGTCCTGCATCTCGCCGTAGGCGACGTTGGCCGCGACGGTGCCGTCGAACAGCATCACCTGCTGGCCGACCAGGGCGATCTGGCGGCGCAGGTCCGAGAGTTTGTAGTCGCTGAGCGGATGACCGTCGAGCAGGATCTGCCCGGATTCGGGATCGTAGAAGCGCGGAATCAGCTTGATCAGCGTGGATTTGCCGCTGCCGGAGCGGCCGACGATGGCCGTCACCGTGCCCGGCCGGGCGATGAAACTGATGTCCGACAACGCCGGCGAAGTCTGGCCCGGATAGCGCGCGGTGACCGCGCGGAATTCGATCAACCCCTGGCTGCGCGCGAGTTCGCGCGTGCCGCTGTCGGGCTCTTCCGGCGCATCGAGCACTTCGAACAGGCGCTCGGCCGAGGCCACGCCGCGCTGAAGCATGTTCTGCACGTTGGTGAGCTGGCGCAGGTTCGGGATGATCGCCATCATCGACACCATCAGCACCACGAATCCGCCCGCGTCCAGGCGCCCGGCGAAGGCTTCGTAACCGGCGACGAACAGCAGCAGCGCCAGACCGACCGAGCCCATCAACTGCACCATCGCCGAGGCGATGCTGCGGGTGGATTCGACCTTGAGGCTGAGCTTGAGGTAGTTGTCGGCGATGGCGCCGTAGCGTTCCAGCTCGGACTTCTGCGCGCCGTAGACCTTCACTTCCTGCTGGTTGGACAGCGCCTGATCGGCCGCCAGCAGCAATTGCGCGCCGCTTTCCTGGATGCGATGGCTGATGCGGCGATAACGCCGGCCGACCTTGTCCATCACCCAGGCCAGCGGCGGCGCCATGATCAGCACCGCGAAGGTGACCTGCCAGCTGGTCCAGATCATCACCGCGAGCAAGGCGATCGCCTGCGTGGATTGCTGCACCATGACCTTGAGCGCATCGACCGAGGCCTGCGCGACCTGATCGCTGTCCGAGCCCAGGCGTACCAGCATCGAGGTCACAGGCTCGGTGTCGAAGCGCGCGCCGGGCAGGCGCAGATACTTGCCGAGCACCTGCACGCGCAGATCGCGGGCGACGCCGCGGCCGGACTTGGCCATGTAGTAGTCGGTCAGATAACCGGCGATGCCGCGCAGCACGAACAGGCCCACGATCGCCAGCGGCAGCCACACCGCCACCTTGGTGTTCTTGACGATGAAGGTCTGGTTGATGACCGGTTCCATCAACTTGGTGAAGCCGGCGCCGGCCGCCGCTTCGAACAGCATGCCGACCACCGCCAGCCACAGCAGGCCGCGATACGGCAGGGCGAATCTGAGCAACCGGCGGTAGGTCTGCCAGGGCGAAGCGGTAGCGCTCGCCGTCACCGCGCGGCCTCCGCGGGTTTGGCCGCGCCGGCGTTCTGCGGCGGCGCGGTCGCGCTCATGATCCGGCGGAAACCCAACTGGCCGAGCGCGTCGTACACGGTGACCACGGCCTGATACGGCGTGCGCGCATCGGCGCGCAGCATCACCGCGCGGTCGCGGTCGGAACCGGCGACTTCGGCGATGGTGGTCTTGAGCGATTCAAGATCGTCGCGCAGCACTTCGCGGTCGCCGACGAAGTAACGGCCTTCGGCGTTGACCAGCACGATCAGCGCCTTGCTGGCATCGCCCGAAGGCTCGCCGGTGGCGCGCGGCAGCTCCAGCTTGAGCACCGAGCGCGCGTCGAAGGTCGCGGTGACGACGAAGAAGATGATCAGCACCAGGATCACGTCGATCAGCGGGACCAGATTGATCTCGGGTTCGTCGTCGGCGCGATGGTCGCGAATACGCATGCGGCGACCTCAGCCGGCCTGGCCGCCGGCCAGGCGCACCGGCGCGCGCGCCGCTTCGGTCTGGCGCGATTCGGCGGTGCCCGGGGTCAGCACGTCGATCAGGGCGATGGCTTCGTGCTCCATCGCCACGATGTATTCCGCGACGCGGCCGCGGAACCAGCGGTGGGCGATCAGCGCCGGGATCGCCACGATCATGCCGGTGGCGGTGCACACCAGCGCCTTGCCGATGCCGCCGGCCAGCTGGTTGACGTCGCCGATGCCGTGATCGTTGATGACCATGAACATCTGGATCATGCCGACCACGGTGCCGAACAGGCCCAGCAGCGGGCCCGCGGCGGAAATGGTGCCGAGCGTGTTCAGGTAGCGCTCCATGCGGTGGACCAGATGCCGGCCCACGTCCTCGATGCGTTCGCGGATTTCCTCGCGCGGGCGCAGGCGCACGTCCAGCGCCGCCGCCAGCAGCGCGCCCAGCGGCGCGGTCGCGCGCAGGGATTCGATATGCGCCGGGTCGAGCTTGCCGCTGGCCGCCCAGGCGCGCACTTCCTGGCCCAGCTGGGGCGGCAGGACGGCACGCCGGCGCAGAGTCCACAGCCGCTCGATGATGATCGCAAGCGCTACCGCCGACAGGATCAACAACGGAATCATCGGCCAACCGCCGGCCTTCACCAGTTCCAGCACTCGCGAACCTCCGGCCCGTGGCCGACTTCAATCAGGCCGATAGGATAGCCCAGGGTCCGTGCGGCGGGTCGCATCCCAGACCCGCGGGTGTGCCTGGCGTCGCGTTTCCACGCCGATGCCCTGCGCGCGCAGGCCGACCCGCAAGGCGCCGTCGTCGGCGGTGTTTCGCGGCGCCGCGCCGGCACGGCGCCAGCGTTCTAGCACGTCCGCGCGCGGGTGGCCGAAGCGGTTGCCGTGGCCGCTGGAGACCAGCGCGTGGCGGGCGCCGGTGGCCTGGACGAAGTCGGGATCGGAGGAGCCGCCGCTGCCGTGGTGGGCGACCAGGACCACCTCGGCGTGCAGCGTCTGCGCAGTCTCCTGCGCCGCCCGGCGGACCAGATCGCGCTCCACGACCTCGCCGATATCGCCGGTCAGCAGCGCCGCGCCGTGCTCGGTTTCGATCCGCAGCACGCAGCTGGATTCGTTCTTCAGATAGGGAAAATGCGCCGGAGGATGCAGGAAACGCAGGCGCACGCCATCCCATTGCCAGGCGGTTCCGGCGCTGCAGGCGCGGGTTCGCAGGCCCTGCACCGCCTCGCCGTCGATATCGGCCGGCGCGAATGGCGCTGGCGCCGGAAAGGCCCGCAACACGGCTTTGATACCGCCGGCATGGTCGTTGTCGCCGTGGCTGACGACGACATGATCGAGCCGGCGCACGCCCAGCGCGTGCAAGGCCGGGACCACGGCGCGCTCGCCGGCGTCGAAGCCGTCGCGCACCGCCGGGCCGGCGTCGAACAGCAGGCTGTGACCGGCGGTGCGCACCAGCACCGACAGGCCCTGGCCGACATCGATCACGACCAGTTCCGCCTCGCCCGGCCCCGGCAGGCGCCGGTCCGGCCATAGCAACGGCAGCCACAGCAGCACGGCCAGGGCCTTGCCAGGCACGCCGCGCGGCAGCAGCAGCCAGAACGCCCCGAGCAGGGCCAGCGGCAGCGCGAACCAGCGCGCTTCCGGCAGCCACCACAGGGCCAGACCGCTCTCGGCCAGGGCGCTGAAGACCGGCCAGCCGGGCTCGAAACAGGCCGCGGCCAAGCGCCAAGCGAATTCGCCGGCGCCGGCGTGGACGCTCTCCAGCCCGGTTCCGATCAAGGCCAGCGGCACCACGAGCAGGCTCCACCACGGCACCGCGAGCAGATTCGCCAACGGCCCGGCCAACGAAGCCTGGCCGAACAGCGCCACGCACACCGGCAGCAGCCCCAGGCTGGCCACGCCCTGGGCCGAAACGAAGCCGCGCAGGCGTTCGCGCCAACCGCCGGCGTCCGGCCCGGGCAGACACCACAGCAGCCAGGCCACGCCGAGGAAACTGAGCCAGAACCCGGCGCCGAGCAGCGCCAACGGGTCGGCCAGCAAGACCGCGATCGCCGCCAGCGCCAGCGCGTCGAACCCGTGCATCGGCCGGCGCGCGATGCGCAGCGCGGCGATCACCGCGATCATCAGCCACGTGCGCACGGTCGGCAGCGCGAACCCCACTGCCGCCGCGTACAGCAATCCGCCGAACATCGCCGCGACCGAAGCGGCGATCACCGCCGGCACCCGCCGCCCCAGCATCGGCAGCGACCACCACAACGCCCGAGCCAGCAAGGCGAAGAAGCCTGCGACCAAGCCGACGTGGAAGCCCGAAATCGCGATCAGATGGGTCAGGCCGTCGGCGCGCAACACCTCCCAATCGCGATCGCCGAGGCCGCGCGTGTCGCCCAGCGCGAGCGCACGCACGAAACGCGAGCCGTCCGAGCGCACGGTCGCGGCGATGCGGTCGCAGATCGACTCGCGCCACGCGGTCAGGCCCTGTGCCGCGGACAATCGCCGGCTGTTTTCGGGATTGCGCAGGTAGCCGGTCGCGGTCAGGCGCTGCATCAGCGCGTACTTCTCCGCATCCGCGCCGCCGGGATTGCGCAGCCCTCGCGGCGCGCGCACCCGCGCGTGGAAGCGCCAGCGTTGCCCGGCCTTGAGCACGCTGCGCGGACGCGGATCGTCGTCGTACCACGCCAATCGCAGCAGGCCGCCGCGCAGGGGCGCGGGCTGCGAGGCGTCGTTATCGACGCGGAACTCGAAACGCGTGCGCCGGGTTTCGTGCACGGGCAGATCGACGATGCGGCCGCTGACCGCGACCTCGCGTTTCTCCCATTGCGCCGGCAGCTGAAGATTCAGCGCGTAGGCGATGTGCGCGCTGGCGAGCGCGAAGCCGAATGCGGCGATCGCGACGACGCGCCAGCGCGGCGAACGCCACCATGCGACCGCCGCGGCGATGAGCATCGCTGCCGACAGTCCCCACGGACACAGCCACGGCGAGGCCAGCGCGGCGGCGGTGCCGGCCAACAAGGCGATCGCTGCGAGTTTTCCGAAAGGCGGCGTCCTTGCCGCGTCGAGCATGTTGGGTTCTCCGTCGATGGCTGTGCTTCGCGATCCGTGCGATGCGTTATGCAGACTCTACGGACGGTGCCCGGATCGTCCAATCAGTGTGGGTGCCATCGGGTTGTAGGTATTTTCCTGATCGGATCGTTGCGGTCGGCGGTCGTTCGCAGTGCGGCCGCCCTGCCCTACGGCCATGCGACGGCAGCGAATGCAGGCATCTGCGCTGCGTTCGTTTCAAGCGGGGGGTTTTCTGCTTCGCCAGGCCCGCGCACGCTGCAAGCGTTCGCGAGCGCCGCATCGACAGGCGGCGACTAGCTATCGGCCGGCGAACGCCTTGCGCGTCGCCGGCTGCTTCGTCCCGATCAGACTTCGCTGGGCGCCAGTTGCCGCAGCTTGCCTTCGTGCAATTCCAGCACGCGATCCAGACGCCGCGCGAGGCGGCGATCATGGGTCACCAGCACCAGGCTGGTGCCCTGCTCGCGGTTGAGCGACAGCATGATCTCGAACACCGTGGCCGCGGTTTTCTCGTCGAGATTGCCGGTGGGCTCATCGCCGAGCACGCAGGCCGGACGGTTGATCAGCGCGCGCGCGACCGCGGCGCGCTGACGCTCGCCGCCGGACAGTTCGCCGGGTTTGTGCTGCAGCCGGTGCCCCAGCCCGACCGATTCCAGCAGCGCGGTGGCGCGCTGGCGCGCCTGCGCCACCGACGGCGCGTCCATGCTCTCGGACACCGAACGCACCATCGCCAACGGCAGATCGAAGAACAGGTAACGCGGCACCGCCGTCACCACCCCGCCCCACGAGCGCGCGCGCTTGGCCCGCACCGAGCGCCCGCTCAGCAGGATCGGCAGCATCACGTTCTCCAGCGCGGTGAATTCCGGCAGCAGATGGTGAAACTGATAGATGAAGCCCAGCGACTGATTGCGCAGGATGCCGCGCGATCGATCCGGCAGATCGTTCATGCGATGGCCGCCGACATACACCTCGCCCGCGGTCGGGGTGTCCAGGCCGCCGAGCAGATGCAGCAAGGTGCTCTTGCCGGCGCCGGACGCGCCCAGGATCGCCACGGTCTCGCCGCGGCGGACCGACAGGTCCAGGCCGTCGAACACCGGCGTGTGCAGATTGCCTTCCGAATAGGTCATCGCCAGCCCTTCGCAGGACAGCACGATGTCGTCCGAAGCTTGCGAAGCTGCGGCGGCGGCCGGATCGCGGATATCACTCATAACGCAGCGCCTCCGCCGGTGCCGTGCGCGCGGCGCGCCAGGCGGGATAGATGGTGGCGACGAACGCCATCGCCAGCGCAACGCAGGCGATGATGATCACGTCGCTGCTCTGCAGATCGGTCGGCAGGCCGGTGATGTAGTAGACGTCTTCCGGCAGCAACTGCACCCCCAGCACTTTCTCGATCAGTTTGAGGATGTGCTCCAGGTTCAAGGTCAGCACGATGCCGCCGACCACGCCGAGCACGGTGCCGATGATGCCGATCAAGGTGCCCTGCACGACGAAGATGCGCATCACGCTCAAGGGAGTGAGGCCCAGGGTTCGCTGGATCGCGATGTCGGCCTGCTTGTCGGTGACCAGCATCACCTGCGAGGAGACCAGGTTGAACGCGCCCATCGCGATGATCAGCGACAGCAGGATCGCCATCACCGTCTTTTCCATCTTCAGCGCGCGGAACATATTGGCGTTGTCGCTGCTCCAGTCGGTGACCCGGTACGGGCCGCCCAGGCTGACCGCCAGATCGCGCGCCACTTCCGCGGCCTGGTCCATGTCGTGCAGCTTCAGGCGCACGCCGGTGACGCCGTCGCCCATGCGCAGCACCCGCTGCATGTCGTGCATGTTCACGACCGCCAGGCCTTTGTCGTATTCGTTATAGCCGGCTTCGAAGATGCCGCTGACGTTGAAGCGCTTGAGTTGCGGCATCGCGCCCATCGGCGTGCTGCGGCCGTCGGCGGTCATCACCACCACGCTGTCGCCGACCTGCGCGCCCATCCACAGCGCGAGTTCCTTGCCGAGCACGATGTTGAAGCTGCCGGGAGTGAGCGAATCGAGTTTGCCCTCGACCATCTTCTCGGCCAGCACCGACACCTTGCCCTCTTCGGACGGCACGACGCCGCGGATGATCGCCGGCTGCTGCCGCGAGGCCGACAGCAGGGCTTCCTTCTCGATGTAGGGCGCGGCGCCGACCACGCGGACATCGGCCATCGCCTTGTTGACCGCGAGCTGCCATTCGACCAGCGGCTCGCCATAGGCGCTGACGGTGGCGTGCGCGGCCATCTGCAGCATGCGGTCGCGGATTTCGCGCTGGAAGCCGCTCATCACCGCGAGCGTGGTGATCAGCGCGGTCACGCCCAGGGCGATGCCCGCGATCGAGGCCAGCGAGATGAAGGAGATAAAGCCGTTACGGCGCTTGGCGCGCAGATAGCGCAGGCCGATGGCTACTGAAAGAGGTTTGAACATCTATGGAGCCGGGACTCGGGATTGGGAATTGGGCATGGTCTTCATCTGGCTCTTCGTTCGGTTCCGCGGTCGGCCGGCTTCGGGCGGGCGTTCGGCGCTGCGTTTTTCACGACGGCCGAAACCTGGAGTCCGAATCTCCGCTCATGGTGCCATCGAACGCGGACCGCGCGCAGGACTTGTGACCGCGACGGCCAGCCTCAGTTCACGGCGGCCGGCGGCGTCCAGGGTGTCGGGCCACCACAGCAGGCGCCGGCGGCGGCCGTCGGAGCCGGTGAAATCCAGCCGGGCCAGCCAGCCGCGCCAGTGCAGGCGCAGGTCCGAGATCGGCGCGGCGGCGAGCGTGGCGCGGCCGCCGGCGATCACCAGCGGCTGCGGCGGAAGCCGGGCTTCGCGCCGGGTCGACCACCCGGCCCAGGCCAGGGCCATTGCGGCGAGCGGCAGCGACGCGGGCAACGGCAGCTCTGAGGCCACTGCCGAGAACGCGGCCGCCAGCCCCAACGCGATCAAGGCCGCCGACAGCAACCGCGACGGGCGCCATTGCAGGCGGCAGTCCGCGGTCGGTGGCGGCTTGGGGCGGTTGCTCAGCGTTTCGTGTTCGAAGCGGGCGCCTGCTTGCCGCTGGCGATCGAAGCGGCTGCTTGCCTGTGGCTGCTGCTCAAGGCGGCTGCTTGCCTGTGGCTGCCGCTCAGGGCGGCAGCCGGCGGATGAATTCGACGAGGGATCGAAGCTCGGCATCGCCGGCCTCCTCATGGCCCATGAACCAGTGCCAGAGCTTATCGTCCTCGGTTTCCAGCAGCCGTAGGAAAACCCCGCGCTGCGCTTCGGAAGCCTGCCTCCATTCGCGATCGAGATAGCGTCCGAGCAACTGGTCCAGCTCGCGCATGCCGCGACGGCAGCGCCAGCGCAGGCGACGCAGTTCGATTTCGTCCGCGGCGGACAGTTCTTCGCTCATGAGCGGTTTCCGGTAGAAGGCAGCGGGACGATCATCGCGCACGCGCCGTCAGGGCGGCGTTTGCGATAGCCGAACGACTCGCCGAGTTTTGTCGCTGATTGCGCTTCGCGGAACATCATCGGCCGATCAATCCTGTCGCGAGATAAATCCAAAGCGCCCACAACACCATGCCTCCGACCGCATACGCCGCGAAGCGATGCATGACGCGGTTGTAGGTGCACTGGATGAAACTGTGCGCGATCCGCATCGCCACGAACAGCCAGGCCAGCGTCAGGGTGGGCGTGTCGGCCAGGCCATTGAACGCGGCCACGCTCAGGGCCAGATAGAACAGCACCGGCAGTTCGAACAGGTTGCGGAAATTATCCGCCGCGGCCGATTCGGTAAAGCGCGCGAGGGCCTGCGCCGAGGTCGCCACCGATTGCGGATGGATGCGGTCGCGGTACATCTGACGGATGCGCACGCGGAACATGCGCAGCCAGACGATGCAGGTCAGCGCGGCCATCGCCAATGCGGGCAGGAAGATCGCTTTCGTGTCCATCGGTCGCCTCGTTCCTTGGTGGCCGCGGGTTGCGCGGCGGGTCGGTGTCGGTGCGACGCGGGCTGCATTTGCCGGTGAGTGGCTGCGTCGCGGTGGCTTGTTTGTGGCTCGATTGCTCGACCGCTCGATTATTTCGTTTTTTTGCTCGTCATTCCCGCGAAAGCGGGAATCCAGAGACTTCAGGCGTTCTCGCACGAAAGTCGCTGGATTCCCGCCTTCGCGGGAATGACGGATTGGGGGATGGCGTCGCTCACCTGGCCGCGACGTATTCGGCGGCCGCGACGTATTCGCCGCATGACCTTCCTCTCGCCTCCCAACTTCCCAGTTCCCAGCCTCGCAACCCCGCAACCCCGCAACCCCGCAACCCCGCAACCCAAAGCATCGCCCCACCCACCACATCCCACCATCGCACCAACGGCCAAGCCCCGCTCGCGAAAACGCCGCCGCCCGGATCGTCCGGACGGCGGCGTCGAATATGCCCAGGTCGAATCCGTTGCCGCGATCAGACCCGGCGCGCCAGCATCAGTTTCTTGATCTCGCCGATCGCCTGCGCCGGGTTCAATCCCTTCGGGCAGGTGCGGGCGCAGTTCATGATGGTGTGGCAGCGGTAGAGCTTGAACGGGTCTTCCAGATCGTCCAGGCGCGCGCCGGTGTCTTCATCGCGCGAGTCGATGATCCAGCGGTAAGCCTGCAGCAGGATCGCCGGGCCGAGGTAACGGTCGCCGTTCCACCAGTAACTCGGGCAGCTGGTCGAGCAGCACGCGCAGAGGATGCATTCGTACAGGCCGTCGAGCTTCTTGCGGTCCTGCGGCGACTGCAGGCGCTCGCGGTCGGACGGGGTCGCGCTCTGGGTGCGCAGCCACGGACGGATCGAGGCGTACTGGGCGTAGAAATGGGTCAGATCCGGGACCAGGTCCTTGATCACGCCCATGCTCGGCAACGGATACACCGGCACGTCGTTCTTGGCGTCGCCGCAATCGGCGATGGCGCGCGTGCACGCCAGGGTATTGGTGCCGTCGATGTTCATCGCGCACGAGCCGCAGATGCCTTCGCGACAGGAGCGGCGGAAGGTCAGGGTCGGGTCGATCTCGTTCTTGATCTTGATCAACGCGTCCAGAACCATCGGACCGCAGGTCGCCAGGTCCACCTCGTAGGTGTCCACGCGCGGGTTCATGCCGTCGTCGGGGTTCCAGCGGTAGACCTTGAAGGTGCGCGGCTGCTTGGCGCCGGGCGTCGGCCAATGGCGGCCCTTCTGGATCTGCGAATTTTTCGGTAGTGCGAACTGAGCCATGCTGGCGATCTCTGGGCTGGCGGCGGTACTGAGGGGTGGGAGTTACCGGCGCGCGAACGGACGCGCGCCGCGTTCGCCGATCAGTACTTGCGTTCCTTGGGCGGCACGTAGGCCACGTCGTCGGTCAGGGTGTAGTTGTGCACCGGCCGGTAGTCGATGCTGGTCGTGCCCTTCTCATCGACATAGCACAGGGTGTGCTTCTGCCATTCGACGTCGTTGCGCGTGGGGAAATCCTCGCGCGCATGCGCGCCGCGCGACTCGGTGCGGTTTTCGGCCGAGACGATCGTCGCCAGCGCCTGGCTGAGCAGGTTGGACAGCTCGTAGGTCTCGATCAGGTCCGAGTTCCAGATCAGCGAGCGGTCGCTGACCTTGACGTCGGCGAACAGCGCGTGGATCTCGCGCATCTTGCGCACGCCGTCGCTCAGCGTTTCGCCGGTGCGGAACACCGCCGCGTCGGCCTGCATGGTGCGCTGCATCTTGTCGCGGATGACCGAGGTCGGGGTGCTGCCGCTGGCGTTGCGCAGCTTGTCCAGGCGCGCCAGCGCTTCGTCGCAGGCATCGGCCGGCAACTTGGCGTGCGGGCCGCCGGGGGTGATGGTCTCGGCACAACGGTTGGCCACCGCGCGGCCGAACACGACCAGATCGAGCAGCGAGTTCGAGCCCAGGCGATTGGCGCCGTGCACCGACACGCAGGCCGCTTCGCCGATCGCGTACAGGCCTTCGACCACCGCGTCCGGGTTGCCGTTCTTCAACTGCACCACTTCGCCGTGGTAGTTGGTCGGGATGCCGCCCATGTTGTAGTGCACGGTCGGGATCACCGGGATCGGCTCTTTCTCGACGTCCACATTGGCGAAGATGCGCGCCGATTCGGCGATGCCGGGGAGCTTTTCGTGGATGACTTCCGGGCCCAGGTGGGTCAGGTCGAGCAGGATGTGGTCCTTGTGCTCGCCCACGCCGCGGCCTTCGCGGATTTCGATGGTCATCGAACGGCTGACCATGTCGCGCGGCGCCAGGTCCTTCACGCTCGGCGCATAGCGCTCCATGAAGCGCTCGCCGTTGCTGTTGCGCAGGATGCCGCCCTCGCCTCGCACGCCTTCGGTGATGAGGCAGCCGGCGCCGTAGATGCCGGTCGGGTGGAACTGCACGAACTCCATGTCCTGCAGGCCCAGGCCCGCGCGCAGCGCCATGCCGCCGCCGTCGCCGGTGCAGGTGTGGGCCGAGGTCGCGGAGAAATACGCGCGGCCGTAGCCGCCGGTGGCCAGCACCGTGCCCTGGGCGCGGAACAGGTGCAGCGTGCCTTCGGCCATGTCCAGGGCGAGCACGCCGCGGCAGGCGCCGGTCTCGTCCATGATCAGGTCGAGGGCGAAGTATTCGATGAAGAACTGCGCGTCGTGCGCCAGCGACTGCTGGTACAGCGTGTGCAGGATGGCGTGGCCGGTGCGGTCGGCGGCGGCGCAGGTGCGCTGCGCCGGCGGGCCTTCGCCGTACTTGGTGGTCATGCCGCCGAACGGGCGCTGATAGATCTTGCCCTCGTCGGTGCGCGAGAACGGCACGCCCTGGTGTTCGAGCTCGATGATGGCCGGAATGGCCTCTTTGCACATGTACTCGATCGCGTCCTGGTCGCCCAGCCAGTCCGAACCCTTGACGGTATCGAAGAAGTGGTAACGCCAGTCGTCCTCGCCCATGTTGCCCAGCGCGGCGGAGATGCCGCCCTGCGCGGCCACGGTGTGCGAACGGGTCGGAAACACCTTGGTGATGCAGGCGGTCTTCAGGCCCTTCTGGGCCAGGCCGAAGGTCGCGCGCAAACCGGCGCCGCCGGCGCCGACCACGACCATGTCGAACTTGTGTTCTTGAATCTTGTAGGCAGAGGCCACGACTCAGGCTCCCAACGTGATGCGGATGATGGCGAGCACGCTGGCGAGGGCCGCGAGTACGCAAACGAAAACGACGGCGATCTGCGAGGCGGCCGCCAGACCCGGGGTGTGGACGTAGTCCTCGATGATGACCTGCAGGCCGAGCTTGGCGTGCCAGAACATCGCGATGACGAACGCGCTCAGCAGCACCGCGTTGCAGGGATTGGCGACCGAAGCGCGCACGGCGGAGTAATCGCCGCCGATCCACGACACGATCAGGCCCAGCACGTACAAGGTCAGCCCGACCAACGCGATCGCGGTGACGCGCTGGACGATGAAGTGATGGGTGCCGTCTTTGGCCGAACCCAGGCCGCGCGCGGTCTTGAGCGGGTTGCGCAGCTGCTTGCCGCTGTTGCTTCCGATCTTGGTGCTCATGCGCCACCTCGCGACATCATGGCCACGACCCAGATCAAGGCGGTCAGCACCAGGCTGCCGATGACGCTGATCCAGCCGTTACGGATGAAGGTCTCGACCTTGTAGGCGTAGCCCGCGTCCTGGACCAGATGGCGGATGCCGTTGATCAGGTGGTAGGCGAAGGCCCAGGTCCAGCCGAACAGGACCAAAAAGCCCAGCGGCGAGCGCGCGCAGGCGACGAAGCGCGCCCACGACTCCGGCCCGGCGGCCAGGGCGACCAGGCCCCAGGCGATCAGCAAGGCGCCGACGAAAAGGATTACACCGGTGGTCCGGTGCACGATCGAGGTCACCATCTGAATCTGCCAGCGGTAAACCTGCAGATGAGGTGATAGGGGTCGTTCGCGGTTCGCCATTAGCGTGGCAATCTCGGCTGGGCGGCGGCGGCCGCGTGGCGGGAAGCGTGGGAGCGCTCGGGTGTGGGGGTGAGTGCTTGAAAAGCGGGTCGTCGGATCAAAGATCGGTACTGCGGCCGTCGTCTCCAATGAAGTCGGCGTGCGCCGATTTCGGTGAAGCGATGACCGCCGGCTAGAAATCGATGCAACGGCCGTTCTTTTCCCAGTCGCCGTAGCGGGTCGGTTCGAGGCCCTCGCGACCACCGTGCTCTTTCGGAGCATGCTCCACAGGAGCGTCCTTGGCGGAAGGCGATTGGCCTCCCGTTTCGGAAACGGGAGTTGCCGGGGTCTCGGACTGTTGGTCCGAACGTGCTTCCGGGGTGGTTTCGCCTATCATCACAGCGTTAAATATTAATTCCCGGCCCCCATGCCTGACAACCCGCAAGCCTTGCCCGGACGGGCGTTCGCCCTGTCCGGTCAACATCTCATCGCCCTGGAAGGCCGCGACGCGGCCGCTTTTGCCCAGGCGCAGTTCATGAACGATGTGAAGTCGCTGGCCGACGGCCACTGGCAGTGGAACGGCTGGCTGACGCCAAAAGGCCGGGTAATTGCGCTGTTCGCGCTGCTGCGCCTGTCCGAGCAGAAGCTCTGGCTGCTGCTGCCGGACGCCGACGCGGCGGCGATGGCGCAGTCGTTGAAGCGATTCGTGTTCCGCAGCAAGGTCGCGATCGATTTGCGTGAAGACTGGGTGATTGAAGGCCGTCATTCGGCCCCCGAGCGCGCCGACCGCGCGAAAATCGGCGGCGAGCAGGCCTCGGGCCTGGAATTGGATTTCAGCGGCGACGGCGGCGCGCGGAGCTTGCGCATCGTGCCGGCCGGCGCAAAAGCGGAGGAAGATGCGGCGGCGCTGGCGCGATGGACGCTGGCCGATCTGCGCCACGGCCTGCCGCGGTTGCCGGCCTCGCAGGCCGAGCAATGGACGCCGCAGCAGCTGTCGCTGGAGCGGTTAAGCGCTTTCAGCGTCAAGAAGGGCTGCTATCCGGGCCAGGAGATCGTCGCGCGCACGCACTTCCTCGGCAAAGCCAAGCGCGGGCTGGTGTTGTTCGAAAGTCCGGCCGAGGTCGCCGCCGGCGCGGAAGTGCGCGGCGAAGCGGCGGTGCTGGGCTCGGTCGCTTCCACCGCCGATGCCGACGCGGTGCATCTGGCGCTGGCGGTGTTGCCGCTGGATCGTCCGGAAGGCTCGGTGAGCATCGACGGGCATGCCGTGATCGAACAGACGCTGCTCGCGGGGCTAGAGCGCTGAGCCGGGTCGCGGGAAGCTCGCGCGGGTCCGAATAAGAACATCACGAATCTACCGCGGCGATCGACGCGAGCCGCGGCCGCGGCACTACGCCGGCCGAGATCGGCGCCGCGCTACAACCCGCCCTCGCCGTGCGAGTTGCGCGCCATCGCATCGCCGGCCAGATTGCGCTGTTCGCGCCAATGCTCGTGCCAGGCCTGGAACATCAGCACGTTCCACAGATGCGTGTGCCAGCGCTTTTCGCCATCGACGAAACTGCGCCACAGGCCGCCGACCAGCTCGGCGTCAAAATACCCTTCCGCGCGCAGACGCCGCGGATCGAGCAAGGCCTCGGCCCAGTCGTGCAGGTCGCCGCGCAGCCACTGCGACACCGGCGCGCCGAAACCGCGCTTGCCGCGATCGACCATCGCATCGGGCAGATAGCGCTTCAGCACGCGCTTGAGCAGATGCTTGCTGCCGCTTTCGCCGCGCTTGTACGACAACGGCAGCGACCAGGCGAACTCGGCGATATTCGTATCCAGCAACGGCGCGCGCGCTTCCAATCCGACCGCCATGCTGGCGCGATCGACCTTGCACAGCAGATCGTCGGGCAGATAGACGCTGTAGTCGGCCAGCATCATCGCGTCGGCCGGCGTGCCCTGCCCGGCCAGCGGATCGGCCAGGTCGTACAGGGTCGGCGGCAACTTCGCGCCGGGCACCGCGGCTTCGGGAAAACGCCAGCGCACGATGCGGTTGCGATAGACATCGCCGATGCCGCGCGCGCCCATCTCGGCCGCGAACGCGGCGAAACCGCCGGCGCGCGAGGCTTCGCCATGGCCCTGCGCGGCCTTGGCCAGCCAGCCGCGCAACGGCAGCGGCACGCGCTGCAGCAGGCGCAGATTGCGCAGCGCGCGTTCGTAACGCTTGTAGCCAAAGAACAACTCGTCGCCGCCGTCGCCGGACAAGGCCACGGTGACCAGGCTGCGCGCGAGTTTGCACACCAGCGCGGTCGGCACCTGCGAAGCGTCGGCGAAGGGTTCGTCGAACATCGCCGGCAAGCGCGGCACCACCGCCAGCGCGTCGGCGCCGCTGACGTACAACTCGGTGTGCGCGGTGCCCAGATGGCGCGCGACTTCCAGCGCCAGCGGCGCCTCGTCGTGGTGCGAGCCTTCGAAACCGATGGTGAAACTCTGCACCGGCTTGGCGCTCAGCGCCTGCATCAGCGAAGTCACCACCGACGAATCGGTGCCGCCGGACAGGAACACGCCGACCGGCACGTCGGCGACCATGCGCAGGCCGACCGCGTCGCGCAGCAGATCGTCGAGCCGGTCTTCGGCCGCGTCGATGTCGCCCTCGAACGGCTGCGCGATCGCCGCGGCCATGCGCTCGCCGGCCTGCCAATAACGTTGCTGGTCGCGGGCGGGATCGTGCGCGGCCGCGCCGGCGGCGACCGTGGCCGCGTCCAGGCGCAACAGCGCGCCGGGCATGATCTTGAAAGTATCGCTATGGATGCAGTGCGGCGAGGGTACGTAGTCGTAACGCAGCAACAGCGCCAGCGCATTGCGATCCACGCCGTTATCGAACTGCGGATGCCGCCACAGCGCCTTGAGTTCGGAACCGAACACCAGGGTGTCGCTGGCCCAGCCGTAGTACAGCGGCTTCTTGCCGACGCGGTCGCGCGCCAGCCACAGCTCGCCGCGGTCGCGATCCCACAGGGCAATCGCGAACATGCCGTTGCAGCGCGCGATCGCCGCCTCCACGCCCCACTCCACCACCGCCGCCAGCAGCACTTCGGTGTCGGAATGGCCGCGGAAGCCGCGGCCGAGGTTGAGCAGTTGCTCGCGCAGTTCGGCGAAGTTGTAGATCTCGCCGTTGTAGGCGATCACGTAGCGGCCGTCGGCGGAGGCCATCGGCTGATGGCCCAGCGGCGACAGATCGAGGATGCTCAGGCGCCGGTGCGCCAGCGCGATGCCGGTCTGCGGATCGGCCCAGACGCCATCGTCGTCCGGGCCGCGATGACGCAAGGCGTCGCCCATCGATCCGGCGAGCGCGAGCAGATGCTCATGATCGAGATCGTTGCGCGGACGCAGCAGGCCGGCCAGTCCGCACATCGGCGATCAGCCCTTGGCCAGGGTGTCGGCGGCGCGGACGATGTCGTCCTCGCCGGGAATGACCAGGAACGCCGCGCCGGCCAGGGGCGTGTAAGTGTCCACGCCGACCACGCGCTGCATCGGCACCGCGCCCAGGCCGGCTTCGGCCAGCGCGGTGATCACGCCCTCGCCCACGCCGGCGCTGCGCCGGCCTTCATCGACGACGATGACGCGCTTGGCGTTCCTGGCTTGCGCGGCGATGTAGGCATCGTTGAGCGGGACCAGCCAGCGCAGATCGACGACGCGGATTTTCCAGCCGTGGGCCTGCTCGATCTGCTTAGCGGCGCGCAGGCTCATCGGAACACCATTGCCGTAGCTGAAGATCACCAGATCGTCGCCTTCTCCGTAGGTGCGGCCTTCGCCGAGCGTCATCGCCTCGCTGGGATCGGGGTACGAAGTCAGCCACTGACCGTCGCCGGCTTCGTACAAGTCCTTGGTCATGTACAACGCAATGGGCTCCAGGAATACGGCCACGCGGCCGTCGGTCTTGGCCAGCGCGGTCAGCGTGCGCAGCATGGTCGCCGCATCGTCGCCGCGCGAAGGACAGCCGACCACCAGGCCGGGAATGTCGCGCAGGGCGGTGATCGAATTGTCGTTGTGGAAGTGGCCGCCGAAGCCGCGCTGATAGCCCAGGCCGGCGATGCGCACCACCATCGGGTTGCGGTACTGGTTGTTGCTGAAGAACTGCAGCGAGGCCGCTTCGCCGCGAATCTGGTCGCAGGCGTTGTGGAAATACGCCAGGTACTGGATTTCCGGAATCGGCAGCAGGCCGACGTTGGCGAAGCCCTGGGCCATGCCGAGGATCATCGTCTCATCCAGCAGCGTATTGAACACGCGGCGCGCGCCGAAAGCTTTCTGCAGGCCCTTGGTGACGGTGTAGACGCCGCCCTTCTGCGCCACGTCTTCGCCGAACAGCAAGGTTTCGGGATATTTCGCGAAGATGTCGTGCAGGGCGTTGTTGATCTGGATCGCCAGATGCCTCGGCGGCTGGTTTTCCGGCAGTTTGGCTTGCCCGCCGAACACTTCCAGGCGGCGCTCGGCGAAGTCCGCGCGCGCGGCTTCCTTCGCCACCGCCTCGGGCGAATACGGCGCCAGCGGCGCGATCACTTCGCGCAGATCGTCGAGCTTGGGCCGGCGGTCGGCCTCTTCGGCGGCGGCGAAGCAACGCTTGCGCGTGGCTTCGTACAGATCCAGCACGTCGGCCTTCGACATCAATCCCGATTCCAGCGCGATCGCCGCCGAGCGCAGCAGCGGATCGCTGGCCTCCACCGCGCACAGTTCCTCGACCGAACGCCATTCGATCTCGAAGTCGGTGCCGGCGTGGCCCATGATGCGGGTGGTGCGCAGATGCAGGAAGGTCGGACGGCGCGTGCGGCGGCAGTGTTCGACCGCGCGCTGCACGTCGCCGTAGCCGCTGGCCAGGTCCAGGCCGTCGGCGGCGAAATAATCCAGGCCGTCCATGCTGCGGAAACGGTTGCCGATCCAGCCGCCAGGCGTCTTCACCGAGATGCCGATACCGTTGTCCTCGCACACGAACAACACCGGTGCCGGCAGCTTCTGGTACGCGGTCCAGGCCGCGGCGTTGAACGCGGTCTGGGCGGTGGCGTGATTGGCCGAGGCGTCGCCGAAGGAGCAGATGGCGATGCTGTCGTCGGGAATCGGCAGTGCATGGCCCAGGCGGCGGCCGGTTTCGATCGCCACCGCGGTGCCCAGCGCCTTGGGCAAGTGCGAGGCGATGGTCGAGGTCTGCGGCAACACCCACAACGGCTTGCTGCCCCACACTTTGTGGCGGCCGCCGGAGGCCGGGTCGTCCTTGCTCGCGGCGAAGGACAGCGCCGAGTCCATCACCGGGTCCATGCCCGGCAACTTGCGGAAGCGTTCGGCCATGAAGCCGCCGCTGCGGTAATGCAGGAACGCCGGATCGGTGTGGCGGGTCAGGCGCGCGACCATCGCATTGCCTTCGTGGCCGCTGGAGCCGATGGTGTAGAAGACTTTGTTCTGCACGCGCAGCACGCGCGCCATCAGGTCCAGATGGCGGCTGATCAGCTGCGATTCGAACAGTTCGCGAAAGCCGCGCGCATCGAGCGCGCTACCGTCGAGGATGGCTTCGTCCGCCGCCGGACGCGCGTCGCTGCGGCCGTTCCAGCCGTTGACGAATTCGACGAAATTGAGATCGCAGATTTCAGCCCGGTTGAGGCCCTTCATTCGCGCCGGGATGGGGTTGGCCACCGGATTGAAGTTCGGCACGCTGCTGAAGATCGAGGACTGCGGTTGCGCTGACATCGGAAGCTCCGCCGCCCGTCGCCGGGCCGGCATATCGGTGAGGAAAGATCAGAGGGTTTGTGCGATCAGCCGCGCGGCCTGCGGGCCGGGCTCGGGCAGCGCGATGAAACCCGGCGTGGCGCGCACGCGCGCCAGCCAGGCCCGGATCGCCGGATACGGCGACAAGGCGATGCCGCCGTGTTCGGCCACATCGGTGTAAGCGTGCAAGGCGATATCGGCGATGCCGTAGCGATCGCCGGTGAACCACTCGCTGGTTTGCAGATGCCGCTCCATCACCGCCAGCGCCTGATGGCCGCGCTCGCGCAGCTTCGGCAGCTCGGCCCGGCGCGGCGAATCCAGCGGCGTCCAGCCGGCGATGAAGCGGGCCACGGCGATGCAGGGCTCGTGGCTGTACTGCTCGAAATTCATCCAGCTCAGCGCTTGCGCGCGCTGCCACAGATCGACCGGCAGGAAGTCGCTGCCGTCGGCGAGGTAGTACAGGATGGCGTTGGATTCGCTGAGCGTGCGGCCGTCGCTGAATTCCACCACCGGCACCTTGCCGTTGGGATTGAGGGCGAGAAATTCCGGCGTGCGGGTCTGGCCCTGGCTGCTGTCGACTTCGACCCAGTCGTAGCGCTCGCCCAGTTGCTCCAGCAGCAGTCGCAGCTTGTGGCAATTGCCCGAGGGCGAAAAGCCGTGGACGGTAATCATGCTCAGGCTCCGTTCTTGCGCCGCGCGCGCCATTCGTCCGCGGACTGGCCCCAGACTTCGACCTGCTTTTCGTGGAAGGGCTCGGGCAGCCGCCCGTAGCGCAGGAAGCGCGAACCCAGCTTGCCGGCGACGCCCTTGGAGGCGACGTTTTCCGGGTCGATGGTGTGGATGATTTCGGTCCAGCCCAGTTGTTCGACCGCCCAGTCGATGGCCGCGGCCGAGCCTTCGCTGGCGTAACCCTTGCCGTTGGCGTCGGCGACGATGCCCCAGCCCACTTCGGTGCCCGGCCAGCCTTCCGGGTACCAGGGACCGAGCCGACCCAGCCAGCGGCCGCTGCTTTTTTCGATCACCGAGAAGAAGGCGAAGCCCTGCACGGCCCAGGAGCCGACCACCGACATCATCGCGCGCCAGGCCAGCGGCCGCGGCTGCGCGCCGCCGACGTAGCGCACGTGATCGCCGTCGGCCATGAACGCGGCCCAGGCGTCGAAGTCTTCCAGGCGCGGCGGACGCAGGATCAGGCGCGGGGTTTCCAGCTGGATGTCGGGAATCGTCATCACGGTCGCGTACTCCTGGTGCGCATCGTCAAGCCCCTGTCCACCGATTGAGCCCCTCTTCCGCTTGCGGGAGAGGGGTTGGGGTGAGGGCATGCGAGTCTGCGCATGTTGCGCAGGCAGTAATTCACCGCGTGCCCTCATCCGGCCCTGTGGGCCACCTTCTCCCGCAAGCGGGAGAAGGAATATCGTGCTGCCTGCGGCAGCAAAGCTTAGAAGGCGTTGATGCCCGTCAATTCGCGGCCGACCACCAGCTGGTGAATCGTCTCGGTGCCTTCGTACGTGATCACCGATTCCAGATTCAGCGCGTGACGGATCGCCGAATGCTCGGTGGTGATGCCGGCGCCGCCGAGCAGATCGCGGCATTCGCGCGCGATGTCGATGGCCATGCGGCAGTTGTTCCACTTCGCCAGGCTCACCTGGGTCGGCTGCATGTTGCCGGCGTCCTTCAGGCGGCCGAGCTGCACGACCAGCAGCTGCGCCAAGGTGATGCGGCGCGCCATCTCGGCCATCTTGATCTGCGCCGACTGAGTCGCCGCGACCGGACGGTCGAACAGGATGCGTTCCTTGGTGTAGCCCAGCACTTCGTCCAGGCAGGCGATGGCCGCGCCGATCGGGCCCCAGGTGATGCCATAGCGGGCCTGGGTCAGGCAGCCCAGCGGGCCCTTGAGGCCTTTCACGTTCGGCAGGCGATTGGCTTCGGGCACGCGCACGTTGTCGAAGAACAGCGAGGAAGTCACCGACGCGCGCAGGCTCATCTTGTGCTTGATTTCCTGCGCGGCGAAACCGGGCATGCCCTTCTCGACCACGAAGCCCTGGATGCCGTCCTCGGTCTGCGCCCAGACGATGGCGATGTCGGCCAGGTTGCCGTTGGTGATCCACATCTTGGAGCCGTTGAGGACCCAGTCCGCGCCGTCCTTCTTGGCGTTGGTCTTCATGTTGGCCGGATCGGAGCCGCCGTGCGGCTCGGTCAGGCCGAAGCAGCCGATGATCTGGCCCTTCGCCATGCCCGGCAGCCAGCGCTCGCGCTGTTCTTCGGTGCCGTAGGCGTAGATCGGGTACATGCACAGCGAGGACTGCACGCTGACGAAGCTGCGGATGCCGCTGTCGCCGCGCTCCAGCTCCTGGCAGATCAGGCCGTAGCTGACCGCGTTGAGGCCGGCGCAACCGTATTTTTCCGGGAGCGAGGAGCCCAGCAGGCCCAGTTCGGCGATTTCCGGCACCAGTTCCTTCGGGAACCGGCCCTGGTCGAAGGCATCGCCGATGATCGGGATCACGCGCTCGTCGGTGAAGCGGGCGACGGTGTCCTGGACGGCGCGCTCCTCTTCGCTGAGCAGGGAACGCACGTCGTACAGATCGTAGGGATGCAGGGCCATCGGGCTCAATAATCCTTGGCAGAAAGACCGCCATTGTAATGGCCCCATCGGGCCGGAGTAAGGCCGAACAGGCCCGCTGCGCGCGCACGGGCCGGTATGCGGTGGATTCTTGCGAAAGCGGTGGCCGTGCCGGGACAGGTTCGCGCCCCGCCCCGCCCAGGACCAGTCAGCCGATGGCCGCGGCGCCCGGCTGGCGCGAAACCGGGCCGGGCGCGCAAAAACAAACGGGGCCGGATCGACCGGCCCCGTTCGGGGTACTGACTTGAGCGCCGAAGGCGCCTGGCTGGATCAGCCGCGACCGGGCGCCGCCACCGAAGCGGTCTGGGTCACGACCTGGCCGTTGATGACCGGCAGGCGCTGGGTCGGACGCTCATCCATGCGGATGGTCTGTTCCTGGCCCTGGTAGCGGTAGGTCACGTCGTATCCGACCACCTTGTTCTCGTTGCCCAGGGCGATGCGGCTGCCGGGCTTGCTTTCGGTGCGCATGGTGCCGGTGGTGCCGTCCGGGTTACGGAAGGTCACGTTGTAGGCGACCACGCGCGAGGACTGCGAGGTGTCCGAGGTGGTGTGGCACTGGCGCTCGGTGCGGTTCACGACGCGGCCGCCGACATGGTTGCGATCGACCCGGTTGCCGACGAAGCCGCCGGCGACGGCGCCGGCCGCGGTCGCGGCCTTGCGGCCGTTGCCCTTGCCGATCTGGTTGCCGAGCAGGCCGCCGACCACCGCACCGACCACGGTGCCGCCGACGTTGCCGTCGCGCTCGGGCAGGCGTTCCTGCACGACCACGTCTTCGCAGACTTCGCGCGGGGTGGACACGGTGCTGGTCTCGCGCACCGGATCGGTGCCGATCACGGTGGCGTAGAGCTTTTCTTTCTGGTTGATCGGCTTGACGTTGACCACGTCGGCGTATTCGACCTGCGGGGCGGTGTTGATCGCGCCGCTGGCGGCCAGATCGCCGGCCGGGGTCGCGCCGTTGACCGCCGCTGCCGGCAGTTGCTCGCCCGGCGCCGGGGTCAGCGCCGCGGCCTGGGTGGCGGGAGTGCCGCGGAAGCTCTGGAAGGCCGCAACCGCTACGCCGCCGACCAACAGCGACGCGATCGCGACCGCAATGATGTTCTTGTTCATGTGGAGCCTCCTGCAGCGGGGGAACCGCGGTGGTATGAGAGTCTGGAATGCGGATCGAGCGCTTCGTCGAAGACTGGCTTCAGCCCGGCTTTTCGGAAGCCTCTCCCCGAGGCATGTCCAAACCGTGTGTGGACGGCGCCATTCCACCACTTGAAAGCTGAACCAGCACCTATTGATTTTCGCTAATCTGTCCCCTGTCTGAACCGTCACGCGAGCGCGTGCTAGCGTGTTTGCAACCTGCGTCACACCTGGACCGAACATGGCCAATCCGTTGCTGGCTCCCCTGATGGGTTTTCTCGGACGCCTGAGCTATCCGCGTCTGTTCGTGGTCACCGCGACCTTGTTCGCCTTCGACCTGGTGATTCCGGACTTCGTGCCGTTCGCCGACGAGATCCTGCTCGGCCTGGGCACCTTGCTGCTGGCCAACTGGAAGAACCGCAAAGCGCCGCAACCGCCGGGCATCCAGCCGCCTTCGTCCTGAACCCATGCGCGGGTTGATCGACAGCCACTGCCATCTCGACGCGGCCGAATTCGACCCCGACCGCGCCCAGGTGGTCGACCGCGCGCGCGCGGCCGGCGTCGCCGCGCAGGTGGTTCCGGCGATCGACGCCGCCGGCTGGCCGAAGCTGCGCGAGGTCTGCATGGGTGAGGGCCTGCATCCGGCCTACGGCCTGCATCCGATGTACCTGGATTCGCATCGCCCCGAACATCTGCGCGAACTGCGCGAATGGATCGAGCGCGAGCGCCCCTGCGCGGTCGGCGAATGCGGGCTGGATTATTTCGTCGAAGGGCTGGATCGCGAACTGCAGTTGTTCTACTTCGAAGGCCAGCTGGAACTGGCGCGCGAATTCAACCTGCCGGTGATCGTGCACGCGCGCCACGCGGTCGATGCGACCCTCGCCGCGATCCGCCGCATCGGCGGTCTGCGCGGCGTGGTGCACAGCTATTCGGGCAGCGAGGAGCAGGCCCAGCAGTTGTGGAAGCTGGGATTTTCGATCGGGCTCGGCGGGCCGGTGACTTACGATCGCGCCCAGCGTCTGCGCCGCATCGTCGCGGCGATGCCGATCGAATTCCTGCTGTTGGAAACCGATGCGCCGGATCAACCGGACGCGCAGATTCGCGGGCAGCGCAACGAGCCGGCGCGGCTGTCTTGGGTGTGCGAAGTCGTTGCGGGGTTGCGCGGTGTGGCGGTGGAGGAGATCGCGGCCGCTACTTCGGACAATGCCCGGCGGTTGTTCCAGCTGCCTTGAACTGCGGCGGATTCCGGCTAGCGGATCGAAAAGCGTCGGGGCTGAAGCCCCTCCCACAAGAGATTCCGAGGCAGCAACCGCTTTTGTGGGAGGGGCTTCAGCCCCGACGCTTTTCGCTCAGCCGCGACGAACTCAAGCCGCCTGCACCTTCGGCTTGAGCAGAATCTCCAGCGCCCGCCCCACCGCCGCGAACGCGAACACGCCGGTGATATGCGTCGCCGCGCCCAGCCCCGCACCGCAATCGAGCTTCAATGCCGCATCGCCGGCGACCTTCGGCCGCAAGCCGCAGACCGTGCCGTCGGGCTGCGGATATTTCACGTTCTCCAGCGAATAAATCGCCGACACACCGAAGTAGCGATCCGGATTCTTCGGAAAATTGAATTCGCCGCGCAGCTTCTTGCGGATCAGCGCGAGCATGGCGTCGTGCTCGGTGCGCGACAGATCGCGCACCCGCACCAGGGTCGGATCGGTGCGCCCGCCGGCGGAGCCGACCGCGATCACCGGCAACTTGCGCCGACGGCACCAGGCGATCAGCTCGACCTTGCTGCGGAAACTGTCGCAGGCGTCGAGCACCAGGTCGAAGCGGCGGTCGAGCAACTCGTCCAGGTTCGACGGGGTCAGAAAGCTCTGCACCGCATCGACTTCCATCGCCGGATTGATCGCGCGGCAGCGTTCGGCCATCGCCTCGACCTTGGCCCGGCCGTAATGGCCGTCCAGCGCCGGCAGTTGCCGGTTGGTGTTGGACACACACAGATCGTCGGCGTCGATCAGGGTCAGGTGGCCGATGCCGGTGCGCGCCAGCGCCTCCACCGCCCACGAGCCGACCCCGCCCATGCCGACCACGGCGATGCGGCATTGGCGGAAACGGGCGACGGAACCTAGTCCGTACAAGCGGTCAATGCCGGCAAAACGCTCTTGCCAGACGGTGTCGGGAGATGCGGAAGTCATAGGCATATTGTAGTGGCCCGGGCCGCCGATTCGGCCCGGCCGCCGCGGAAAGCACTGAGCCGCGGATGAGGCGACCGGGGCCGGGCGAGCCTGCGCCCTGCCCGGCCGGCCTGGAATGGCCTCGGCCCGGATGCTGCGAACGCGTCAGGCTGCACCTCGGCGATCACCCTCGAAGGCGCGAGTCCGCAGGTCAATGGAAGCCGCCCTCGCCTCGCGAAAAGCCGTTCGCTTTCCATCGCCTCGCCCCGCCTTCAAGCAACCCGCCATCGATCGCAAGCGCCGCGCACCCGACCACTCGCAGGCACGCGTACGCACTCGCACACGTGATCTGGACCTCACATCGCCGCATGCTATCGTTCGGCGATCTTGGATGGAGGCCAGGCAATGAGCGATACCCAGCCCACCAACGCCCCTGCGAAACGCAAAGGCAATGGTTCGAAGTACCTGTTCCTGTTTTTGATCGGCCTGGTCGGTGGCGTGGTCGCCACGGTCATGGCGGTACGCGCGCTGGAACAGCGCAAGGACCATTTCCCCGACAGCGTCATGCATGTGCAGGCGTGGCATCTGGATCAGCTGCAAGCCAAGGTCAAGGAAAATCGTTGCGGCCCCACCGACACGCTGCCGCACATCAAGGCGCTGCGCACGATGGCCGACGACCTGGATCCGGCCTTCCCCGATCTGAAGGACGATCAGCGCTTCTCGCAACATTCCAGCAAGATGCGCGCCGCACTCGACGGCGCTTTGACCAGTCCGCCGGTCAGTTGCGCCGGCGTCACCACGGTGTCGCAGCAGATCGGCGAAGCCTGCAAGGCTTGCCATCAGGACTTCCGCGGCTGAGCGGCCGCGCGCGCTTGCGCGTGAGGCCATCGACAGGTTCCCAATACGCCGGCCCCGGACACCCGGGCCGGCTTTTGTTGCGCCGCTGCATCGCCCTGCCTGCCGCCAGCTGAACACAGCGGATTGGTGGCACATAAATTGAACACGCGTTCACGCACCGGCTTATAGCTTGGCAGGCGCGTGGCGACTGTCCGCCACTTCGCAATGCACAAGCGCAGGAGCCTGGAATGAATACCAACAACATCCGATTGCTGGGCGTAGCGGCCGCAGCCACGCTGGTACTGGCCGGTTGCGCTACTTCGCCCGGTTACGGCGGCGGCGGCTACAACAACGGCGGCTACAACAACAACTATCCGCAGCAGCCCGCCTACCCCAACCAACAGAACAATTGCTACGACTGCGGCGTCGTCACCCGCATCGAGCAGATCAGCACCCAGAGCACCGCCCCGAGCGCCACCGGCGCCGTGTTGGGCGGTCTGGTCGGCGCGGTCGCCGGCCGCAAGATCGCCGACGACCACACCGACAGCAAGGGCCGCAAGAACGCCGCCACGGTCGGCGGCGCGGTCGCCGGCGCCCTCGCCGGCAACGCGATCCAGAACCGCGTCGGCGCGCCGAGCTACAACGTCTACGTGCGCATGGACGACGGCCGCACCACGGTGGTCACGCAGAAGGATCTCGGCGGCATTCGCGAGAACACCTACGTGCGCGTCGCCAACGGTCGCGTCTATATCCGCTGATCGCGCCCGGCCGCAAGCGCGGGTATTCGCGCCGCGGTGATGAAACAATGTAACGAAAGAAAACGGCCCGCATCGCGGGCCGTTTTCGTTATGCGCGCACGAGGCGATGAGTTCATAACCCGCATCACGATTAGGCGCGGAACTGGCGCACTTAATGGGGTCTTCATCGAACGGGCCTTGCGCTAGGGTCATTCGCGTCCGCCTCGCGGACCTAGCCATCGCAAGATCAGGAGATCGGAATGAAATTTCGCTTCGTGCATGCAGTCTCCGTAGGCGCCGTCCTGTCCGGCGCCATCGCCGCCGCCGTCGCCACGCCGCCCTCGGCGCAGAACAATCCGCTGCGCGTGGGCATGGTCGCGGTGACCGGCGGCGCCGACGATTTCCTCGGCTCGGTCGAGGTCAGCATCACCAACACCAGCAAGAAGGCCGTGCGCCTGCCCAAGTGGCAGCTGCCGTCGGATCAATTCGAGTCGAAGCTGTTCTCGATCAGCTACAACGGCCAGCCGGTCGCCTACGAGGGCGCGATGGTCAAGCGCGGCCTGCCGCAGGCGGAGGATTTCGCGATCCTGCAGCCGGGCGAAACCGTGCGCCGCGTGATCGATCTGTCGGCGGGCTACGACCTGTCCAAGACCGGCCAGTACGTGGTCGCGTTCAACGCGCCGCTGCAGCACGCATCCACCTCCGACCGGGTGATGCTGCAACAGAGCAACGGCTTGCCGATGAGCGTGCAGAGCGCGCCGCTGAGCCTGTGGGTGGACGGTCTGGATCAACTCGGCGGCGCCAAGGTCTCGGCCGCGGCCAAGCCGGTCGGCACCAAGGCCGTGGTCAACGGAGTCAACTACGTCGGCTGCACCACCTCGCGCACCAGCTCGGCCGGTCAGGCCGTGGTCCAGGCGCGCGCCTACGCCGAGAACGCCAAGGGCTATCTCAACAACGGCACCGTCGGCCCGCGCTATACGACCTGGTTCGGCGCCTACACCTCCAGCCGCTACAGCACCGCGCGCTCGCACTTCGCCTCGATCGATTCGGCGATCGACCAGAGCGGCGGCCAGATCACCATCAACTGCGGCTGCACCAGCAGCGCCTACGCCTACGTCTATCCGAACCAGCCGTACCAGATCTATGTCTGCAACGCGTTCTGGAACGCGCCGCTGACCGGCACCGACTCCAAGGCCGGCACGCTGATCCACGAGATGAGCCACTTCACCGTCGTCGCCGGCACCGACGATCACGTCTACGGTCAGGCCGGCGCGAAAAACCTCGCCAACACCAACCCGACCAACGCGCTCGACAACGCCGACAACCACGAGTACTTCGCCGAGAACACGCCGTTCCAGAACTGAGGATCGCGCGCGGCGCCGCGACAACGGCTCCGCGTTCTCTCGCTGCGAATCGCGGCCCGCTTCGGCGGGCCGTTTTTTTTTGCGCGCCGCCAACCCCGTCGCCGCGGCGCGCGCGTTGGATAGCTACGAGCCCAGCGCAGGACGCGCGCAGCGATGCAGGACGCGCGCAGGCGCGGCGGGAGACGAGGCCCGCCGCGTCACCGACGCAGGCTTACCGCGCCCAGGTCCGGGCCGCGGTCACCGAACCGGCGCGGGGCGAATACGGGCACGCCGGTCGCGGGAATCGCCGCCACAGGGAAGTGAGGACGGTCGTCGAGGCCGTCGCGGTCGCCGGGGGCCTTCGGGCCCCCGGTTTTTTATTCGAAGGCGCATCGAAAGCGCGTGCGATCGGCGCAGGCATTTCGCCGGGCCGCGCCCGGCGAAAGATTTAAATCGATATAAACCCGCGATTTAATCCCGCAGCGGATTTTCGCCGGCGCCGCGGGGCGAATCCGAACGCGTTTTGGCGCCGGCCCGGTGGGCGAAAAAATACATATTCGGCGGCAGTGGAGCGGCGAATATGTACATTTGTGACATACATCAAAATTACACAAAAGAAAAACCCGGCCGAGGCCGGGTTTCTCTGACGAAGTGCGGCGCGATGTTGCGCCGCAGCGAACGTCTTACAACGGTTCGACCGCGTCGGCCTGCAGGCCTTTCTGGCCCTGCACGACCGTGAAGGAAACCTTCTGGCCTTCCTTCAGGCTCTTGAAGCCCTGGGATTGGATCGCGCGGAAATGCACGAATACGTCTTCGCCGTTTTCACGGCTGATGAAGCCAAAACCCTTGGCATCGTTGAACCACTTGACGGTTCCGATTTCTTTGCCGGACATCGTTACTCTCTCCTTGGAACGTGGTGTTGTTAACGCGGCTTTTCCGCGTGCTGGTTGCAAGGAGGAAGCGAGGTGCAACGATGTAGCGGATCGATGGATCAACCGCATCGGGCCACGATTCACGGTGACCCTTGGCAAACGCAGCGCCCGCAACGTACCCCGACATGGGCCAAAATGCAAACAGCCCGGACAACCCGTCCGGACAGGGGTTCGGCATGGATTCGGATACGTTTTATTACATATTGGCGGGCGTGCTGGTGGTCATCGGAATCGTCGGCACGGTGCTGCCGGCGCTGCCCGGTCTGCCGCTGGTGTTCGCCGGCATGCTGCTGGCCTCGTGGGTGTCGGGATTCGAGAAAGTGGGCGGGGTCACCCTGGTCGTGCTCGGCCTGCTCACGGTGCTGTCGATGGGCATCGATTTCGCCGCCACGGCGATGGGCGCCAAACGCGTCGGGGCGAGCAAGCTGGCGATTATCGGCTCGATCATCGGCACCTTCGCCGGGCTGGCGTTCGGGCTGGTCGGGGTATTCGTCGGCCCCTTCGTCGGCGCGCTGGTCGGCGAGCTGATCCATACGCGTCAGTTGTCCCAGGCGACCAAGGTCGGCATCGGCACCTGGATCGGCATCGTCGTCGGCACCGTACTCAAGTTCGGACTGGCGTTCGCGATGGTCGGCCTGTTCGCGCTCGCGTGGTTCTTCTAAGTGGCGCGCGAGTGTTCAACGCTTGCGCTCGGTTCACGCTTCGTTCGCGCATCAATGCAAGACTGCAGCGGTTTTGACGCTTACGCCGTGAATCACGCCATGCCCTACTCCCGCACGATCCTGTTCCTCGCCTTGGCGGCCTTGCCGTTGCTCGGCTCGGCCCAGACCAGCGCGCAACCGGCGACGCCGGAAGCGTGCATGGCGGTCACCGTCGACGCCGATCGCCTGGCCTGCTACGACAAAGCGCTGGGTCGTCAGGCCGGCGATGCGCGCCAGGCCGATATCGCCGCGAAGGAAGCCAAGGCGATCCGCAAGAATCTGGAAATCGGCGACGAGATCGCCGGCGAGCCCAAGCCCGGCGTCGCCGAGCGCGCGCGCCGCGCGGTGTCGGGCAGCGTGTTCAGTCACGACGAACCGCTGAATGACGCGATCGCCAACGCCGGCAAGGGCGGCCTGCTCGACAGCCGCTGGGAACTGGCCAAGGACTCCAAGCTGGGCGTGTTCAACTTCCGCGCCTACAAGCCGGTGTACCTGCTGCCGGTGTTCTGGAACAACGATCCCAACGTGTTGCCGCACTCGCCCAACCCGCGCAACACCGTGACCGAGCCGCAGTCGCTCAAGGACATCGAGACCAAGTTCCAGATCAGCTTCAAGACCAAGGCGGTGGAGAACCTGTTCGGCGACAACGGCGACATCTGGATGGGCTACACCCAGTCCTCGCGCTGGCAGGTCTACAACGCCGAGGACTCGCGCCCGTTCCGCGAGACCAACTACGAACCCGAAGTGATGCTGGTGTTCCGCAACAACTATCACATCGGCGGCTGGAGCGGCCGCATGGCCGCGATCGGCGTCAATCACCAGTCCAACGGCCGCGCCGATCCGTTCTCGCGCAGTTGGAACCGGGTGATCGGCCAGATCGGGCTGGATCGCGAGAACTGGGCGATCGTGGCGCGGCCGTGGTGGCGTATCTCCGACGGTAACGACGACGACAATCCCGATATCGAGGATTACATCGGCCGCGGCGACCTGACCATCGTGCACAAGCGCGGCGGTCATGAGTTCTCGCTGATGGCGCGGCATTCGCTGCGCGGCGGCGACCGCTCGCACGGCGCGCTGCAGTTCGACTGGGGTTTCCCGATTCACAACCAGTTGCGCGGCCATCTGCAGATCTTCGACGGCTACGGCGAGAGCCTGATCGACTACAACCATCGCGCCACTTACATCGGCCTGGGCATCTCGCTGCTGGAGTGGTACTGAGCAAGCGCAGCGCGGCCCGGCGATGCATGGCCTCGCCGGGCCGCGCGGTATCCGCCCGACCCGGCAAGGCGGCGTGTTCGAAACTGCGACGCAATGTGATCCGCCTCGCCGATCCGCCGCGCTAGGCTGGATCGGATCGACGGAGAGCACGATGAAAATGCAGCGCATCCTCTCGCTGGACGGCGGAGGCATACGCGGCCTGGTGAGTTGCCATTGGCTGGCAGGCCTGGAACAGGCCCTGATTCAGGCAGGAAAGGCCCAGGCCGGAAAAACCGGTTTACTGAAGAATTTCGATTTGATCGCCGGCAGTTCGACCGGCGCGCTGATCGCCTGCGGACTGGCCAGCGGCATCGGTCCGGACGCGCTGGCGCAGTTGTATCGCGCCCAGCGCCATCTGATTTTTCCCAATCTTGCCGGCCGCCTGTGGTCGCGCGCCAATCGTTTGATCAGCGACGGCCTGTCGGCGCCGCGCTACGACGGCGTGGGCATCGAGAAAGTCCTGCGCAAGGTGTTCGGCAAGACCACGCTGGGGCAGCTCAAGGCGCCGGTGCTGATCACCAGTTACGACACGATTTCGCGCACGCCGGTGATCTTCAAGAGTTTCCAGCCCGAGCATCGCGATCTGTTGGTGTGGGAGGTGTGTCGCGCCTCCAGCGCGGCGCCGACCTACTTTCCCGCCCATGCGATGAAGGTCGAGGGCAAGGACTGCGCGCTGATCGACGGCGGCGTGGTCGCCAACAACCCGACCGCCTGCGCCATCGCCGAGGCGTTGCGCAAGGACGCCCAGGTCGACAACAGCCGCGATCTGGTGGTGGTGTCGGTGGGCAGCGGCGAGCGCACGCGCAGCATCGACCTGGAATCGGCGCGCTCGTGGGGCGCGCTGGAATGGGCGGTGCCGATCATCGACGTGTTGTTCGACGGCAATACCGATTCGGTGGATTACATCGCGCGGCAGTTGGTCGGCGATGGGTATTTCCGGATGCAGGCCGAGCTGACTGTCGGGCTGGATGATCTGGACGATACGAGCGAGACGAATGTGTTGGGGTTGGAGACTATGGCTCGGGAGTATCTGGCTCGGCCGGCGACCAAGAAGATGTTGGAGCGGTTGGTCAAGATGCTTTGAGGGGTTGGGCGAGGTCTGTGCGGGCCGGGTACTGGGTGCCGCGTGCGGCATGCTCACGTCGCGCTTTGCAGCGACAGACTGTGCCTACGCGTCCCTTCCAAGTATCGACGCTCTCTCCTACCGTCATTCCCGCGAACGCGGGAATCCAGGGCCTTTCGTGCGAGAACCCTTGAAGTCACTGGATTCCCGCGTTCGCGGGAATGACGGTTTGGAGAGACGACTCCCTACCGGCAAAAGCATCCGTCGGCACAATCGCGAGCCGCAAAAACAAAGGGTCTTAGGAAGCAAAGCTGCCCCATAACGCAGCTATCTTCCTGAAATGCAAAAGAAAAACAGGTATTACCGCCGTTCGAAAATCAGCGAGGCCCGATTTCGGGCGCTCGTGCGCTGTTGGTCACTGGATCTCACCGCCACCAAC